>CAUQYP010000220.1:0-7931 GCA_963522035.1 uncultured Noviherbaspirillum sp. | reverse complement strand
GGCGACGCGTCGCCGTCTAACGGGGATCCAGGTCAAAGGCAGCGTCAAAAGCAACGGCAACGGCAACGGCAACGGCAACGGCAACTGTCGCTGCGCGGGACGTCAAGGGCAACGGCAACTGTCGCTGCGCGGAGCTGTAAAGAAGGGCGCGGCATGCGCGAAAAAATTTAAAGGAAAATAAATGGACCGCCTGATCTACACCGCCATGACCGGCGCCAAGCACATCCTCGAACAGCAAGCCAACAACAGCAACAACCTTGCCAACGCCGCCACCACCGGCTTCCGCGCCCAGATCGACGCCTTCCGCGCCGTCCCCGTCGTCGGCAACGACCTCCCCACCCGCGCCTTCGTGGTCGACGCCACCGTCGCCACCGACTTCACCCCCGGCCCCCTCCAGCAAACCGCCCGCGAACTTGACGTCGCCATCCAGGGCAAGGGCTGGCTCGCCGTCCAGACCGCAGACGGCGGCGAAGCCTACACCCGGCATGGCAGCCTGAAGCTGTCGGAAAACGGCCAACTGCAGACCCAGCGCGGCGATGCCGTGCTCGGCGACGGCGGCCCGATCAGCATCCCGCCCGACACGCGCATCGCCATCGCCAAGGACGGCACCATCACCGGGCTTGCCGCCAACCAGCCGCCAACCGTGTTGGGACGCCTGAAGCTGGTCAACCCGGCCGAGGACAACCTCGTGCGCGGCACCGACGGCCTGTTCAGCACCAGGGACGGCAACCCGGCCGACGCCGACGCGGCAGTGAACGTCATCGGCGGCACGCTCGAAGGCAGCAACGTCAACACGGTCGACGCCATGGTCACCATGATCAGCCTGGCCCGCCAGTTCGAAATGCAAATGACCCTGATGAAGAACGCCGAGAGTAACGAGACAAAAGCCAGTCAACTCCTCGCTTTGAATTAAGTGTTTCTCCGCGACAATAAAGACTAGCCCAATATGAAGCGGCCGCGCCGCGACGGAGTTAGTCATGATTCGATCCCTCTGGATAGCCAAGACCGGTCTGGATGCGCAGCAGACCCAGATGGACACCATTGCCAATAACCTGGCCAATGTCAGCACCAGCGGCTTCAAGCGCTCGCGTGCGGTGTTCGAGGACCTGCTGTACCAGAACATGCGCCAGCCGGGCGCGCAGACCTCGCAGCAGACCCAGCTGCCGTCGGGCCTGCAGGTCGGCACCGGCGTGCGCACCGTCGCCACCGAGCGCATCTTCACGCAGGGCAACCTGCAGCAGACCAGCAACGACAAGGACCTGGCGATCCAGGGCAACGGCTTCTTCCAGGTGCTGATGCCGGACGGCACTACCGGCTATACCCGCGACGGCTCCTTCCAGGTCGACAGCCAGGGCCAGATGGTGACTGCCAGCGGCTTCGTGATCCAGCCTGCCATCACCATCCCGCCCAATAGCCAGAGCATCACCATCGGCCGCGATGGCACGGTGTCGGTCACGCAGGCCGGCACGGCTGCCGCGACCCAGGTCGGCCAGCTGCAGCTTGCCACCTTCATCAACGTGGCGGGGCTGGAAAGCCGCGGCGAGAACCTGTATGTCGAGACGGTCGCCTCGGGCAATGCCAGCACCACAACGCCGGGCACCAACGGCGCCGGCATGATCACGCAGGGCTACGTCGAGACCTCCAACGTCAATGTCGCCGAGGAGCTGGTCAACATGATCCAGACCCAGCGCGCATATGAAATCAACAGCAAGGCCATCACCACCTCCGACCAGATGCTGCAGAAGCTGACCCAGCTCTGAGCCGCCACGCCATGAAGAAAATATTCGTATCCATGTCCAGGACCGTGCTGCCGCTGCTGGCGCTGGCTGCCTGCAATACCGTGCCCGACTCCATCGTCCAGCGTCCGTCCGGCACCCGGCCGGAACCGCGCATGGCCAGTGCGCCGTCGTCCAACGGCGCGATTTTCCAGGCCGCGAGCTACCGTCCGCTGTTCGAGGACCGCCGCGCCCGCCATGTCGGCGACCTGCTCACCATCGTCATCAACGAAAAGACCAGCGCAGGCAAGACCGGCACCGACACCGCCAGCAAGAGCGGCAGCGCCAATTTCTCGGTCGGCAAGCTGCTGGGCCTGAACACCGCCGTCACCGGCCGCCTCGGCGTCGACGCGAAGGGCGCCAACAAGTTCGAGGACAAGGATGCGTCCAGCTCCAGCAACAACTTCACCGGCACGCTGTCGGTGACGGTGACCGAAGTGCTGGCCAACGGCTACCTGGCCGTCAGCGGCGAGAAGCAGGTGGCGTTCGACAAGGGCAACGAGTACATCCGCTTCTCCGGCGTCGTCAACCCGGACACCATCCTGAACGGCAACCAGGTGGCCTCGACCCAGGTCGCCGACGCCCGCCTGGAGTACCGCAGCAATACCCGCATCGACCCGGTCGAGGTGGCGTCCCAGCTGGGCCGCTTCTTCCTCAGCGTCATACCGTTCTAAGGAAACGCGCCATGCGAACCAAGATCCTGTTCAAGGCGCTGCTGTGCGGCGCCATCCTGCTGTCGACCGCCGGCGCCCAGGCCGAACGCCTGAAAGACCTGGCCAGCATCGGCGGCGTCCGGCAGAACCAGTTGATGGGCTATGGCCTGGTGGTGGGCCTCGACGGCAGCGGCGACCAGACCACGCAGACGCCGTTTACCGTGCAGAGCGTCATCAGCATGCTGCAGCAGCTCGGCGTGAACCTGCCGCCGACCGGCAGCCTGCAGTTGAAGAACGTGGCGGCGGTGATGGTGACCGCGACGCTGCCGGCGTTTTCCCAGCCGGGGCAGCTGCTCGACGTGACCGTGTCATCGATGGGCAATGCCAAGAGCCTGCGTGGCGGCACGCTGCTGATGACGCCGTTGAAGGGCGCCGACGGACAGATCTACAGCATGGCGCAGGGCAATGTGCTGGTCGGCGGCGTCGGCGCCGCGGCCAACGGCAGCAAGGCCCAGGTCAATCACCTGAGCGTCGGACGCATTTCCAGCGGCGCCACCGTGGAACGCGCGGTGCCCACCGCGCTCGGCGAGAACAACATGATTGCGCTGGAACTCAACGACAGCGACTTTTCCACCGCGAGCAAGGTGGTCGAAGCGGTTAACCGCCGCTTCGGTCCTGACACCGCCGCCGCCGAGAACGGCCGGGTGATCCGGGTGCGCACGCCGGCCGGCAGCGACGAGCGGGTCGCCTTCCTCGGTGCGCTCGAAAGCCTGTCGGTGACGCCGGCGCTGACGGCCGCCAAGGTCATCATGAATGCCCGCACCGGCTCGGTGGTGATGAACCAGTCGGTCACGCTCGACACCTGCGCGGTCTCGCACGGCAACCTGTCGGTCGTCATCAATACCGAGAACGCCGCCAGCCAGCCGGCGCCGCTGTCGGGCGGACAGACCGTGGTGACACAGAACTCGCAGATCGAGATCAAGAAGGAAGCAGGGCAGGTGGTGCTGCTCAAGCAGGCCGCTTCGCTGGCCGACGTGGTCAAGGCGCTCAACGCCATCGGCGCGACGCCGCAGGACCTGCTGGCGATATTGCAGGCGATGAAGGCGTCCGGCTCGCTGCGCGCCGAGCTTGAAATCATCTGATGCATACCACCCCAGAACGGACCGCGCCATGATCAGCTCCACTTCCGGCATCGGCAGCGACGGCGTCGACGTCGCCGCGCTGCGCCGCTCCGGCAAGGCCGACTCGCCCGAGGCGCTGCGCGCCGCCGCGCAGCAGTTCGAGGGCCTGTTCATGAACATGGTGATGAAGAGCATGCGCGATGCGACGCCGCAGGACAGCCCGTTCGACAGCCAGCAGAGCCGCATGTACACGTCCATGCTGGACCAGAAGATCAGCGACAATTTTTCCAAGCGCGGCATGGGCCTGGCCGACGCGCTGATGCGCCAGCTGTCGAACAACGCGGCAGGTCCGACGCTGCCGGGCCTGGACGGCGCGGCCGGCGCAGCCTCCGGGTTGGCCCCGCTGCCGGCCCAGGTCAAGCAGACCGGCCTGTCGGCGACGCCGCCGGACGGCGCCACGCCGCTGGAGATCAGCAGCGCCCGCCAGTTTCCGGCGCGGCCCGACCATGTGCAGGCGTTCCAGGACAAGCTGGCCGTGCATGCGAACGAAGCCAGCCGCGTCACCGGCATTCCGGCCAAGTTCATGCTCGGCCAGGCAGCGCTGGAGACCGGCTGGGGCAAGCGCGAGATCCGCGGCGCCGACGGCAGCACCAGCCACAACCTGTTCGGCATCAAGGCGACCGGCAACTGGACCGGCAAGACGGTCGAGGTCGCCACCACCGAATACGTCAACGGCGTGGCGCAGAAGAAGATGGAGAAGTTCCGCGCCTACGATTCGTATGCCGATTCCTTCCGCGACTACGCCAGCCTGCTGAAGAACAATCCGCGCTACCAGAACGTCATCGCCAACGGCCGGGATGCCAGCGCGTTCGCGGAAGGCCTGCAGGCGGCCGGCTATGCGACCGACCCGAACTACGCGGCCAAGCTGAGCCGCATTATCAAACAATCACTGTCCTCCTAAAGTTTGGCGGGCACATGCCGTAACCGGTGTAACAGCGACAAGGAAAACCCATTATGTCCATACTCAGCGTCGGCCAGAGTGCGCTCACCGCGGCACAGGTGGGCCTTGTCACGACCGGGCACAACATCGCCAATGCCGCCACGCCGGGCTACAACCGCCAGGTCGTGTCGCAAAGCGCCGTCAGCGGCCAGGACGCCGGCTACGGCTTTGTCGGCAAGGGCACCGAAGTCACCGGCGTGCGCCGCGTCTACAGCGAATTCCTCGGCAACCAGGTGGTCTCGACGCAGACCGCCAAGGGCCAGCTCGACAGCTATTACGGCCAGATCCAGCAGATCAACAACATGCTGGCCGACAGCAAGTCCGGCCTGTCGCCGGCGCTGCAGGACTTTTTCTCCGGCGTGCAGGCCACCACCACCGACCCCAATTCGGCCTCTGCGCGCCAGTCCATGCTGTCGTCCGCGATGACGCTGGCCGGGCGCTTCCAGAACATGGACGCGCAGCTCAACGAGCAGCGCCAGGGCGTCAATGCCGAGATCCGTTCCAGCGTCGAAGGCATCAACGTCTACGCGCAGCAGATCGGCAAGCTCAACGACGCCATCGAAAAGGTGATGAACAACGGCGGCGGCGCGCCCAACGACCTGCTCGACCAGCGCGACCAGGCCATCAACGAACTGAGCAAGGAAATCAAGGTCAGCGTCGTCAAGCAGGGCAACACCTTCAACGTGATGGTAGGCAGCGGCCAGCCGCTGGTGGTGGGCAACAAGACCTACAACCTGTCGGTGATCCAGTCGCCGACAGACGCCAGCCGCGCCCAGGTGGCCTACGAAATCAATGGCAAGCCGGTGATGCTGGCCGAGGACAGCATCACCGGCGGCAAGCTGGGCGGCGTGATGGAGTTCCGCTCGAAGACGCTGGACGCGACCGAAAGCGCGCTGGGCCGCATCGCGATCACGCTGGCGACCGAGTTCAACCGCCAGCATGCGCTGGGCCAGGACCAGGCCGGCCTGCCGGGCGGCGACTTCTTCGAGATCGGCGGACCCGAGGTCGGCCCCAGCAGCGCCAACAGCAAGAACCCGGACGGCAGCCCGCGTGGCGGCCTCGAGGCCAGCTTCAACCCGCTCGCCACCAGCGCGCTGACCACCAGCGACTACCGGGTCAAGGTCACCGGCGCGAATCCGTCCACCTATTCCGTGCTGCGTTTGTCCGACAACACGGCATTCGACAATTCGCCGGCCGAAGTGGACGGCGTGCGATTCCAGCTGACCGGCGCGCCGTCGGTGGACGACAGCTACGTGGTGCGGCCTACCGCGGGCGGCGCGTCGGCTGAAACCGGCATCCGGGTCAAGCTCAGCGACCCGTCGAAGATTGCACTTGGCTCGCCGCTGCGCGGTACCGCCGCGACGGCCAATACCGGCACCGGCACGGTCGGCGCGGTCGCCGCCACGGCGCCGGCCGCCAGCCCGGTGCAGCCGTTCACGATCACCTTCAGCAATGCCACGACCTTCAGCGTCACCGACAGCAACGGCAATGCGCTGCTGAGCAACCAGACCTTCCAGGCCGGCGCCGACATTGCCGCCGGCGGCTGGACGCTGCAGATCAAGGGCGCGCCGGCGGCGGGCGATGCATTCACCGTCGGCGGCAACAACGGCGCTACGGGCGACAACAGCAATGCGCTGGCGCTGGCGAAGCTGCAATCCGCCCTGACCACCAATGGCGGCGCCAGTTTCCAGGGAGCGTATTCGCAGCTGGTCAACCAGGTCGGCAACAAGACCCGCGAGCTCGAGGTTACCAGCGCGGCCGCCGGCCAGCTGTACACGTCCGCCGTCACTGCGCAGCAGTCGGAGTCCGGCGTCAACCTCGACGAGGAAGCCGCCAACCTGCTCAAGTACCAGCAGGCCTACCAGGCTGCCGGCAAGCTGATGAAGGCTGCCAGCGACATGTTCAACGTCCTGCTTTCGCTCGGCGCCTAAGGAGTTTTCGCATGCGTATCAGCACCAGCAGCCTGTTCGAATCGAATGTCAGCCGCATCAGCGACACCCAGTCCAGCCTGGCCAAGGTCCAGCAGCAGATCAGCACCGGCAAGCGTCTGCTGACGCCGGCCGACGACCCGCTGGGCGCGGCCAGGGCGCTCGACCTGGGCCAGGGCCAGTCGCTCAACACGCAGTACACGCAGAACCGCGGCAGCGCCAAGGACGCGCTGAACATGCAGGAAGGCGCGCTGCAAGGCGTGACCGACCTGCTGCAGGACGTGCGCACGCAGGTGCTGGCCGCCGGCAGCGGCAGCCTGGACGACACCTCGCGCAAGTTCATCGCCACCGACCTGCGCAGCCGCCTGCAGGAACTGACCTCCCTTGCAAACAGCCGCGACGGCGTCGGCAACTATATGTTCGCCGGCTTCCAGGACAGCGCGCCGCCGTTCGCCAGCGGCGGCGGCACCGTGGCCTACAACGGCGACAGCGGGCAGAAGCTGCTGCAGGTCGGCGCCAGCCGCCAGATGGCGGCGAACGACACCGGCGAGGCCGTCTTCATGAATGTCCCGGCCAGCCTGCTGTACAAGGGCTCCAGCACCGGCACCGGCAGCGCGGCGATGTCGTCGCTGATGGTGAGCGACAGCAGCCTGGTCAAGCCCGGGCACCAGTACCAGGTCGAGTTCGACGCCACCGGAGCGAACTACGCGGTGTACGACATCACGGCCGATCCGAACAAGGCGAGCGCGCTGAGCACGGGCGCCTATGCCAGCCCGCAGACGCTGAGCTTCGACGGCATCGAGATGGTGGTGTCCGGGGCGCCGGCAGGCGGCGACCGGGTTGACATCAAGCCGGTGCGCAGCCAGAGCGTGTTCGCCACCATGGAAGACCTGATCGCCACGCTGGAAACGCCGGTATCGACCGAAGCCGAGCGCAAGATGTTCAACTACAAGCTGAGCGCAGCCGGCGAGAATATCGACAATGCGCTGGACAACGTGCTGACGACCCGTGCGTCGGTCGGCTCGCGCCTGAAGGAGCTCGACAGCCTGGACGACGCCGGCAGCGCGCGCGACATCCAGTACGCCGACCAGCTCTCGGCCATCCAGGATCTTGATTACGTGAAGGCCATCTCGGACCTGTCGCAGAAGCAGATGATGCTGCAGGCGGCGCAGCAGAGTTTCGTCAAGGTGTCCGGGCTGTCGCTGTTCAATTTCCTGTAAGGGGCAGGCTGAAAACGGGTTTTTTGCGCCGTTGGCCTTCCTTCGATACGGTCTTCGGCCTAGCGCATTTTCATGCTGGCTTGAACCAGAAGCGCCGCTTCCGCGCAGCGACAATGGCTGTTGCCTTTGACGTCCCGCGCAGCGACAGTTGCCGTTGAATTAAGCTCCGCGCAGCGACAGTTGCCGTTGCCGTTGCTTTTGACGCTGCTTTTGACGTGGGTCCCCGTTGATGAC
>CAUQYP010000219.1:0-7933 GCA_963522035.1 uncultured Noviherbaspirillum sp. | reverse complement strand
GCGCCACGTCCGCGGCCACGCAAGCGCCCGCCGCCAGCCGTGGCTGCGGCCGAGGCACCGCCTGTCACCCCGGCGGCCGAAGCGGCTGCTGAACCGACTGCCGCTTTACCGGCTGAACCTGCCGAACCGGCTGAACCGGCTGAACCGGCTGAAGCGACGGCCGCAGCGCCTGCGCCAGCGGCAGTAGCCGAGCAGGCGCCGCCCCCGGTAGAACAGGCCGCCGCGCCGCCCTACCGCTTCCGCATACCGCCGCCGGCCGAACTGAAATACGACGTGCAGGCGCTGCGCGACGACAAGGTGGTGTATGGCAGCGGCAGGATCGCCTGGCGCGCCGACCGCGAGCGCTACCAGGTCGACGGCGAAGCCAGCGTGCTGTTCTTCACCGTGCTGCATTTCCAGAGCATCGGCGCGATCGATGCGAACGGCGTGGCGCCCGAACTGTATTCGGAGAAGCGCTTTCGCCGGCCAGAGAACGTGACCCGCTTCGAGCGCGACACCAACCTCATCCGTTTTACCGCCTCGGGCGCATCCTATGCCCGTGCCGGCGGCGAGCAGGACCGCGCCAGCATCGTCTGGCAACTGGCCGCGATCGGCCTCGGCGACCCGGGACGCTACACGCCGGGGGCGACGATCGAACTGTTCGTGGCCGGCGTGCGGAATATGGAACCCTGGGTCATCCAGGTGATCGGACTGGAACAGACCGACACGCCGGCCGGCAGCACCGAGGCCTGGCACGTGGTCCGCGCGCCGCGGCCCGGCTCGCGCGAGCAGAAGCTCGACATCTGGCTGGCGCCGCAGCACTGGTGGTACCCGGTGCGGCTGCGCTTTACCGAATCCAATGGCGAATACCTGGACATGGCGGTGACGTCGGTCCAGTCGCTGACCCCGATCTGAAGGAGCACACCGTACGTGAAGCATTTCCTGACTTTCCTGCCCGCCGTAGCGCTCAGCCTTGCCGCCACCGCTGCGCCGGCGCCGCCGGCCAAGCCGGCCTACCCGACCAGCCTGCCGCCCGCAGCGGAACTAAGCTACGCCATCAAGGCGCGGCAGAGCGGCCTGACGATCAATGGCGAGTCGGCCATGCACTGGCTGCCGGCCGGCAAGCGCTACGCGGTGACCATCGACGCGCGTGCGATGCTGGTCGGGAAAATCCTAGACGAGAAAAGCGAAGGCGCCATCGACGCGTCGGGCCTGGCGCCGGAGCGCTATACCGAGCAGCGCTTCAGGAAGGAAGGCACCAGCGTCACCTTCAACCGCGACAGCAGGCTGATCAGCTTCACTGCCTCGGAGCGCACCTACCCGATCCGCGGCGGCGAGCAGGACCGCGCCAGCGTGGTCTGGCAGCTGAGCGCGGTGGCGCGGGCGGCGCCGGCAAAGTTCAAAAACGGCTCGAACTGGCATTTCTTCGTCGTGGGCCAGCGCGATGCCGACCCGTGGACGTTCAGGGTAGGCGCGCAGGAGAAGGTCGCCGGCCCCGACGGCGAGGTCATGGCTTGGCATGTCACACGCAACCCGCCGCCGGGGTCGAAGGAACAGCAACTCGAGATCTGGCTGGCGCCCTCGCTGCAGTGGTATCCGGTGAAGCTGCGCTTTACCGAAGGCGACGGCGACTTCATCGAACAGACGCTGCGCCAGGTGCGCCCCAGGTAGATTTCGTATTTTTAGAAGAGGAAAAGAATGAGCAATGCAACAGGGGCGCTGGTGCTGTTTTCAGGCGGCCAAGACTCCACCACTTGCGCCGCATGGGCGCTGGCGCGCTACGACCGCGTCGAGACCATCGGTTTCGACTATGGCCAGCGCCATGCGATCGAACTGTCGGTGCGGCCGGCGGTGCTGCAGTCGCTGCGCCGCATCTCGCCCGAATGGGACGCGCGGCTGGGCGAGGACCACATGGTCGACCTCGGCCTGCTCGGCAAGATTTCCGACACCTCGCTGACGCGCGACGTCGAGATCACGATGCAGGCGAACGGCCTGCCCAACAGCTTCGTTCCCGGCCGCAACCTGCTGTTCATGATGGTGGCCGCCACCCTGGCCTACCGGCGCGGCCTCGACGTGCTGGTGGGCGGCATGTGCGAGACCGATTACTCGGGCTACCCGGATTGCCGCAACGACACCATGGTGTCGCTTGAACAGACGCTCCATCTCGGCATGGCGACCGCACTGTCGATAGAGACGCCGCTGATGTGGCTGGACAAGGCCGCGACCTGGCAACTGGCGGAGCAACTGGGCGGCGACGCGCTGGTCGAATGCGTGCGCACCGAGACCCACACCTGCTACCTGGGCGAACGCGGCGCGCTGCACGACTGGGGCTATGGCTGCGGCCACTGCCCCGCGTGCGAATTGCGTGCCCGCGGCTACCAGGCGTTCAGGCAGTCGGCCTAGTCAAGACCGCTTTGTCCGGCGCTATGCTGCCGCCGGAGCGCCACCAGCACAGCGCGCTGGCAGTAGCCACGGCCAGCACGCCCAGGGCCAGCTTCAGCGCGCTGTCGAAGAGCAGCGGCGCCAGCAGGCCCGACACCAGCGCGAACACCACCATCTGCACGAAACCCTGCAGCGACGCCGCCAGCCCGCTGCGTTCCGGGAACAGCGCCAGGCCGGCCAGGGTCAGCGCCGGCATGGCCAGCGCGACGCCGAACGCATAGAAGAACAGCGGCAGCACCGCCCACGGCAGCGCGGCGGCGAACAGCGCGTTGTAGGCCACGTTGGCCAGCGCCGCCAGGGCCATCACGCCATAGCCGGCGAGAATCTGCCGCGGCTGCGCCAGGCGCGCGGCCAGCCGTCCTGCCGTGGCCGAACCGCAGACCATGCCGCCGATGAGCGGGATGAACATCCAGCCGAAGCCAGTTTCCGGCAGGTGCAATATGCCCACCACGAAGTTGGCCGCCGCGCCGATATAGAGCGCGATGCCGCCGAACGACAAGCCGAACGCCAGCGCCAGGAACAGGAAGCGCCGGTCGCGCAGCACCTCACGGTAGGCCCTTGCAATGACGCCCGGGTGAAACGCGTGGCGCCGTTCCGGCAGCAGGCTTTCGGGCAGGCTGCGCCAGCAGACGAGCAGCATCAGCGCGCCGAAACTGCCGAGGAACAGGAACACCGAACGCCAGCCGAACGCGGTGTGCAGCCAGCCGCCGAGGATGGGCGCGATGGCCGGCGCCAGCCCGAACACCATCATCACGCTGGCCATCATGCGCTGGGCGTCGGCGCCCGACAGCCGGTCCTGGATCACCGCCCGGCTGACCACGGTGGACGCGCCGGCGGCCAGGCCCTGCAGCACCCGGCAGGCCAGCAGCCAGCCCATGCTGGGCGCGAAGGCCGCGCCGAAAGAGGCCGCGCCGTACAGCGCGACGGAACCGAGGATGACGGGCCTGCGTCCGAACGAGTCGGACAGCGTGCCGCTGAAGAGCATCATGAACGCGAAGGCGAACAGGAAGGCGCTGAGGGTTTGCTGGACCAGCGCCGGGCTGGCCCCGAAGCTGGCGGCTATGCCGTGGAAAGACGGCAGGTACATGTCGATGGCCAGCGCGCCGGTCATGGAAAGGCCGGCAAGGATCCAGGTAAGCAGGTTGCGCATTGAGAATGGTTATTGAGGGCTGATGCTGCCGGGCGGCACAGCCTCGACCGGGAAAATCGTGGGTAATACCAATCCCACGTCATAACGTGCCATGAAAATTCGTAAAGTGTAATAGCGGTGTAATAAGCGCCAGCGCATTACACTACGCGTCATTGACAGGCGGCGCTTGTTTATCGAGCATGGTGTAATGCGCGTTGCTTATTACACCCTACGCGTCAAGGGGATGAATCGGCGCCATCGACTTCATTCGGTACGCCATGACTTGGGAATGGTATAAGCCCTTGCCCATGCTCCTTCCACGGGCAGGAATTATAAGGCAGGCGGCACCGGCGCAGCCATTGGAGCGGCGCTAGCCGCCTGCCTGGTGCGTCCTGATGTGCTCGCGCAATTCCGTTGGACTGGCCTGCGTGTAATCCTTGTTGATCTCCAGGCTCACTGCGGAACTCACGTTCGCGTCCAGCTGCTGGCGCAGTATGCCCAGGAACTGCGGCGAGGCAACGATGCACAACTGGCGGAAGCGTCCCTGCTGCTGGTTCTTCAGCAGGAACTGCGCGACATTCCTGGCGAACAGTTCGGTCTGGTGCTCGACCGGCGTCTGGTGCGGCTCGTAGGCCTTGTTCGGCGTGGCGCCGCCGGTGTTATGGATACTTTTTGTTGCCGATGTCGGGCCGAGCTTGTCCGTCTCGCTTTCCTCTGTGCGCAGGCGCGCGCCCGAATTGATCATGTCCTCGACTTCTTCCAGGCCGGCCGACGAATCGGCCTGCGAGAAAAATCGTGCACGGCTTGCGTTTGCTGTAACGACCCAGGTAGCGTCCATGGTTGCCTTGCCCTCTCTGCTCTGTTATTGGGCAAGGTTCGATGCGTGATGCGCCCGAAATGTTCCGCGAGCGCGCAAACCCCTAGTGCTGATTGTCGCTGGCCAGCCTGGAAAGGGTGTAGATCGAATACAGCGCTGCCAGGCCGACCAGCGCATAGACCACGCGCGCCGCCGTCGTGCCGTCGCCGAAGACGACTGCGACAAGATCGATATTCATCAGTCCCACCAGGCCCCAGTTGATGCCGCCGACGATCATCAGCACCATGGCCAGCCAGTCGAAAGCGCCCAGGCGCCGCGCCATCGAATGGTCGGTTCCGGAGCGCCGCTCGGGGTTGCGGCGTCGTTCGGTAATGTGAGGATTCATGGTTGCCATGTAGAGCTCCTTGCGCGGATGGTGCAGTGGGAAGAAGGACGAGCGATGAAACCGGCATCGCATGGCGGCGCTTGTCAGCCCACATACGCGACAATTTCAGGCGGTTAGAGAACACGTCATCGCGCCGGTTCCCCGTGCGTCTAGTGGTCCTTTTGCGCTGCAACAATATGCCCGGAAAATCCGCTGGCGGCCGGCTCGTCCCTGCCGGCATTGGCGTCCACGCCGCAATGCCGGCTGCCTTCCTTGACCCACTCCCGATATTCAGTGACGATAAGGCTCCTGCCTGCTTTGGAACGTGTGCTATCTCACCCTGAAACCACGATGTTCAACAGACACATCAGTTTGCCGGTTTGCCTGGGCGCTGCCCTGAGCGCCCTGATACTTTTGCTGGCAGTGGTGCTCGCCGGCACGCTGGGCGAAGTAGCCAGGCATGAAATTGCCAGCCTCGCCGCTTCCCATCTCGAAAACGCAAGCAGGCAGATGGCGCGCGAATTGTCGGCCGGCATGGACTTGTTTTCACGGGACGTGCAGGACCTGGCGAGCCGCGAGCTGTTGCGCAATGCTGCAGCGCCTCCCGCCGAGGTACGTGCCGCGCTGGACCAGTTCGTGGCCGGCCGGCCCGAGTTCGCGTTCATTGGACTTGCCGATGCCCGCTCGCGCATGGTCCTGCATGCAGGCGGCGGCCTGTTCGAAGGCAGCACGCTGGATGGCGTCATGGTGGAAAGCGGCAGCAAGCAACTGTTCATCGGCGATGTGCACGCTGAAGCGCGCCTGGCCGAGCGGGTGCCGCGCAGCCCGCTGGGCGAACAGGCGCGTTTCGTCGACATCGCCGCGCCAGTGCGCAACGAACGCGGCCAGGCGTCGCGCGTGCTGGCCGCGCATGTCAACTGGCAGTGGGTAGCCACGCTGCGCAACAGCGTGCTCGGCCCGGTCATGGAACGGCGCGGCATCGAACTGCTGGTCGTCGACCGCGACAACAAGGTGTTGTTTGCGCCCAGCAGCGTGCCGCCCGGCGCCATGCTCGACCAGCTCGCGCGCCGCGCGCCCGGCCCCGGCGCCAAGACCATCCCGTGGAGCGATGGCGCCGACTACCTGACCGTAATGACGCCGACCGCTCCCCGCGGCCAGTTCCAGGGCCTGGGCTGGAAGGTCGTGGCGCGCCAGCCGGCCAGGGTGTCCTTTGCGCCGGTAACGGCGATCCAGCGCGGCTTCTTTGCCGGCGCACTGGCGCTGGGGCTTGCCGCGGCAGCCATCGCGTGGTTTGTCGCCAGGCGCCTGCTCGATCCGGCGCAGCGCCCCGGATCGCAGGCGCCTGGCGCAAGGCTGTCTGCGCTTATCGGCCCGCCTGTTTATCGCGGCAAGCGTGCCGGCGAATCATCCGCGCCGGGGGCAGTCGGCGACTTGCTGCAGCGCCTGGCCAGAGACAGCCACACCCTGGAACCCGATGCGCTGACCCGCGAGATGGAATTCGTCACGCTGGCCGAGTCGCTGCCGCACATCGTCTGGCAATCCGACGCCCAGGGACTGATCGAATATTGCAATGCGCAATGGCAGGCGACGTTCGGGCCGGCCGCCATCGGCCGTATCGACCAGCTGGCCTCGCTGGTCCACCAGGGCGACCTGCCGAGCTTCATGGATGCGTGGAGCGCCAGCCGTGCCGGCGGAAGCGATCTCCACTGCCTGCTGCGGCTGCGCAGCTATCGCGACAATGCCTACGTATGGTTCCGCCTGCGCGGCCGCGCACTGCGCCCGGATGGAAAGCGCCCGACCCGTTGGGTTGGCACCATCACCAACGTGAATGACGCGATACAGCAGTCCGAACGAACGGAACTGGCGCTGGAAAGAGAGCGGCTGGCCCGCACCGAGGCCGAACGGGTTGCGCTGATGTCCGACGAATTCCTGGCCACGCTGTCCCATGAACTGCGTACGCCGCTCAATGCCATTGCCGGCTGGGCCGAGTTGCTCGCGCACCGCGCCGGTGCGGATGAAACCGTGGCGCGCGCGGCCGAGGTCATCAATCGCAATGTGCAGCTGCAGGCCGGGTTGCTCAATGACCTGTTCGACACCAGCGCCATCATTTCCGGCAAGGTGGCGCTGCAGGCCAGGCCATTCGACGCCGCCGCATCGCTGGCCGACGTTGCGCTGTCGCAGAAACCGGCGGCTGAACACAAGGGCGTGCGCTTCGAGTGCAAGACCGACAGCCCCTTGCCGATTGCCGGCGACGAGCGCCGCATCAACCAGGCTGTCACCAACCTGGTGTCGAACGCCATCAAGTTCACCGATGCCGGCGGCCAGGTCACCCTCGAAGCCCGGCTGGAAGGCGATTCGCTGCTGATCAATGTCAGCGACAACGGCTGCGGCATCGCGCCGCAGTTCATGCCACATGTGTTCGAACGATTCCGCCAGGATAACGCGGCAATACCGCACCCGCGCGGCGGCTTCGGGCTGGGCCTGGCGATTGCCGCCAGGCTGGTGAGACTGCACGGCGGCACCATCGAGGCCCATAGCGCAGGCCTCGGCCATGGTTCGCGCTTCACCATCAGGCTGCCGGCGCTGGCCGAGGCGAGCGACAGCGTCGTCAGCGCAGGCACCGAACAGCTGCTGCAGCAGTTTCCGATGACGCCGCTGGCGGGCCTGCGCATCCTGGTCACCGACGACGAGGAAGACACACGACTTGCCACGCAATCGCTGCTAGCCAGCTTCGGCGCGACCGTTACGGTATCGGCCTCGGGCAGCGAGACGCTGCGCCTGCTGGACCGCCAGGGCTTCGACCTGCTGTTATGCGACATCGGCATGCCCGGCATGGATGGCCACGAATTGATCCGCGCTATCCGCAAGCGCGCCCGGGACAAGGGCGCAATGACGCCGGCCATTGCGCTGACCGCTTTTGCTATGACACGGGATGAACGCGCGTCCTCGCTGGCCGGGTTCGATGCCCATGTCGCCAAGCCGCTGTCGGCGCAAAGGCTGGTCGCGACCATCTGCAGCGTGTGTGAGGTGGGGAATACGCATTGAGGCGATTGGGGCATCGGCGCTGAGGATGCGGTTGCCCGCGCAGCGACTGTTGCCGTTGCCGTTGCCGTTGCCCGCGCAGCGACAGTTGCCGTTGCCGTTGCCGTTGCTTTTGACGCTGCCGTTGACGTGGATCCCCGTTAGACGGCGACGCGTCGCC
>CAUQYP010000218.1:0-7941 GCA_963522035.1 uncultured Noviherbaspirillum sp. | reverse complement strand
TCGGCACCAGCGACGTGGCGCCATCAACGGGGACCCACGTCAAAAGCCGCGTCAACGGCAACGGCAACTGTCGCTACGCGGAAACGGCGCATCTTGCGCAAGCCAGCGTGAAAATGCGCTAAGCGCGCGATTTTCCACGTTGCTCCTGTCGCAGTTCCTGCAAGGTCGGGTAGGGCCGGCGCTTTCCCACGGTGATTTCCAGGTCGAGCGCGCTGCACAGCGCCGCCATCTTGCGTATGCCGACTTCGGCGATCCGTCCGGTCTCGATGCCGGAAATCGTCGCGCGGCTCATGCCCAGCAGTTCGCCCAGCTGCTGCTGCGTGAGCTTGGCGCCTTTTCTCGCATGACGGATCGCCATGCCAATTTCACTCATGTCCATGCATCAAATATAGTGCATTTTTATATTTACGGCCAAATTGCATCATATACAATGCAAATTCATTACTGGAAATTAATCGGCCTGTGCCCTTTACAGCCAGGCTGCTAGACCACGCGCCAACCTGCTGCACTCTCCGCTGCAGGAAGTTGCGTAATTTGCGAAAATCTGTTCCGGCAGAATGTTGTCCATCCTTATCGTTCAAACCAAGGCGCCGTAGTCCCCCTGATGCCGATGCGCAGACACCATGACCACCTCATCCTCGTCGGAAGACCAGCTGGACCTCACTTCGTGTGACCGCGAACCCATCCATATTCCCGGCGGCATCCAGCCGCATGGCTACCTGCTCAACCTGAGCCAGGACAGTTTCTGCGTGCGCCAGGCCAGCGAGAATGTCGCCACGCTGTTCGGCCGTCCGCTCGGCGAGATCATCGGCCGTTCGCTCGACGACCTGATCGGCGCCGACCACGCCGAAATGGTGGCGCGCTCGCTGCTCAATACCAGCCACCTGTCGCAGCCGGTCTATGCCGGCGCAGTCGAACTGGGCAAGACGGGCTACTTCGACGTCATCGTCCATCGCTCCGGCAAGGCTACGCTGGTCGAGTTCGAGCCGGTGCAGCGCAGCGGCGCCGCCGATTTCCGCCTGCTCTACGCGGTGATGGGACGGTTCCTGAAAACCCTGTCGCATGTCAATTCGGTCGACGCCATCTGCGAATATGCGGTGCGCTCGATCCGGGAAATCACCGGGATGGGCCGGGTTTTCCTGTACAGCTTCGACCATAACGACGACGCCCGGGTGCTGGCCGAGGCGCTGGAGCCGGGATATCCGTCCTATAGCGGGCAGCGCTTTCCGGCCTCCGACATTCCGCAGCAGGCGCGCCGGCTGTATCTTGCCAGCCATGTGCGCCTGATCGCCGACGCCAACTATGAACCGGCGCGCCTGTCGCCGCTGCTGGACCCGGAGACCGGCGCGCCCACCGACCTCAGCTTCGCCGGCCTGCGCGCAGTGTCGCCGGTGCACCTGCAGTACATGAAGAACATGGAGACGCTGGCCTCGATGTCGATTTCGCTGGTGATCAAGGGACGGCTCTGGGGCATGATCTCCTGCCACGACAAGGCGCCGCATTTCGTGCCCTTCGAGGTCCGCACGGCCTGTGAGCAGCTGGGCCAGATCCTGGCGCTGCGCATCGAGTCCATCATCGAAAACGACGACTATGCCTACCGGCTGCGGCTGCGCGGCAAACTGGTTGCCATCCTGGCGGCGCTCAGCCAGCCTGAGGAATTCGTCCACAACATGGCCAGCGCATCGCAGGACCTGCTGATGCTGATGGACGCCGGCGGGGCCGCGCTGGTGTTCGAGGGCGACACCATCCTGTTCGGCAGCACGCCGCCGCGGCGCGAGGTCGACGCGCTGGTCGACTGGCTGGGCGCCGGCAACGGTGAGCTTACCGATAGCAACTGCCTGTCGCGCGAATATCCGCCGGCTGCGGAATACACCGCTTGCGCCAGCGGCATGCTGGCCATCTCGATCTCGCGCACGCACCGGCATTACCTGATCTGGTTCCGGCCGGAAGTCGTGCAGACGGTGGAATGGGCCGGCAACCCTGCCCACAAGGACCAGCAGCAGGAACAGGCGGCGCCGCTGACGCCGCGCAAGAGCTTCGAGGTCTGGCGCCAGACCGTGCGCGGCACGTCGGCGCCCTGGCAGCGCAGCGAGCTCGAGGTCGCGCTCGAATTTCGCAGCGCCATCCTCGGCATCGTTCTGGCACGGGCCGAGGAGATGGCCGGCCTGGCCGACGAACTCGGGCGCGCCAACAAGGAGCTGGAGTCGTTCTCGTACTCGGTGTCGCATGACCTGCGCGCGCCGCTGCGGCACATCGTCGGCTTTACCGACCTGCTCAACGAACTGGAAGGACACTCGCTGAGCGAACGTGCCAGCCGCTACCTGAAGAACATTGCCGACTCGGCGCGTTTCGCCGGCAAGCTGGTCGATGACCTGCTGAGCTTTTCGCAGATGGGCCGCTCCGCGCTGCATGTGGCCGCGACCGATATGCAGCAGGTGGTCAAGGCAGCCATCAGGCGGGTAAGCCAGGACGCACAGGGCAGGAATATCGAATGGTCGGTCGGACCCTTGCCGGTCATCCGGTGCGATGCGCGGTTCATCGAACTTGCCGTGTATAACCTCTTGTCCAATGCCGTAAAATACAGCCGCGACCGAACCGTCGCCACGATCTCGGTCCACGCGGAAACCACTCCCGACGCCACCATTTTCCATTTTTCCGATAACGGCGTCGGTTTCAGCATGGAATACGCGCACAAGCTGTTCGCCGTATTCCAGCGCCTGCACCGGATGGAAGAATTCGAAGGAACAGGGATAGGCCTGGCCAACGTGCGCCGCATCGTCGAGCGGCACGGCGGGCAGGTCTGGGCCAGGGGAGAACTCGACAAAGGCGCCGTGTTTTCATTTTCAATACCGAAACGACATCCTGCTTAAAGACGATTTAACCCCATGCTAAAACCCATACTACTGGTCGAAGACAATCCCAAGGACCTGGAGCTGACCCTGGTTGCGCTGGAACGCAGCCAGCTGGCCAACGACGTCATCGTGGTCGAGGACGGTGCCGAGGCGCTCGATTACCTGCACCGGCGCGGCCGCTACCAGGACATGCCGCCGGGGAAGCCGGCCGTGGTGCTGCTCGACCTGAAGCTGCCCAAGGTCGATGGTCTGGAAGTGCTGAAGGAAATTCGCGAGTCGGCCGAGCTGCGCAGCCTGCCGGTGGTGATGCTGACCTCGTCGCGCGAAGAGCAGGACCTGGTGCGCAGCTACGAGCTGGGCGTCAATGCCTATGTGGTCAAGCCGGTGGAGTTCCGCGAGTTCGTCAAGGCCATCGCCGATCTCGGCATTTTCTGGGCAGTATTGAACGAGCCGCCGCCGGGACACACCAAGGTCCTGCGGCGGGTTTGATACTGAAAGCGGCTCAGGCCGGCGCGTTTTGCAGCAGTCCCTGCTCGATCGCCTGCTGCAGGTCGCTCAGCTGGTAAGGCTTCTTCAGGTAGCGCACGTCGTATTCCGCCAGCTCCGCCGTGCGGCCATAACCCGACGCCACCACCACCGGCATCTGCGGATGACGGGAACGCACCAGCGCCACCAGCTCGATGCCGGACATCTTCGGCAGCGTCACATCGGTCACCAGCAATGCATACGCACCCTTCTCCAGCAGCGCCAGCGCGTCCTCCGCGGCGGCGACGCCGGTGGCCTCGTAGCCGAGCTCTTCCAGCATCATCAGGGTCAGGTCCAGCAGGTCGGCATTGTCCTCGACCAGCAGCATGCGCTGCGGCGTCGGCGTCGGCGTCGGTTCCGGGGCGCTGGCAGCAACTGAGGCCGGCGTGGCTGCCGGTCGGCGGTCCAGGATCTGTCGCAGCTTGGTAGCCAGCTGTTCGCGCCGGTAAGGCTTGGACAGCAGCGTCACGCCCGGGTCCAGCCGGCCGCCATGGACGATGGCATTCTCCGCGTAGCCCGAGGTGTACAGCACGCCAAGGCCCGGCAGAAGCTGCCGGGCATATTCGGCCAGCTCGGTGCTGCGCAGCGGGCCAGGCATCATCACGTCGCTGAACAGCAGGTCGAAGCGCTCGCCTTTCTCGATGATGGCCAGCGCGGACGCAGCGTCGCCCGCCTCCACCACTTCATAGCCCAGCCCCTCCAGCATCTCGACCACGGTGGCGCGCAGCGCCGGATCGTCCTCCACCGCCAGGATGCGCTCGCTGCCGCCGGCAGCGCTGAGCGGATAGGCAGGCGCCTGCGGTTCGGCCGGCGCCATGCTGCGCGGCAGGAAGACGCTGACCGTGGTGCCGGCGCCCAGCGTGCTTTCCAGCGTGATATGGCCGCCGCTCTGCTGCACGAAGCCATATGCCATTGACAGGCCGAGGCCGGTGCCTTCGCCCGGCAGCTTGGTCGTGAAGAAGGGCTCGAACACCCGCTCGATCAATTCCGGCGGAATGCCGCAGCCGGTGTCCGACACCGCCACCCGGATGTACTGCCCGGGACGGGCTTCCGGATGGACGCTGGCATAGCGCTGGTCCAGCTCCACGTTGTCCGCGGCCAGCGTCAGCCGGCCGCGGCCGCCCATCGCGTCGCGCGCATTGAGCACCAGGTTCAGGATCACGTTCTCGAACTGGCTGGTGTCGATCAGGCTGTTCCACAGCCCGCCAGCGATGCCGGTATGCACCTCGATGCCGTCGCCCAGCGTATGCCGCACCATCTGGTGCATGTTGTGCAGGATGCCGTCCAGCGGCACCACCACCGGCTCCAGCGGCTGCTGGCGCGCAAAGGCCAGCAGCTGCGACGCCAGGTTGGCGCCGCGCTCTACCGCCGCCATGGCGACCGTGACGCGGCTGCGGTCGGCTTCGGTGATGGACAGGTTCTGGCTCAGCAACTGCAGGTTGCCGCCGATAATCTGCAGCACGTTGTTGAAGTCGTGGGCGACGCCGCCCGTCAGCTGGCCGATGGCTTCCAGTTTCTGCGCCTGGTGCAGCGCCGCCTGGCTCAGCTCCAGCTCCCGCGTGCGCTGCAGCAGCTGATCCTGGCTGGTCTGGAGCGACGCATAGGCTTCGTCACGCTCGGCGCGGGCGCGGAAGGCCTGCGCGTGATAGCGCACGCGCGCCACCAGTTCGGCGCGGGACGGCCACTTGACCAGGTAGTCGTTGGCACCCGCGGTGAAGCCGCGCACCTTCTGTTCGGGTGCGTCCTGCGACGACACCAGGATGATCGGAACATAACCGGTCTGCGGCAGTTCGCGCAGCGCCCGGATCACGGAGAAACCGTCCATGGTCGGCATGCACAGGTCGATCAGGATGACCGAAGGCTGGAATTCGATGGCTTTCTGCACCGCCATGCTGGCGTCATACAGGCAGGACACGTCGATGTCGGGCTCCGCTGTCAGCATGTCGCAGGCCAGGCTGGCAGCAATTTCCTGATCATCCACCACCAGGACGCGCAACAGGCGCTTTTTTTCAGTATCCATGTCCTACGCTTGTTGCCGCTGAATCATTCTTTACTCCAGATACGACGCCGCAACGACCTTGCTGCCTGCCATCGATACATTTGCCCAGTCGAATATCCTCACTCACTGCTGAAAATTCGTCAATGCAACATCTGGTTTCCATTTGCGATTTCGAGGAATCTTTTGATGAAATCGGTGTCCTGATAGTTCGCTCTTATCAAAAGGCCTGATCAAGATGAATGGAAAACAGCTTGTTTTCGCCCTGTTAACGATGTCTTTTTGCACAGTGGCATTTTCCGACCTGGCACCTGTGCCGGTGCCGGCGGCTGCCAGTGACCAGTACTGTGGCAAGCTTGCACAAATCGGCGCCAGCGCGTTTCGTACGCGCAACGACGGTTACCCGATGGAGCGTGTTTTAACGGAAGTCAATTCCATTCTCAGCGCCAAGCCCCAGACCATGGAGGACGCGCACGAGGTCATCGTTGCCATCTACGCCGACAAGTCGGTCAGCTCGGCGCGCCAGGCTTACGCCAAGGTCTACGAGGACTGCCGGCAGTAAGCCCGGGCCGGTACTGCGTCCCTCTTTCGCGCCTCCGGCATCACTCGGCAGGCGCACTTGTCTCCTGCGCAATGCCGATGCGTCTTTCCCGCTCCCGCCGTATCACGTCGGCGGCGGTCGTTTCGGGAAACCCGAGGCTGTACAGCACAGATTGCGAAAGCTGCAGGCCGGACTCCAGGGTTTCAGGCACCACCAGGCTGGCGCCGGCGCGCAGCAGCGCTTCGGCATGCGCCTCGTCGCGTGCGCGGGCGAATAACTGGATCTGGGGATAATCGCGCCGGATCGCCCGCGCCGCATGCAAGGCCGATGCCGGATGGTCCATGGTCAGCACGATGGCAGCGGCATGCTCGGCAGAAACCCGGTGCAGCAATTCCCCGCGCGCGGCGTCGCCAAAATGCAGGCGGCCGCCGTGGCCGCGCAGTTGGGCAACCAGCTGCGGGTCGTTGTCGATAGCGACAAAGGCGACGCCCTGGCTGTCGAGTATCTGCGCCAGCATGCGCCCGATGCGGCCAAAGCCGACAATGACCACGTGGTTTGCCCGCGGCGGCGGCGCGGCGTCCTGCGCGGTCAACGGATGGCGACCTTGCCACCAGTCACCGTAGCGACGGCCCAGGCGTGCCGCCAGCGGCGTGGCGAACATGCTGCATGCGACGACCAGCATCATGAACTGGCCGACATCGGGCGCCAGCAGGCGGCTGGCCACGGCCTGTCCGACCACGATGAAAGCGAACTCGCCGCCCTGCCCGAGCAGCAGCCCGCCTTCGACCGCGCGTCCCCACGGCAGGCCGCCGGCCCGCAGCACCAGGCTGGTGACGGCGGCCTTCACGATAAACAGGCCCGGCACCGACAAGGCCAGCCAGAGCGGCGCGCTGGCTGCCTCGCGCAGGTCGGTCTGCATGCCGACCGACATGAAGAACAGGCCCATCAGCAGGCTGCGGAATGGCGCGATCACCACTTCCACCTCGTGCCGGAACTGGGTTTCGGCCAGCAGAAGCCCGGCCAGAAAGGCGCCCAGTGCCAGCGACAGGCCGGCTGCCGCGGTGAGCCCGGCGATGCCCAGTGTGATGAGCAGCGTCAGCGCCATAAACACTTCAGGCTGGCGCTGGCGCAGGAACAGCCGCAGCAGCGGTTCCAGCGCGCGCCGACCGAGCAGGTAGATTGCGGCCACCGCCGCGACCGACTTCAGCAGCGTCAGTCCCAACAGCGGCAGCCAGCCAGCGCCACTGCCGCCGGCCAGCACGCCGAGCAGGATAAAGATGGGCACCACCGCCAGGTCCTGCAGCATCAGGATGGAAAACGCCGCCTGTCCCATCGGATAGGCAAGCGCCTGCCGTTCGGTCAGCAATTGCATGACCACCGCGGTGGAAGACAGGGAGAGCACCAGCCCGAGCACCAGCGCAGCTTCCATCCGATTGCCGAACAACCACGCAAGCGTCCCGATCACCATCGCCGACAACACGACCTGTGCGCCACCGCCACCGATGACCCAGCGCCGCAGCGCCCACAGCCGCGACGCCGACAGCTCCAGCCCGATCATGAACATCAGGAACAGCACGCCCAGTTCGGCCAGCGGCGCAATGCCTTCGGGGCGCTGGAACACCAGGTAGCGCAGCCAGGAGTGGTCGCCGGCCCACAGTCCCAGCCCGTACGGTCCGACAATCACGCCGGCGGCCAGGAAGCCCAGCACCTGGTTGATGTGCAAGCGCTGCAGGAGCGGCATCAACAGGCCGGCCAGCGCCAGGAACAGCAGCGCCTCGCGCAGGAACGGCAGTGCGTCGGTGTGTTGCAAGGCAATTTCCTTATTTGCAGGACCGGGCAGCGCACATGCCCGGCAAAACAGGGATTATTGCATTGGTGAAGGTGGCGCCAGCGGCGCTCGGCACTGCAGTCCGGTTGCTAAAGCAGTTTCGTGCTGACTTGCCAAAGTCGGCTTATAGGCGGTATTGCTTGTTCCGCGCAGCGACAGTTGCCGTTGCCCGCGCAGCGACAGTTGCCGTTGCCCGCGC
>CAUQYP010000217.1:0-7956 GCA_963522035.1 uncultured Noviherbaspirillum sp. | reverse complement strand
CTGATGTCCTGCCGGACGACCAAGCCGGGTCTCGGCCCGGCAGCCGACCTACTTTCAATTGGGGTCAGACTCGATATGAATCGACTAAATCGAGTCTGACCCTAATTGAAATATTCGTGATGATGGTTAATGGCTGAATCTGATGACGAGTCTGCCTCCAAGCCGCAACTGCCGTCCACATTCTCGCCAACCTTGCTCGCCCGGGTTGCCTCCCGGAACGCGGCAGGACAAACCGTCGCATTGCTCTTTTCCACCAAACGTATGGCGATTGCCGACTACCCCAGCGAGGACTCACAGCAAGTGCGGGGTTTTCTGGCGTGGATTAAGCTTTATTCCGATTTTATTCTGCACACTTCGTTCTGATTTCGCCTGTTTTTCTGTCGGCTATTCGTTTTTCGAAGCATACATGCCAATGCGCCGGCTTGAGGACGCCGCGGCGGCAGGGTGCGCAGCGAATGCCGACATCCGACATAACGAAAACGACGAGGAGGCATCCTTGCATCTCGCACTGGAAGACGTGCGCAGGAAGCATGGCGCGGAGGAATACATCTATCCGCTTTCCATGCAGCTGGCGCCCGGCGCCATCAACGTGCTGCTCGGCACCACCCGTGCCGGCAAGACCACGCTGATGCGGCTGATGGCCGGTCTCGACCGCCCGAGCGCAGGCCGGGTCCTGGCCGATGGCCGCGACGTGACCGGCATGCCGGTGCGGCAGCGCGACCTGGCGATGGTGTACCAGCAGTTCATCAACTACCCGTCCTTCACCGTCTATGAAAACATCGCGTCGCCGCTGCGCATCAAGGGCGTGCCGGACGACGAGATTAGGCGCCGGGTCGGCGCCATGGCGGAGCGGCTGCACATTACGCCTTACCTGCAGCGCCATCCGGCCGAGCTGTCCGGCGGACAACAGCAGCGCACCGCACTGGCGCGCGCGCTGATCAAGGACGCCGGCCTGCTGCTGCTGGACGAGCCGCTGGTCAATCTCGACTACAAGCTGCGCGAGGAACTGAGGCGCGAGCTGACCGACCTGTTTTCGGCGGGCAAGACCACCGTGGTGTATGCGACCACCGAGCCGCTGGAGGCGCTGCAGCTGGGCGGCCAGCTGAGCGTGCTGCATGAAGGCCGGCTGCTGCAGCACGGGCCGACGCTCGACGTCTTCAATGCGCCGGCCTCCGTGCAGGTGGCGCGCACCTTCAGCGACCCGCCGGTCAACCTGATGCCGGCCACCGTCGACGACGGCGGCCAGGCGCGGGTGGACGATGGCCTGGCGCTGCCGCTCGGGCCGGGCCAGTTGCAGGCGATCGACGGCGAGCGCGAACTGGTACTGGGCCTGCGCGCCCACAGCCTGCGCCTGGCGCCCACTCCGGGCGACCTGCCCATCGCGGCCGTCATCGACCTGGCCGAGATCAGCGGCTCGGAAACCTTTGTCCATGTGCATCGGGGGGCGCTGTCCATCGTCGCCCAGCTGCCTGGCGTCCATGCGCAGGAAATGGGCGCGCACTGCGTGCTGTACTGCCGGCCGGATACGCTGCTGCTCTTCGCCCGGGATGGACGGCTGCTGCACGCGCCGGCAGGGGACTGAGCATGGCGCAGATCGAACTCGTCGACCTTGCGCATGCGTACAGGCCCATGCCGTCGCAGCCGTCGGACTATGCGCTGCGCCCGATGACCATGCAGTGGGAAGACGGTGGCGCCTATGCGCTGCTGGGGCCATCCGGCTGCGGCAAGACCACGCTGCTCAACATTATCTCGGGCCTGGTGCGTCCCAGCCAGGGCCGGGTGCTGTTCGACGGCCGCGACGTCACCGGCCTGCCGCCGGAACAGCGCAATATCGCGCAGGTGTTCCAGTTTCCCGTCATCTACGACACCATGACGGTGTTCGACAACCTGGCCTTCCCCTTGCGCAACCGCGGCTGGAAGCCGGCCGACGTCCGCCGGCGGGTCGAGCAGATCGCCGCGATGCTGGAGCTTTCATCCGACCTGCGCCATCGCGCCAGCGGCCTGGCCGTGGATGCGAAGCAAAAGATCTCGCTCGGCCGCGGACTGGTGCGCCCGGACGTGGCCGCGGTGCTGTTCGACGAGCCGCTGACCGTGATCGACCCGCACCTGAAGTGGCTGCTGCGCCGCAAGCTCAAGGAAATCCACCATGAACTCAGGCTGTCCCTGATCTACGTCACCCACGACCAGGTCGAAGCGCTTACCTTTGCCGACAAGGTGGTTGTGATGACGGAGGGCGAGGTGGTGCAGTCAGGCACCGCGCAGGACCTGTTCGAGGCGCCGGCGCATACCTTCGTCGGCTACTTCATCGGCAATCCGGGCATGAACCTGATCCCGTGCACGCTGCAGGACGGCGCAGCGCAGATCGCGGGCGGCAGCGTTGCGCTGTCGGCGCCGGCGGCCGCTGCGCTGCGCGGGCAGGGCCGGGCCACGCTCGGCATACGGCCGGAATACGTCGAGGTCGCCGGCGCCGGAGAGGAGGGCGCCATCGGCGCAAGCGTGATTTCGGTGCGCAACCTGGGCACCCATTGCCTGGCCGAGTTCCTGGTTGGAGGACAAACGGTGGCGGCCAAGCTGCAGCGCATGCCCGGCCTGGCCGGCGAGCGCGCCTGGCTGCGCTTCCCGGCCGCGCGCACGCTGTATTACATCGACGACAAGCGGGTGGCATGACATGAAAACCCCGAACAACCGCGCGTGGCTGCTGATCCTGCCGGTCATCGTCGCAGTGGCGTTTTCCGCCATCCTGCCGCTGATGACCATCGTCAACTACTCGGTGCAGGACATCCTCAGCCCGACCCAGAAAGTCTTCGTCGGCACCGAGTGGTTCCAGGCCGTAATGCGCGACACCGAATTGCACGGCGCGCTGTACCGGCAGCTGCTGTTCTCGCTGTCGGTGCTGGCGATCCAGATACCGCTGGGCATCCTGATCGCGCTGTGCATGCCGGCCGACGGCTGGCGCGCGTCGCTGGCGCTGGTGCTGATCGCGCTGCCGCTGCTGATACCCTGGAACGTGGTCGGCACCATCTGGCAGATCTTCGGGCGCGGCGACATCGGCCTGCTGGGTTATTCGGTCAATGCGCTGGGCATCGCCTACAACTATACCGGCGACCCGTTCGACGCCTGGGCCACGGTGCTGGTGATGGACATCTGGCACTGGACGCCGCTGGTGGTGCTCTTGTGCTACGCCGGGCTGCGCGCGATACCGGACGCCTACTACCAGGCTGCCCGCATCGACGGCGCGTCGCGCTGGGCGGTGTTCCGCTTCATCCAGCTGCCCAAGCTGCGCAACGTGCTGATGATCGCGGTGCTGCTGCGCTTCATGGACAGCTTCATGATCTATACCGAGCCCTTCGTGCTGACCGGCGGCGGGCCGGGCAACGCCACCACCTTCCTGTCGCAATACCTGACGCAGAAGGCGGTCGGCCAGTTCGACCTCGGCCCGGCCGCGGCCTTTTCGCTGATCTACTTCCTGATCATCCTGCTGTTCTGCTTCGTGCTCTACAACTGGATGCAGCGGGTCGGCACCGGAGACGCCAAATGATGGACAAGCGCATCACCGCGCCGCTGCTGGCGCTCTACCTGCTGCTGTCGCTGCTGCCGATCTACTGGATGATCAACATGTCCCTGAAGACCAACGAGGAGATCGTCAGCACGCTGTCGATGTGGCCGCATGCGCTGACGCTGGACAACTTCAGGACCATCTTCACCGACCCCTCGTGGTACAGCGGCTATATCAACTCCATCATCTATGTCGCCATCAACATGGTGCTGTCGGTCGCCATCGCGCTGCCGGCCGCCTACGCGTTCTCGCGCTACAGCTTCGTCGGCGACAAGCACCTGTTCTTCTGGCTGCTGACCAACCGGATGACGCCGCCGGCGGTGTTCCTGCTGCCTTTCTTCCAGCTGTACTCGACGGTCGGGCTGATGGACACGCACCTGGCGGTGGCGCTGGCGCACATGGTGTTCAACGTGCCGCTGGCGGTCTGGATACTGGAAGGCTTCATGTCCGGCGTGCCCAGGGAAATCGACGAGACCGCGTACATCGACGGCTACAGCTTCCCGCGCTTTTTCCTGCGCATCTTCCTGCCGATGATCAAGTCCGGCGTCGGCGTGACGCTGTTCTTCTGCTTCATGTTCAGCTGGGTCGAACTGCTGCTGGCGCGCACGCTGACCTCGGTCAATGCCAAGCCCATCGCCGCCACCATGACGCGCACGGTGTCGGCGGCGGGCATGGACTGGGGCGTGCTGGCGGCGGCCGGCGTGCTGACCATCGTGCCGGGGGCGCTGGTGATCTGGTTCGTCCGGCATTACATCGCCAAGGGCTTCGCGATGGGGAGGGTCTGACGTGGACAAGCTGTTCGGCTGGATGGCCTGGACCGTGCCGGTGGCCGTGTTCTTCACGGCCATCGTGCTGATGCTGATAGGAATGACCTTCTGGGAGCTGCGTTCGCCTTCGGTCATGCGCCGCGGCTTCCTGCCCATTGCCACCACCCGCGGCGACCGCCTGTTCATCGGCCTGCTGGCGGCTGCCTATATCAACCTTGCCTGGACTGGCCTGACCAACCTGCCGCAGTGGCTGGGGGCCGCCATCAGTTTCGTGGTCCTGCTGATCGTGATGCGCTGGGGTTAGACAGCGCATCGGCCGCCGCGCACACCTTCCCGTGCGGCTGTCGTCCGAACCGGGGAAGGCACACAAAAAAGGTGGAGATATGAGACGCAAACTGATGGCAGTGGCCATTGCGGCAATGCTGGCCCCGGCGGCAGCCTGGGCCGACATGAAAGCCGCCGAGAAATGGGTCGACCAGGAGTTCCAGCCTTCCACGCTCAGCCGCCAGCAGCAGCTCGACGAAATGAAGTGGTTCATCGACGCCGCCGCCAAGCTCAAGGCCGCGGGCGTGAACGAGATCAGCGTGGTGTCGGAAACCATCGACACCCATGTGTACGAATCGAAGACCATGGCGCGCGCGTTCGAGGAAATCACCGGCATCAAGGCCAGGCACGACCTGATACAGGAAGGCGACGTGGTCGAGAAGCTGCAGACCTCGATGCAGTCGGGCAAGAGCATCTACGATGGCTGGATTTCGGACTCCGACCTGATCGGCACCCATTACCGCTACGGCGTGATCGAGCCGCTGTCCGACTACATGGCCGGCAAGGGACGCGACTACACCAACCCCGGGCTGGACCTGAAGGACTTCATCGGCACCAGCTTCACCACGGCGCCGGACGGCAAGCTGTACCAGCTGCCGGACCAGCAGTTCGCCAACCTGTACTGGTTCCGTGCCGACCTGTTCGCCCGCAAGGACCTGCAGGACAAGTTCAAGGCCAAGTACGGCTATGAACTCGGCGTGCCGCAGAACTGGTCGGCCTACGAGGACATTGCCGAATTTTTTACCAACGACGTCAAGGAAATCGACGGCAAGCGCATCTATGGCCACATGGATTACGGCAAGAAAGACCCGTCGCTGGGATGGCGTTTCACCGACGCCTGGCTGTCGATGGCCGGCGCCGCCGACAAGGGCATCCCGAACGGCCAGCCGGTCGACGAATGGGGCATCCGCGTGGCCGACGACAAGTGCACGCCGGTCGGTGCGTCGGTGTCGCGCGGCGGCGCCACCAATTCGCCGGCAGCGGTCTACGCGCTGACCAAGTATGTCGACTGGATGAAGAAATATGCGCCGCCCGAGGCGCAGGGCATGACCTTCTCGGAAGCCGGCCCGGTGCCGGCCCAGGGCCAGGTCGCGCAGCAAATTTTCTGGTACACCGCCTTCACCGCCGGCATGACCAAGGCCGGCCTGCCGGTGGTGAACGCCGACGGCACGCCGAAGTGGCGCATGGCGCCGGGGCCGCATGGCCCGTATTGGAAAGACGGCATGCAGAACGGCTACCAGGACGTCGGCTCCTGGACCTTCTTCAAGTCGACGCCGGACAACCGCAAGGCGGCGGCCTGGCTGTATGCGCAGTTCATCAACTCGAAGACCGCGTCGCTGAAGAAGTCCATCACCGGCGTGACCTTCGTGCGCGACTCCGACATCCGGCACGAGTACTTCACGAAGAATGCCGCCAAGTACGGCGGGCTGATCGAGTTCTACCGCAGCCCGGCGCGGGTAGCGTGGACGCCCACTGGCAACAACGTGCCGGACTATCCGAAGCTGGCGCAGTTGTGGTGGAAGAACGTGGCCGTAGCCGTGACTGGCGAGAAGACGCCGCAGGCGGCGATGGACAGCCTGGCCGAGGAAATGGACCAGGTCATGAGCCGGCTGCAGCGCGCCGGCATGAAAGCATGCGCACCCAAGCTCAATGCGAAGAGCGACAACGCCAAGTGGCTGTCGGACACCGGCGCGCCCTGGAAGAAGCTGGCCAATGAAAAGCCCAAGGGCGAAACCATCGCCTACGACAAGCTGGTGCAGGCATGGAAGGAGGGCAGGGTGAAATAGGACGAGTGGCCAGGGCGGACGGCCGGCCCTGGCGGCCTTGTTGCGCTGTTCCGGCCGGCTTATGTTTGAACAAACAAGGCAAAGAAATCGGCAATGCGCGTCCGGCAGGCAAGAACTCTGTCGGCCGGACGGCTCTAATCCAGCAAACAGGCGGGCGGGTCTGCCTGCAACCACTGGAATAGAGGGCTCAAATGCGCATCTTCAAATCGACGTTCGCCGCACTTGCCGGCGCCTGCATGTGCAGCATGGTTACTGCGCAAACGCCCGCAAGCCAGCCTGCCGCTTCGGCGCGCTTGCAGCAGGTTGCCGTGTTCGAGCACCAGGTTACCGGCGTTACCGTGTCCAGGGACGGCCGCATCTTCGTCAACTTTCCGCGCTGGACCGAGGACGCGCCGGTGTCGGTCGCCGAAGTCGCCAGCGACGGCAGCATCCGGCCCTATCCCGACCAAAACTGGAATGCGTGGCGCAATGCAAAGCGCGACGAGATGAACCCTGGCCAGCATTTTGTCTGCGTCCAGAGCGTGGTCGCCGACGACCACGGCAACCTGTGGGTGCTGGACCCGGCCGCGCCCGCCCAAAGTACGCTGGTGCCGGGCGGCCCCAAGCTGGTGAAGATAGACCTGGCGACGAACCAGGTAAAACAGACCATCGCTTTCGACGAGAAGGCAGCGCCCCAGGGCAGCTACCTGAACGACGTGCGCTTCAGTGCGGACGGCCGCCTGGCCTACATCACCGACTCTGGCGCCAGGGGCGCGTTGCTGGTGGTGGACCTGACCAGCGGCAACGCGCGTCGTGTACTCGATGGCCATCCGAGCACGCAGCCGGAGAAGGGCGTCGCCATCAAGACCGACGGCAAGGAACTGCGCCGGCCCGACGGCCGCGGCGTCGAGTTCGCCGCCGATGGCATTGCGCTGTCGCCGGACGGTAAATACCTGTACTGGCAGGCGATCAAGGGGCGCACCCTGTACCGCATTGCAACAAGCACGCTGGCCGATGCGACGCTGCCGGCAGAGTCGCTCGAAGGCAAGGTGGAACGGGTCGGCGAGAACGGACCGGCGGACGGCTTGCTGTTCGATAAGCAGGGGCGCATGTATATCAGTGCGGTCGAGGAAAATGCGGTGAAGGTCAGGGAGGGCGACCGGGTATCGGTGCTGTTGCAGGATAGCCGGCTGCGGTGGCCGGACACCTTTGCGCTGGGGCCGGATGGCGCGGTCTATGTGACCAGTTCGCGCATCATGGACATGAACTGGTTCAAGCCGGAAAATCCGGCGAGCCTGGAAACCACCTTGTTCCGGATCGAGGGGGCTCCGCGGTAGGGTAGCTTCGTGCTGGCTTGCCCAAGCCGGCCTGTAAGCGATTGCTTGTTGCGCGCAGCGACAGTTGCGGTTGCACTTGCCCGCGCAGCGACAGTTGCCGTTGCTGTTCCGCGCAGCGACAGTTGCCGTTGCCGTTGCCCGCGCAGCGACAGTTGCAGTTGCAGTTGCTTTTGACGCGGTTTTTGACGTGGATCCCCGTTAGACGG
>CAUQYP010000216.1:0-7980 GCA_963522035.1 uncultured Noviherbaspirillum sp. | reverse complement strand
AACGGGGATCCACGTCAAAGGCAGCGTCAAAAGCAACTGCAACTGCAACTGCAACGGTCGCTGCGCGGCGCTACAAGCAAGTGCAACTGTCGCTGCGCGGAGCAAGTAATATCGCTTGCAGGCCGGCTTGGGCAAATCAGCACGAAACTGCTTTAGTGATGCCGGTAATGCGGCCGCCGCGCCACATGGTAGCGGTAGCTGCCATCCTCCTCATCATCGAGGTCCGTGTCCGGCATCCCGAACTCGCTGCGCAGTTCATGCCGGTGCATCCGGATATCCTGTGTCAGCGAATCGAAGGGCAGGTCCAGCCCATCCAACAGCGGAAACAACCTGGTCTGCTCGTGCTCGATGTGCGCGCTCAGGCAATTCGCAAGCACCGTGAACGTAGCGTCGTACAGGCGGTCGCCCGCCTGCATGGCTTCCATGTCCGCCACGAGGCGCCGTATGGTTGCCAGTTCCACTTCCGCCTGCTCCAGCAGGAACAGGTCGTCCATCACTTCTGCCAGCGCTGCATACAGGTGCTCTTCCTCCACCTGCATGTGGATGACGATCTCGGTGCAGGCAATCTCGACCAGCGTTTGCCTGGCATCGTCGGAAGCGCTTTGCCTCAGGCGCTCGAACGCCGCAAACAGGACAAGCAGGCGGTCGTGGTCCTCGGACAAGATTTCAACGATCTCGGACGCCTTGCGAACCATGGCCAACTCCCTGCAAGAATAGTCCGTGAACCATTGCAAGCTCTGTGCCAGTAACGAAAAGTCGACATGCCGCAACGCTGCGCCGCAGCGGCGCGCAAAGGACGTCCTGTGCCTTGCCGCATTTGCAATCTTTACCGCGGCTCCATGCAAAATTTACTGAAGGTTACCAAGCCGCCCTAGCGCTCCCGGACAGGCTGCATGTGAACATGGCTGGGCATGCTTGTTGCGTCGGACATGGTCTGATTGGACCAGGCTGTCATGCCGGGAGGGGCGCCATGGATGGGCTTTTGGACAGGCAGGTAAAGGTGGCGCGCGGCTTGCTGCGCATCGTGAAGGGCGGCGCCTCGACGCGGCCGGCACGCAGCCGCTCGCCACGCTTCTCGAGCCTGTTCGCGCGGGACGCGAGCGCGACGGAAATGCTGCAGGGCTGTCCGGTGGTGACTTCTGCAGGCGACTGGGTCGGCGCGGTCCGTTCGATCCTTATCGACGCGCGCAGCCGGCAGTTGCGCTATGTGATGCTGCTGTCCCGCCCCGGTAACGCCACCGTGGCGATTCCCTGGCACGCGCTGTACTTCGATTCCTCGCTTTCGCGCCTGGTTTATTTCACCTGTACATGAAGCGCAGCGCTTGCCCATTCCCCGACATCACGGAGCCTGAACATGGCCGTACTGGAACAGAGCACAGAAGTACATGTCGCAGCCGACACGGCGTATGCCGCCTGGATGCGCGTCGAGGATTTTCCGCGCTTCATGGAAGGTGTAATACAGGTGCGCCGCGCCGGCGAGAACCGGGTGCACTGGCACGCCCGGCGGCATGGGCACGAAGTGGAATGGGATTCGGAGATCACCGAGACCGTGCCCAACCAGCTGATCCGCTGGCGCGACCTCGAAGGCCAGCATCGCGGCAGCCTGACGTTCGAGCCGCTGGCGCACGGCCAGACCCGGGTACGCATGCGCGTGGAGTTCGATGCGCTGCCGGTCGACAAGGAGCAGGCGCTCACGACGCGTATTGCCGGCGACCTGGAACGGTTCAGGGCCATGGCCGAAGCGACTGCAGCATCGACCGCGGGACAGGAGGAGGCAGGCAGCGCCAGCCAGGATGCCAGCCAGGATGCCAGCCGCGGCCCGCAGGCGTGGCTGCGCAGCCAGTTCGCCAACTGGGACGACCCGATCGCGCTGGTGCGCAAGGTCAGCGACGAAGTCGACCAGCTGTTTGCGCGCTTCGTCGGGCGTCCCATCGCAACCAAGAGCGGTGAGGGTGGACAGCCTGGCAAGTGGATGCCGCCGGTGGAAATCCTCCAGCGCGGCGACCGGCTGGTGATCTGCATCGATCTGCCGGGCATCCGGCGTGACAGCGTCGATGTCGAGGTCCAGCGCGACCGGGTGATCGTCGAGGGGGAGCGCAAGGAAGCGCCGCAGCCTGCGGACGCGCCGGGCTTCCGCCGCTCCGAACGCAGCTACGGCCCGTTCCACCGCACGGTGCCGCTGCCGGAAGGCGTCGATCCTGATTCGGCGCAGGCCGCGATGCAGGACGGCGTGCTCGAAATTACGCTGCGCATGCCTACCCCCGAGGAGCGGCGCGGCAAACGGCTCGATATCCAGGGGTGAAGATGGCGTTGCGCGGAACGATGACGCGCTGCGGGGAATGCCTGCATGCTGGCTGACCTGACCGGCTGGGCCAGCGCACTGATCCTGATCCTGACCATTTCGCGGCAGGTCTACAAGCAGTGGCGCAGCGGCAGCACGGCTGGGGTGTCGAGCTGGCTTTTCGTCGGCCAGCTTGCGGCATCGACCGGCTTCGTGATCTACAGCACCCTGGTGGAAAACTGGGTGTTCGTCGCCACCAATGCCTTCATGCTGCTCACGGCGGTGACGGGCCAGCTGATCTACCGCGCCAACAAGCGGCGCGAGGAGTGCGAGCAGGAACAGCGCCGAAGCACCGCTACGCGCAATACCGAAACGGCATGATGTTTGCATAATGATCACAAGGCCGGCGCGTTCCCGCATGCCGGCGCCGAGACATTGGCCCGAACCGATATGAAGGTGAAGTAATGGACGATCCAGATGAAGGCCCGGTAAGCGCAACCGCGCTGCTCAAGACCATGGGCGTGGCTGCGCTGCTCGCCGCCCTGGTCAGCGCCTGCGGCAAGTCGCTCGACAAGCCGGTGCTGCCAAAGACTCCCAAGCCGCAGACTGCCGTGCCTGCCGAAGTCAACCGCGCAGTCTTCAGCACGAAGCCGGGCGCGGCGGTGTTCTATCTCGAAGGCGACCATGGCCAGCGCGGCCGTTTCGTCATCCGTACCTGAGCGGCTTGCCTTGCAATGATGGCAGGAGCCCGTACACTACGCTGCGGTCATTTTCGTGACGGACCGAAAGTCGACCTGGGAGATAAAATGTTCAAAGCCTTGCAGTGCCTGCTGTTCGCGGGTCTTGCCTTCAGCACAGCCGCCACGGCCCAGACGCCGGACGCGCCGGTCGAGCCGAGAACCGAGAACGGACTGCGCTACCTGTGCGGCGGCGTCGGGCTCGATGAGTCCGAGTACATGAAATCGCAGGCTCGCAGCCACGGCCTGCTGATGACCTTTGCCACCACCGATGGCAGTTACCTGGCCAAGGTGCATGTCGACATCGCCGACAGCCGCGGCAAACCGTTGATGTCGGTCGACTGCGACGCGCCGATGCTGCTTGTCGACCTGCCGCGCGGCAACCGCTACCGCATCCTCGCGCAGACCGCGGGCGCCAGCCTGTCGCGCACGGCCAGCGTCAAAGCCGGCGGCGGCAACCGTGTCGTGTTCGTATGGCCGATACAGGACAACCAGTCGGAAAAACCGACTCGCGCCGAGAAACGCGGCCAGTCCGAGGCCGAAGGCCGTGGCGCATCGCACGACGAACCGCGCCTGCGCACCCAGTCGGAGATGGGGAAGTAAGACAGGGGATTAAAACGAGGGAAGTAGTGCAGGAAAAGCAGGGCAGGCGGCGGATTGCCGCATGAAATAAAACGGCGCGGCATGAAAGCCCCTCATGTCGAGGCCTTCATGCCGCGCGTATGCGCTTTTGCCGCAGGTGGCTTACTTGGCTTGCTGGCGCGATGCCGCGTCCTGCACCTTCTCGCCGCCGCGTTCCACGTCCTGGCCCATGCCGCGCATCGTGTTGCAGCCGGTCAGGCCGACGACTACCAGGATACCCATTGCAGCGATCAGTTTTTTCATGATGTTTCCCCTAAAGAGTTTTGATTAAGACAGCAGTCTTTCCTGTGTTCGCCTTGGTCCGCCGCCAGGAAAGCCGCGCCGGAGGCGTTTGAAACTGCTGCGTGCGTCAGCGTCGGGCGCGCACCATGTTTGCCAGCGCCGCCACGCTGCGGGTCGCCATGCGCATCTTGGCCGGATCCTGCAGGGTCACGGTAAGCAGGCCGGCAGCGCTGCTGACCAGCGGCCCTACCCGTGCCACGCCGTTGACCACCCGGCGCGGACCGATCGCCAGCAGGGCGGCGACGCCGCCGGCGATCACCAGCGGATGGCCGAGCAGCCAGCGCATGGTCTGGCTGCGCGGGAACGGATGCGCTTGCCTGTCGTCCATCAGTTCATGCATGGTCGGCGCAGGCTGCGGCACGTCGACCGCATGCATCTGCTGCCGATAGGCCTCGCGGCTGGCGTGGATGCGGGCAAGCAGCGCATCGCGTTGTTCTTCCAGGGGTCCGCCTTGCGGGGCTTCTACATTCATAGTGTTTCCTTGATGAGGTCGACGTCACGCTTGAACTCATCGCGGACGTGGGCAAATGCGGCACTGGCCGATGCATGCTTGCGCGCGATGAAGATGCCGGCGCCGGCGCCGGCGCCGAAGGCAAGGAACACCAGCCAGGCGACCAATATCCGGTAGTCCGTTTCCCAAAAACTCACGATGACGGCGATGCCAAGGAAAAACACGGCAAACAGGCCGAACAGGGCTGCGATCGCGTAGCCGGCTGCCTGCCTGGCGAGGATCGCTCCCTGCATCTTGGCCTCGATGGTGACCAGGCTCAGGTAGTCGCCAGCCCGCTCGCCCATCATCTTTGCAAGCTGCTTCGATTTTTTTATCTTTTCAAACACATGTAGCCTCAGGTCCGGTTAGTCAAACAGGCCAAAGCGAAGCGCCGCCGCGCAGGGCGGCGGCGTGCCTTGTCAGCGACGGGTCAGCGCACCGAGCAGCAGGCCGATGCCGGCGGCGATGGCCACGGCCTGCATCGGTTTTTCCTTGGCATAGTCGCTGGCGATGTCGACGCCATGCTGGAACTGTTCCTGCGCGGCGACCTTTACCGTGCCGAACCTGGTGAACAGGCGGTCGCGGGCGTCGCGCAGTTCGCGGTCGGTCAAGGTGGATGCCTTGCCGAGCAGCGCGTCGAGATCTTTCTTCAGGTCGGCCAGGTCGCCGCGCAGGTCACCGCTGGAACCGGCGCCCTTCATGTCTTCGGCTTCCATTTCAATGGCGGAGGATGAATCGCCGGGGTAAATAAAACTCATGGAATTCTCCTGTTGCTGTTATTGAGGTGGGCAGGCTGGTAGTGTTGTTGAAACCAACTGTGCAAGGCCTGTGCCAACAAGGGCAAATCGGCATAACAAGTTGATAACAAGTGAAATACCGGGGTGAGCGTACCGGACGGTTGTCGGCGTGTCATGGATTTTGCACAACTTACCTGTATATTTTTCCAACTTTCCAGTGCTGGCTGCCCATGATGGCCCGGTTGAAGACGAGACCGTGCATGGTGCGATCCAGCGCAATCCCATGGTCCCGAGCGCCTATGTCAGATGACGCCGGTCGGCTATCATGGCGCCATGAAGCGATCGTTACCGACCACCGTTTACGCCATGCTGCTGCTTGCTGCCGGCGCCGTTCCGGCTGCGCACGCCGAGCCTGTGCCCGACACCATGGCCAGGCGCACCATGGCCTGTACCGGCTGCCACGGCGACCAGGGCCGGGCCACCAGCGACGGCTACTACCCGCGTATCGCCGGCAAGCCGGCCGGCTACCTGTACAACCAGCTGGTGAATTTCCGCGAGGGCCGACGGACTTATCCGCTGATGGTGTACATGGTCAGCAACCTGTCCGACGAGTACCTGCGCGAGATGGCCGAGTATTTTTCCAGCCTGCATCCGCCTTATCCACCGCCGCAACCGCTGCAGGTGCCGGCCGCCATGCTCGAGCGCGGCAGGCAGCTCGCGCTGGAAGGCGACAAGGGCCGCAACGTGCCGGCCTGCATCGCCTGCCATGGCGACGCGCTGACCGGCGCTGCGCCGGCCGTGCCCGGGCTGATCGGCCTGCCGCGCGACTACCTGAGCGGCCAGTTCGGCGCATGGAAAAACGGCACCCGGCACGCGGCCAGCCCCGACTGCATGGCCGAGCTGGCAGGTCGCCTCTCGGTCGACGACATCAGCGCGGTATCGGCCTGGCTGTCGCTGCAGCCGGTGCCGGCCAACGCGCGGCCGCAGGCGGTTGCCGGCAGGGCGCTGCCGCTGGAATGCGGCAGCACGCGGCAGGCACAGGGAGCGCAGCGATGACGCGTATCCGGGCAGCCCTGCTGGCCTTGCTGGCCGTGGTCATCGTCGTCCCTCTCGCAGTCTATGCCTACCAGGCGATGCAGCACCCGGACCGCGCCTACCCGTCGCAGCCGGTCGCGGACCAGGCCGCGCAACTGCAGCGCGGCGCCTACCTGGCGCGCGTCGGCGACTGCATGGCCTGCCACACGACGCGGGGCGGCCAACCGTATGCCGGCGGGCGCGGCATCGCCACCCCGTTCGGCGAGGTGGTTTCGCCGAACATCACGCCGGACGCGCAGACCGGCATCGGCGCATGGAGCGCGGACGACTTCTGGCGTGCGATGCACAACGGCCGCGGACGGGACGGCCGCTTCCTCTATCCGGTTTTCCCTTACCCCAGCTATACCAAGGTCAGCCGCGAGGACAGCGACGCCATCTACGCCTGGCTGCGCACCGTGCCGGCGGTGCAGCTGCAAAGCCGCGACCATGCGCTGCGCTTTCCCTACAACCAGCGCTGGCTGCTGGCAGGCTGGCGCGCGCTGTACTTCCGCCCGGGCCTGTACGAGCCAGTCGCCGACAAGCCGGCGCAGTGGAACCGCGGCGCCTACCTGGTGCAGGGCCTGGGCCATTGCGCGGCATGCCACAGCAGCCGCAATGCGCTGGGCGCGACCAGCGCCGGCGGCGACCTGGCCGGCGGGCTGATACCGATCTCGAACTGGTATGCGCCGGCCCTTACGCCCGACGCCGCCACCGGCCTCGGCGACTGGCAGGTGGCCGACCTCGCGGCCCTGCTCAAGACCGGCGTCTCGGAGCGTGGCGCCGTCTATGGCCCAATGGCCGAGGTGGTGCAGCAGAGCCTGCAATACCTGAGCAATGACGACGTCGACGCGATGGCGGTCTACCTGAAGTCGTTGCCGCAGCATGGCATTGCGCCGGTGGCGCAGGCGATGACGAAGGACACCGAGCGCATGCTGGAGCAGGGCGGCCGGCTGTATGAAAAGCATTGCGCCGAATGCCATGGCGCCGACGGCGCCGGCAAGCCGCCGGCCTATCCGCGGCTGGCCGGCAACAACGGCATCGTCGCGTCTGCGGTGAATCCGATCCGCATGGTGCTCAATGGGGGTTTTCCGCCCAGCACGGCGGGCAACCCGCGGCCCTACGGCATGCCGCCGTACGGGCCCATCATGAATGACGATGAAGTGGCGGCGGTGGTGACCTATATCCGCGCGTCCTGGGGCAACATGGGTGTGCCGGTGCGGCCGGGCGAAGTCAGCCGTTACCGGGGCGTGCCGCTCGAATGAACTGGCGTGCGTTAAACTGTGTGCGATTGTAAAAACAGGTGGCGATTGATCAGCTACGTTATAGCGTTACCTGGCAGTAACATCCTTCCAGCTTCCAATACGCTTCCCAAGGAACGCACATGATTACCAAGACCGCCATCGCGCTGCTGCTAGCCAGCGCTACCGCCATGTTCAGCCTGTCCGCATCGGCGCAGGACAGTCGCTACGACCCGCGCTACCAGCAGGATTACCGCAACCCGCCGCCAGCTTATGCGCCGCCGCCAGTGCCGATGGCGGTTCCTGCGGCCGTCTTCCAGGACAATGCCCGAGTGCTGCGGGTGTCGCCGAGGATCGAACAGGTGAGCAGCCCGCAGGAAGAGTGCCGTATGGAGATCGAGCGCGTGGCGCCGCAGCAGCATGCCGGCCCGGGCCACAGCCTGGGCGGCGCCATCGTCGGCGGCCTGGCTGGCGGCATCCTGGGCAACCAGGTTGGCGG
>CAUQYP010000215.1:0-8023 GCA_963522035.1 uncultured Noviherbaspirillum sp. | reverse complement strand
GCGTCGCCGTCTAACGGGGATCCACGTCAAAGGCAGCGTCAAAAGCAACGGCAACAGCAACCGCAACTGTCGCTGCGCGGGCAACGGCAACTGTCGCTGCGCGGGCAACTGCAAATGTCGCTGCGCGCAACAAGCGATATCGCTTACAGGCCGGGCAGCACGAAACTGCTTTAGCCGGCACAGCCGCCAAGTGCCACATGCGGCAAGCGCATCGCACCCGGGAGATTTCGGCGGGGCGGGCCCGCCGCGTCCTCAGGCCTTGCCTTCTGCCTCGAGCTTGTTATAAGCGGCAATCCCGTTCAGGATTTCCTGCTTCGCTTCTTCCGGGCCGACCCAGCCCTCGATCTTGACCCACTTGCCCTTCTCCAGGTCCTTGTAATGCTCGAAGAAATGCTGGATCTGCTGCAGGCGCAGGTCGTTCAGGTCTTCCGGCTTTTGCCAGTGGCTGTAGATCGGCAGCACCTTGTCCACCGGCACCGCCAGCACCTTGGCGTCACCGCCGGCCTCGTCGCTCATCTTCAGCATGCCGAGCGGACGGCAGCGTACGACGACTCCGGGGATCAGCGCGAACGGGGTGATGACCAGCACGTCGACCGGGTCGCCGTCGTCGGAAATGGTTTTCGGCACGTAGCCGTAGTTGCACGGGTAATGCATCGCCGTGCCCATGAAGCGGTCGACGAAGATGGCGCCCGACTCCTTGTCGACTTCGTATTTGATCGGGTCGGCGTTCATCGGGATTTCGATGATCACGTTGAAATCGTTAGGCACGTCGCGGCCTGAATTGACGTCGTTGAGACTCATGGCAGTTTCCAGAAGTGGTGAAAATTTTAAGTCGGCAGATTATAGCTTCTTTGCCAACGGGTGAAAGCGACGCGCATCAAGGCGGACCATGCCGCCGGACCCGTTCAGAGCAGCGTTGCCAGAGCGCATTGCCGGTAATGGGCCGATGCCTGTTCCGGGTTGTTCAGCGCTTCATGCAACTGGGCCAGTTTCAGGTGGACCTCGCGCAGCGTGCCTGCATGGACGGCGTCGGACAATGCCTGCTCCAGGTAACGCTGGGCCTTGCCCCACAATTTCTGCCTGAGGCAGAGCGTGCCCAGCGTTAGCCCGAGTTCGGCGTCGTTCGGGTGCGCGTGCGCCCACTGCTCGCAGCGCTCGATCTGGGCCAGCAGCGCCGGCGAGTTCTCCGGCGCTGCTGCGCGGCGGTATGCGCACACCAGCCTGTCGTCCCATTCATGCGCCAGCGCTTTTTCCACCAGCGCCGCCGCGTCCTGGTGCAGGCCGTGGGCATTGAAGGCATCGGCCGCCCGCACGGCAATCGCCGCTTTCAGCGCATCGGCATCGGGCACGGTCGACCAGACGCGGCGCACCGACTCGGCGTCGTGCCGGCGGTCCGACAGCAGGTCCTTGTAGGCCAGCTCCCGCAGGCGTTGCGAGAGCGCCGGATGCAACGCATTGTTCTTGTCCAGCGTGCGCGTGAGCCGCAGCACTTCGGGCCAGTTCCGGGCGCGCTGGTTGGCCTTCAGGGCCAGCCGCAATGCGTGGATGTGCCGGGTGCCGTTGGCATTGAGTTCGCGCACCGTGTCGAGCGCGGCTTCCGGCTGGTCGTCGTCGACCAGCAGTTCGATCGCCGTCATCAGGCGCGCGGTCTTCAGCGCCGGGTCTTGCTGCGCCTGGGCGAGCCAGGCGTCGCGCCGGGCCGTTTGCCGCATCCGGTGCGCGGCGCGGGCGCCGATCAGGGCCGCCAGTCCCCGGTTTTCTTCCAGCTGCTCGGCCCGCACGGCGGCTTTTTCGGAATGGCCGAAACGGCCCTCGAACAGCGCTTTCAACGCTTCACGAAAGGCGCGATTGCCTTCGCGCTCGCGCCGGGTGCGGCGATATTCGATGACCCGCGCCGGCATTTTCTGCGCGCTGCGGATCGCATTCAGCACGACGTAGCTGAGCAGGAACAGCAGGAACAGCAGCAGCAGGAAGAAATTGAGCGACAGGTCGACCCGGTACGGCGGATAGAACAGCACCACGTTGCCGGCATTGAACCGCGCCATGACCGCGAGTCCGATCGCGGTTGCCAGGAGAGCGACGAGCCAGAGGAATATGCGCATGGTCCGTGATCAGGGCTTGGCCTTGAAGTCGCGCACCGCGCCCAGGCTGGCATTGAGCGTCGGCATCTCGATGCTGAGGTCGCTGCCCTGCACCTGCTTCAGCAGCGCCTGCGCCGACTGGGTCTGGCGGGCGCGGGTGTCGAAATAGCGGTTGATGGTGTCCTGCGCGGCGGCAAGGTCGCTGCGGAACGCACTTTCGTTACGCGAAAGCAGCGCCAGCCGGGCGCTCAGCAGCCGCAGCTTGAGGTTCTCGCGGGCGTAATAAGCCTGGGTCGGCGAAAGCAGCAAGGCATTCGGGTTGTCGACGGTGCGCACGCGTATCAACTGGCGGACCTCGGTCCACATTTCACTCGAAAAGCTCTGCCACTTGTCATTGATCGCGGTGAGCCAGGCGGCACTGGCCGACGGCGTGCCGGAAGCGGCGCTGCTGTTCCTGGGCGGGCTTGCCGGCAGCGCGGGTTTTTCATCTGCCAGCAGCGGCAGCCGGTCGACCTGGGTAATCAGGCTGTCCAGCCTCAGCGCAATGCCGGTTACATCGACCGAGGGCAGCGCCTTGAGCTTATCGATGTCGCCGGCCAGCGCGCGGCGTATCGTGATGAACTGCGGCTTGTCGGCGCGCGACAGGCGGGTGTCGGCATTTTGAAGGGCGATCAACGCCCCCTGCACATTGCCCGCAAGCTGTAGTTGCTGGCTTGCGGTCGACAATACCTGTTCGATCTCGGCCAGCGCCCAGTCGTCGCGGTTGCGCGACAGTTCCTGGTACAGCTGCTCCAACGCCAGTTGCTGGCTCTGGTTTTCCACCTGCTTGCCTTCCAGCACCGATACCTTGGTTTGCAATTCACGGACATTGTCCTGCACCGACCTGGCGATGGTCCGGCCCTCGGTGGCGATGCTGTCGCCGGTCTGCAGGCGTTGCGCCATTTCCCGGCGCAGCGTGCGCACTTCCGAACGCGTCGTCCACCATTGCAGCGCCAGCAGCAGCGCCAGGACCGCCAGCAGCGCGTAGCCGAGGCGGCCGTTGCGGTGGCGCATCGATGAGGGTCCGACCGGCTCTGCCACGCCCGCCGCATACCGTGGCGGGGGCAATTCGGAGTTATAGGGCGCGTCGTTCATGCGCAGGATTGTAACGCGGCAATCAGCGCTTCGTCGCCTGATCCGGTCAGCCGCACAGAGTGAAAACCGAGCGCGTGCGCGGTTTCTTCGATGCGCAGGTGAGGCACGATCAGCCGCTTATGTTGCAACTTCACAACAGCGTCGGCGCCGCCGAGCGCGTCCGCCATGTCCACCAGTCCGCGCAGGGCTTCCGAGCTGGTGATGACCCAGCGGCTGCCGCAGCCGAGCAGGCGCGCCAGCGTTTGCTGCCGCTCCAGGTCGAATGGCGGAATGCTGCGCCGGTAGGCAGCTATCTGGCGCACGTCCATGCCAGCAGAACGTAGCGCATCGCCCAGCAGTTCACGCCCCGTTTCGCCTCGTACGATCAGCGCCCGCTTGCCGCGCAAGCTTTCGAGGTCCAGTGTTTCGAGCAGGGTCTGGGAATCGGTGCGCTGGGTATTGGCCGGGCTGACGATGGTGGCATTGGCCGGATTGATGCCATGGCGCGCCAGCGCAGCACGGCTGCCCTCGCCCACCACGGCCAGCGTGACACCCGGCGGCCAGTCGGTCCGCACGGCGCAGGCCGCATCGATCGCGTTCGGGCTGACGAACGCTACCAGCGCATAGGCGGAGACGTCGGCCAGCGCGGCCTGCAACCCGGACGGGTCCGGCAAGGGCTGGATCTCGAGCAGCGGGAATACCACCACTTCGTGGCCCAGCGCGGCAAGGCGTCCGGCCAATGGCACGGCCTGTGCGGCTGGCCGGGTAATGACGACCGGATCAGGCATCCGCCTTGCAAGCCTCCAGGATGGCGGCTGCGCCCTGCGTATTAAGCACTTCGGCTATCTGTTGGCCCAGCGCTTCGGGCGCACTGGTCGGGCCGGTGGCTTCGGCGGTGGCGACGCGCAGGCCATCGGGCGTGCCGACCATCGCACGCATGTGGAGTTGGTCGCCTGTCACCGTCGCATAGGCGGCCAGCGGCACCTGGCAGCTGCCGCCGAACACGCGCGACAGGGTACGCTCGGCGCGCACTGCGGCCGATGTCGCCGCATGGTTGAGCGGCGCAAGCAGTTGCCGCAGGTCGTCGCGGCCGGCCGGTATCTCGATCGCCATGGCGCCCTGCCCCGGCGCCGGCAGGCTTTGCTCGGGTTCCAGCAGGCTGCGGATGCGTTCCGGCAGCCCCAGCCGCTTCAGCCCGGCTGCCGCCAGGATGATGGCTGCGTATTCGCCGCGGTCGAGCTTGCCAAGGCGGGTGTCGAGGTTGCCGCGCAAGGGCCGGATCACCAGGTGCGGAAAGCGCGCGGCAACCAGCGCCTGGCGGCGCAGGCTGCTGGTGCCGACCACCGCGCCGTCCGGCAAGGCAGCCAGGTTGTCGTAGTCGTTTGAGACGAAGGCGTCGCGCGCGTCTTCCCGCTCCAGCACTGCGGCCAGTTCGAATTCCGGCGGCAGTTCCATGGGCACGTCCTTCAGCGAATGGACCGCCAGGTCCGCATGACCTTCCAGCATGGCAATTTCCAGTTCCTTCACGAACAGGCCCTTGCCGCCGACCTTGGACAGGGTGCGGTCGAGGATCTGGTCGCCGCGGGTGGTCATGCCGAGAATCTCGACCGTACTGTGAGGATATAATTCAAGCAACTGTGCGCGCACATGTTCGGCCTGCCACATGGCAAGCCGGCTTTCACGCGATGCGATCACGAGTCTTCCGGTAAAAGTAGGGATCTCTGGAGAGTTCAAGACGGGCTCTTCTGCTGGGCTGGAAGCCGAAGATTCTAGCATGGGGCCTTTGCCCCATCTTCCCCATTCCCCACTATGGAGCACGCATTCCCATCATGGCAAAGCAGCTGAAAACCCCTGGCAGGACGAACCCGGCAGCAGTCGACAAGGATGCGCCGCTGAAGGAAGACATACGGATGCTGGGCCGCCTGCTGGGCGAAGTGCTGCGGGCGCAGGAAGGCGATGCCGTGTACGAAGTCGTCGAGACGGTGCGGCAGACCGCCGTGCGTTTTCGCCGCGAGGCCGACCCGGTGGCCGGCGCCGAACTCAACCGCATGCTCAAGAAGCTCACGCGCGAGCAGACCATCTCGGTGGTGCGGGCGTTCTCGTATTTCTCGCACCTGGCCAATATCGCCGAGGACCAGCATCACAACCGGCGCCGGCGCGCGCACCAGCTTGCCGGGTCGGCGACGCAGCCGGGCAGCATTGCGCATGCGCTGTCGCGGCTGGATGACGCCGGCGTGCCGGGCACGGCGATCCGCGAGTTCTTCGACGGCGCGCTGGTGTCGCCGGTGCTGACCGCGCACCCCACCGAGGTACAGCGCAAGAGCATCCTGGACGCCGAGCACGAGATCGCCCGCCTGCTGGCCGAGCGCGACCTGGCGCTGACGCCGCGCGAACGCACGCGCAACGGCGAACTGCTGCATGCGCAGGTGGCGACCTTGTGGCAGACGCGGATGCTGCGGTATACGAAACTCACAGTGGCCGACGAGATCGAGAATGCGCTGTCCTACTACCGCATTACCTTCCTGCGCGAGCTGCCGGCGCTGTTCGACGACATGGAAGTCGAGCTGGCCGCCCAGTTTCCGCAGCAGCAGAAGAAAGGCGCGGCGCTGAAGCTGCCGCCGTTCGTGCAGATGGGCAGCTGGATCGGCGGCGACCGCGATGGCAACCCGAACGTGAATGCGGCAACCATGCAGCATGCGCTGACGCGGCAGTCGACGACCATCCTCGATTTCTACCTGCAGGAAGTCCATGCGCTGGGCGCGGAACTGTCGATCTCGACGCTGCTGGTGGGCGTGAGCCCGGAACTGCAGGCACTGGCAGATGCGTCGCCGGACCTGTCGGCGCATCGCAACGACGAGCCCTACCGCCGCGCGCTGATCTATGTATATGCCAGGCTGGCCGCCACTGCGCGGGCGCTGGGCGCCTCCAACATCCTGCGCAAGGAAGTGGGCCATGCCGACCCGTACGAGAGCGCCATCGCGTTTACGCTGGATCTGCAAACGATCGCCGATTCGCTGGGGGCCAATTTCGGCGCCGCGCTGGTCAGGCCGCGGCTGGCGTCGCTGCTGCGCGCGTCCGAAATTTTCGGCTTCCACCTGGCCACGCTGGACATGCGCCAGAGTTCGGACGTGCATGAACGCGTCCTGTCCGAACTGTTCGCCTGCGCCAGGGTCGAGGCCGACTATGCAGCGCTGTCCGAAGACGCCAAGGTCAAGCTGCTGCTGGCGGAGCTTGCGCGGCCAGGGCTGCTCACCTCGCCCTACATCAGCTACAGCGACGAAGCCAATGTCGAACTGGGCGTGCTGCGCACCGCGCGCGAGATCCGCGCCCGCTACGGCGCCAAGGCGATCCGCAACTACATCATCTCGCATACCGAGGAAGTGTCGGACCTGCTGGAAGTCTTCCTGCTGCAGAAGGAAACCGGCCTGCTGCGCAGCCGCTGGCACGACACCGACGCCGGCGACGAGCCGGAAAGCGACCTCGAACTGATGGTGATACCGCTGTTCGAAACCATACCCGACCTGCGCCGCGCAGCCGAGATCATGGAAAACCTGATGGCCATCCCGGTGGTGCGGCGGCTCATCACCAAGCAGGGCGAACTGCAGGAAGTGATGCTCGGCTATTCGGACTCCAACAAGGACGGCGGTTTCCTGACCTCGACCTGGGAGCTGTACAAGGCCGAGACCAGGCTGGTCGATGTCTTCAAGCGCGCCGGCGTCACGCTGCGCCTGTTCCATGGACGCGGCGGCACGGTCGGACGCGGCGGCGGCCCGAGCTACGAGGCGATCCTGGCCCAGCCCAGCGGCACCGTGAACGGCCAGATCCGGCTGACCGAACAGGGCGAAATCATTGCGTCGAAGTTTTCCAATCCCGAGATCGGGCGGCGCAACCTCGAGCTGCTGGTCGCGGCCACGCTGGAAGCGAGCCTGATGCCGCCGTCCGAGAGCAGCCGCGACGCCGAACGGCTGGCAGCCTTCGAACGGGTGATGGACGAGCTGTCCGGCCTGGCATACCACGCGTACCGCGACCTGGTGTACGAGACGCCCGGCTTCACCGACTACTTCTTTGCGGCGACGCCGATTGCGGAGATTGCCGAACTCAACATCGGTTCGCGCCCGGCCTCGCGCAAGGCCAGCCGCCGCATCGAGGACCTGCGCGCAATCCCTTGGGGATTTTCGTGGGGCCAGTGCCGGCTGCTGCTGCCGGGCTGGTACGGCTTCGGCAGCGCCATCTCGGCCTGGCTGGAAGGCACCGATGCAAAAGCCGCCAAACGCGGGCGCACGGCGCGGCTGGCAACGCTGAAGGCGATGCACCAGGAATGGCCGTTCTTTGCCACGCTGCTGTCCAATATGGACATGGTGCTTTCCAAGACCGACCTCGCGGTCGCCTCGCGCTACGCCGAACTGGTGACCGAACGCAAGCTGCGCAACACGATCTTCAAGCGCATCACCGCCGAGCATGAGCAGACCGTGGCCTGTTTGGGCCAGATCACCGGCGCGAAGACCCGGCTGGAAAGCAATCCGCTGCTGGCGCGCTCGATCCAGAACCGCTTCGCCTATCTCGACCCGCTGAACCACCTGCAGGTCGAGCTGATCAAGCGCAACCGCGCCAATGCGGCCGAGGGCCGCAAGCACGATGGCCGGGTGCATCGGGGCATACACCTGTCGATCAACGGCATCGCTGCCGGCCTGCGCAATACCGGCTAGAGCATGTTCATGCTGGCTTGCGCCAGAAGCGCCACTTCCGCGCAGCGACAGTTGCCGTTGCATTAAGCCCCGCGCAGCGACAGTTGCCGTTGCCGTTGCCGTTGCCGTTGCCGTTGCCGTTGC
>CAUQYP010000214.1:0-8064 GCA_963522035.1 uncultured Noviherbaspirillum sp. | reverse complement strand
CGTCGCCAAGAGAAGTAGGCAAGAGAAGGCGACCCCGATGATGGCGGTCCCCGCTGCGCGGGGACTGCACACGCCGCTGGCACCGAAATCGGGAAGCGTCGGAAACTCGCTTCGCTCAGACAGCCGACGCTTCTTTATCCGATTTCGGCACCAGCGACGTGTCGCCATCGACGGGGACCCACGTCAAAAGCCACGTCAAAAGCAACGGCAACGGCAACGGCAACGGCAACGGGAACGCCAGCAGCTCGGGCTGCCAGGTGGCCGGCGGTTTCCCGACCGGCATCAGCCGTCGGCTCCCGGGTTGAAACGCTCTGCGAAAACCGGCTGCGTCGCGCCAGGAGGCAGCGGCCTGGAAATAAAATAACCCTGGATTTCATCGCACAGCAGTGCCTGCAAAATCTTGACCTGCGCTGCATTTTCCACGCCTTCGGCAACCACGCGCATCCCCAGCGCATGCGCCATGGTCACGATGGCCGTAAAGAAAACCCTGCCCTCCGGGGACTGGTCGAGCCGCGCCGTAAAGATGCGGTCGACTTTCAACACATCGAAGTCCAGTTGGTGCAGTCGTGAAAGGGAGGAGTAGCCAGTGCCGAAGTCATCCACCAGGATGCTGACACCCTGTTCCTGCAGCAGTCGGAGCGCGCCGGGATAAGCGGCGCTTTCCTCCATGACCGACGATTCGGTGATCTCCAGTTCCAGCAGGGACGCCGGCAGCTTATGCCGCTTCAGCGCCATCGTTACCATGTCGGCCACATCGGTGCTCTTGAACTGTCGTGGCGACAGATTGACCGATACCGGCACAAGCGGTGCGGCACTGGCCTGCTGCCACTTTTCAAGCTGGTCGCAAACGCGTTCAATGACCAGTGCGCCGATGCCAATGATCAGGCCGGTCTCCTCGGCCAGGTCGATGAATTCTCCCGGTCCAAGCAGGCCTCGCGACGGATGCTGCCACCGTATCAGCGCCTCGAAACTCGTCGTGGCGCCGGAAAATAACTCGACCCTTGGCTGGTAAAGCATGACGAATTCGTTTCGTTCAACGGCCAGGCGTAATTCGGCCTCCTTTTCCAGCCGTTCCCGCAGCGCATGGTAAAACTTGGATTCGTAGTACTGGTACCCGTGCTTTCCACTGGTCTTGACGGAGTACATCGCAATATCCGCCTTCTCCAGCAAGGCCTGGGCGTCCAGCCCGTCGTCCGGAAATATCGAGATGCCGATCGACGTGCCGACCGTATGAACGTTCTCGCTAGTCCGGAAGGGCTGGGAAAAGGCTTTCTGCACCCGTTGCGCGACATGGGCGCCGTCTTCCCGGCCCTCGATGTTTTCCAGGACGACGACAAATTCGTCGCCGCCGAATCGTACGACCTTGTCGTCCGGCCGTGTCGCTTCCCTGAGGCGCTCTGCCGCGTGCCGCAATACTTCATCGCCGGCAGGGTGCCCGGCAGTGTCATTGACTTTCTTGAATCCGTCGAGGTCGATGAATAGCAGCGCAATGCGCCGGTTGCCTGCTTTTGCGGCCGCAATCGCCTGCGGCAGGTAGTGTTGCACCCAGTGCCGGTTGGGCAAGCCCGTCAGGAAGTCCTCTTCGCTGCGCCGCTCAAGCTCCGTCAGGTGTTCTTTCGCCTGGCTGATGTCCCGCAGCCGCAGGGCCAGCAAGTCATTGGAACGCAGGATTTTGATTTCCGCCCAGTGCAGCTGCAGCGCACTTCCCCGCGGTACCCGAATCTCGCTGTCGTAGAAACCCCGCTCCCAGGCCTCGACCAGCCATGCCATGAAGGCTTGCACCTTGATCCCGGTGCGGAATGAAGAGACGGTCCGGTTGATCAGGGCGTCGCGCTCGAGCCTGAAAAATTCGGCAGCGCGATGGTTGCAGTCGGTGATCCTGAAATCGATGATGACGCCGTTCCGGTCGAAGACGGGCTGGTAGATATAAATGCCTTCGCTTCCCTGTTCGGTCGCCAGCCGATACGTGGCAGAAGTGATGGATAGCTGATGCTTGCGCCATGCTCTCTCGGTGGTGAAGAGCATGGCCATCAAGGTGAACAGGGCCAGCACCAGGCTGGCCCACAGCGCGTTCTGTTTTGAATTCTGGTAGCGGGATTCGAACGATGCCAACGCTTCCTCGGCATCCAGGCCCGCGAACGCCATGAGCGGATAGCCTTTCACGCTTTGCCATGCGACGAACCTGCTTCGGCCGTCGGCAAAGCGGCTGCCGTCGACCAGGGCGCTGCCTGCAGGGCCATTGAACGTGGGCTGGAGGAAAGGCTGTAGCCGTTCGGCCTGGGACGTCTGGTCGCCGATCCGGGCGACCATGACCCGATTGTCGACGCTGATGAAGCCGAGCAGGCCCTTCCTGCCCAGCACGATTGCATCGTAGTTCGCCGTGAACAGGGTTTCCACGATGGACAGGGCAACGACGCCGGCGAATGCATTATCTTTATCTGCAAGGCGCCGCGACAGCTGGATCACGTTGATTTTCGATGCGCGGCCAATCGTCGGCGCGCCGATGAAGAGCTTGTCGACCTGAGCGGACTGGTGGGCGCTGAAATAAGGCCGGTCGGTGACCGAGATCGCCAGCATCTTGGGCAGGCTGGTCAAAACCGGCATGCCGCTGCTGTTGAATATGGTGACGTAATACAAAGAGGGTGACGCAAACAGCCAATAGCGTCGCATGTCGTCGATTTTCATCCGGCCATCCGACAGCGCCCATTCCAGCTGAACGTGGTGCATCATCTGGTTCATGCTGTCAAAGGTGCGGTAAAGCCGGTCGGCATGACGATCTGCAAACGATGCCGTGGCCTGTACCGCAGCCTGCCTTGCTTCCTCGCGCGCCGTTTCCTGGACGCTGAAGAAAATTGCCCACTTGAATGCGGCAACGACCAGGGCGCCAATCACCCACACCACGAGTTGCGGCGCGATGCGCCTGGCAAACCGGAGCTTTTCGGCCGGGTTCAGTGCCGCGAACAGTGCATCGAGGATAGCCATGCTGCTTCGCCTGTCGCTCCATTCCGCAGAAACGCGCAACGGCGGCTTCGGCACGGTAATGCGCACCGCGCCAACCCGTTACTTTTGCGTCCGCCCATCGGTGCCTCATCCGCTTGCCATGGCCGGAAAGCAGGCGATGCATCAAAACCATCTTGAAGCCGGAAATTAGTTCATTAAAGACAATTCCAGAAAGAGTTTAACCGGGAGTAACAGGTGAACGGTATTTTTAAAACAAATTTTTCTGTGCCCGGTGTGAAATAAGTGGCGCAGGGAAGCTGCTTGCAAGTGCACCGACGGGAAATAGCAAGTGCCGCAGTAACGGTCTGGTCAACCGTGAAGTATTCCCTGGCGAGAACGCCAGGCTGATTTCCCGGTCTAAATTCCTTTGCCGCGACGGTGTCCGTCCGGCCTAACTCATGGAGGTGCCATGCCCGATCTGACCAATTCCAATCCGACTCCGCCACCGGATTCCGAAGAAAAGCTTAAACAGGCAGAGGAAGAAAGCAAGAAACTCGATACCTCGGCACGTACGAACGATTCCACCATCGATCCTGAAAAGCCGGTCGAGGATGTGCTGAAGGGTTTTCACGGGGGCTGACACCGCGCTCGGGGATGCGGTCGTTGCGACTGAAAAGGGGCGCCAGGCGGTTATTGCAGTAAGAAATTTATTTGTGCGCGGGACGGAGTACGGATCGGCACCGCCGCCCGAACGGGCTGGCGGGTCAGCGTCGCACTGCCGCCGCTCGCAGCGCCGTCTCGCCGGGCATCAGGAAAACGACCGTGGTAGTAAATAGCGAAATGCCCGCCATGATCAGCAGCAGCGTGGAAAAACCGCCGGACTTGACCACCGGCCCCAGCAGCCACACCGCCAGCGAGCTGATGCCGAAAGACACGCTGAGACGCATGCCGGCAACGCGCGAACGCATGTCGTCGTCGACATAACGCACCACCATGGCATCGGTGAACGGGATCGCGCCGAAGATAAAAATCATTACTGCCAGCAGCAGCGTGTACAGCGACCAGCCGGTGGCATGTGCTGCCAGCGCCAGCAGCGGCACCTGGGAGCCGACCATGCAGAGGTAAAGCCGCTTGAGCGGAAACCGGTCGATCAGCCTCCCGACGACGACCTGCGCCAGCGAGGCCACTGCATAGACCCCGGCCAGCAGCATGCCGAGCTGCGCCGGATCGTTGATGATGCCCTGCAGGCGTTCGGCCAGCAGCCGCTCGTTGCCATTGGTCGAAAAGTTGAACAGCATGCTGCCGGACACCGCCGCGGTCGTCATTACCAGGAAAATGCGCGCCAGCACGGCTGCAGGCAGGCGCACCGCGACCGTTTTCGCCCTTTTGGCGGGCGCCTCAGCCTCGGCCGGCGCCAGGCGGGCAAAGGCGATGCCGCAGCCTACCGAGAACAGGCCGGGCACGATAAAGGCTGCGCGCCAGCCGGACTCCTTTATCAGGAACCCCGTCAACAGCGCCGCCGCCGCTACCCCGAGGTTGCCGGCCAGGCCGTTGATGCCAATGACGGCGCCGGGCGTCCGGCTGCCCTGTACCAGCATTGGAATGCCGACCGGATGATAGATGGAGGCGAACAGTCCGAGCAGCATCAGTGCGCCGGCCAGTTGCCAGGCATTCTGCACGCAGGCCGTCAGCAGCGCCGCGCTACCCAGGCCGATGAAAAAAACCACCATCATCGCGCGCCGTCCCCACAGGTCGCCGAGGCGGCCGGATGGCAGCGAGCCGAGGCCGAACAGGAAAAACGCGCCGACACCATACGGCATCAGGTCTTCCCAGTGCTCGAAGCCGAATTCCGCGGCAATCGAGGTGACCGCCGCGGCAAAAATCAGCAGGAAAAGGTGGTCGAGCGCGTGCCCGACATTGAGCAGCAGTGCAGCCGGGCGGGTGATAACGGACATGGCGGGCGTCGAAAGCGGGCTGGCAGCCCGGAGGACGCTATTTTGCCCTTAACTTTCCCGGCTGTCCCGCCTCAGTGCTTGCCGGAACCCGACTTCTTGCCGCCGCCGGAGATCTTGTTCTCCGTGGCCCATGCGCGCCGTTCCGCTTCCTTCTCCGGCACGCCGCGTTTCTCATAGCCTTCCTCAATATGTTCGGCTTGCCGCTTCTGCTTGTCGGTGTAGGCTGATTTATCGCCCTGGGGCATGATGTTCTCCTCTCATTGACGTGGTTCAGGCAGATTTCATTTTCGAGCAGCTGTCGGCGCAGGTGCGGCAGGCTTTTGCGCAGGCGGCCATCTTGCCGTCCGGGTCCTGGTGCTCCTCGCACAGCGCTGCGCAGGCGCTGCAGATTTCCGCGCATTCACCGGCCAGGTGCGCATGATGGGGCGAGCGCCTGGACATGAAGTCGGCATGGGTCAGGCAGATCTGCGCGCAGTCGAGCAAGGCGACCAGGTGCTTTGCCTCGCTATGGACGTGGCCGCCATGCAGCACGTGGGCGGCGGTTTCGGTGCATAGCCGGTGGCAGGCCATGCAGTTTTCGAGACACTGCTGCATCTCGGGGCTGAGTGCTTGTGATGCCATTGCTGCCTCCTTGGCTGTGTTTTACGGTTCTCTCCTGCCCTGCGTTAAGGCGGGTGCAGGGCATGCCGATCGGACAAGATTAGCGGTGTCGAACGGCGTGTCAAGCAAGCTGGCCGGTGGGGTACGAAATGAACAAGCTTCGGCTGCGTCTCCCAAGCCGGTCGCCGGCTTGCTGCCGTTCTCAGGCCGCAAGCAGTATTCCCGCAGCGCCGGCCAGGACCAGGCTCGCGCCCCACAGGCGGTCCAGGTCGAACCAGGCGCGCCGCAGGAAGCGCAGGCCGAAATAGCGGTACACCAGCATGGCCATGCAGATGCCGGCTACTAGCATTGCCAGGCTGTGTGCGGCGGCGACCATCAGCGCAGTGGCCATGTTCGAGCGCGCCATGTACGCCATGACTGCGCCGTGGCCGGCATGGGAAGTCGGCGACCCGCACAGGCCCAGCATGAAGGGCGCCAGCATCAGGCCCGCGCCGTGCGCCGTCGCCATCGCGAAAGACCACAGCGCCAGCCTGGACGGCGCGATGCGCGCCATCAGGCGCGGGTGGCGCGGCCGGATCAGCCTGAACAGGCCGAACAGCATGACTGCCGCGCCTGCGCCGAGGCGAATCGCGCGGCTCCATTCCACGTACCAGCTCAGCCAGGCGAACGGCGCCAGCACGATGGCCACCGCCGCAAAATGCCCGCCGGCCAGCGGGAACACGGTGGCGAGCACGCTGCCCGCACGCCGGTCCGTCATGCCGTTGGCCACCGCGAGCGGCCACCCCATCGCCGGATTGAGGCCGTGGTACAGGCCGAGCGCGACGATGGTGAGCCAGAGTGCGGTGGCGGTGCTCAAGCCGACGGATAGCAGAACGAGTCGGTCGAGCAGTCGCCGCCCTGCAGCCGGATCTGGTGTGCGCCGTAGTCCGGGCCGAAGTCGACGAAGTACCCCGGGTCCAGCGTGATGCCGCCCTGCGCGCCGACATGGCACAGCACCTGCGCGCCCGGCACGCCGTCCGGGTAGAACTGCCTGTCCCAGCTGCTGTAGAGCGAGTTGGTGAAGTACACGCGCTTGCCGTCCCGGCTGATCTCGGTCATCTGCGGGCCGCCGCCGAACGGCTTGCCATTCGGGTGCGCCGCCTGCCGCGTTATGCCGCCGATGCGCACGCTGCCTGCCAGCGCCGGCTTCATCGGGTCGGCGACGTCGTACTGCCGCAATTCGCCGGTACCCCAGCAGGCGACATACAGATAGCGGTCGTCGAGGGACAGGTCGATGTCGCTGACCAGCGGCGGCACGGCGCCAAAGCCCTTCAGCAGCGCGGGAAGCTGGTCCGCAGCGGCCGGCTCGGGCGGGATTACCGCGGTCTTGCGCGCATGGAAGCGGCCGTTCTCGCGGTACCAGGTCCAGATCGACCCTTCCAGGTTGGTGGTGTCAACGACCACGCCGAGGAAGCCGTATTCCCGCGTCGGGTCATGCGCCGGGCGCAGCTCCAGCGCCATCTGGTGGTTGGCGCCGAGGTCGATGGTCTGGACATGGGTGCGCTCGCGCAGGTTCCAGAAATGCAGCGCGTGGCCGTACTTGTTGGCCAGCAGGTCTTCCGGGACGATGCCGTTCTCGAACTGCGGCGGCAGGCCCCACTCGCTCGACACCATGTAGTCGCGCGGCAGGTTCCACCAGAAATCGTAATGCAGCTTCTGCGGCCCGCGGTCGATTTCCCAGCGCCCCAGGATGTCGAAGCTTTCGCAGTCCATGATGAAGATGCCGGGCGGCCCGTCCGTGCCGTCTGCGCCGCCGCCGCCCAGCGTGCTGATGTAGATACCTTCCGGGCCGCAGTGCACGGTGTGCGGGCGCGAGTAGCCGGTCTTCTTCAGCACTTCTTCCGGCTCGATGGTCCTGACCAGCTTCGGCGCGCGCGGGTCGGGCTGGGTGTCGACGATGTAGATGCGCGACGAGCGTATGCCGGGTATGACCAGGTAGCGGCGCTGCACGAACGCATGGCCGGACATCGGGGACAGCGCAGAACTGCAGGCATTCCAGCCGAAATGGTGGAATTCGTCGCCGGTGTGGGGCATGTCCAGCCGGTTGATCATGGCGCCGTAGGTCGGGCTTTGCGGGTCGACGTCGACAACGGCCAGCGCGTCCGGCCGCGACCGGTCCGGCGACAGCAGCACCGTGTAGGCGATATGTTCGGGTTCGGCTTCCATCGCCAGTTGTGCGGACGGATGGAAGGTGGGATCGGGACGCATGGACTGGCGCATGGTTTTCCTCTTCCGGTTGAAGGGGGAAATGCCGGGGAACGAGGTCGGGCCGGGGCGGCCGGGCCATCCATACCCTGCGCGCGTGTCTTTTTGCTGTCAACGCGCGCGTTCGCGCTTGTTGGCGTAGATCAGAATAGGGCGGGATCGGCCCTTGGCGCATTTCCATGCTGGCTTGCGCCAGAAGCGCCTTTTCCGCGCAGCGACAGTTGCCGTTGCCGTTGCCGTTGCCGTTGCCGTTGCCGTTGCTGTTGTTGTTGCTTTTGACGCTGCTTTTGACGTGGGCCCCCGTCGATGGCGACACGTCGCTGGT
>CAUQYP010000213.1:0-8116 GCA_963522035.1 uncultured Noviherbaspirillum sp. | reverse complement strand
GTCGCCGTCTAACGGGGATCCACGTCAAAGGCAGCGTCAAAAGCAACTGCAACTGTCGCTGCGCGGGCAACAGCAACTGTCGCTGCGCGCAACAAGCAATAGTGCTTACAGGCCGGCTTGGGCAAGTCAGCACGAAACTGCTCCAGCCGGCCGAGGCGTTCCAGACGCGCTCGGGAATCAGATGGGTCCGCGCGCTTCCGCCAGCCGCCGCCGCACGACGCCGGCGCGTATCCACAGGCATAGGCCGATGCCCGTCAGCGCCAGTTGGCCGGCGGCCAGATACAGCACCGAATCCCAGAGCAGCGGCGCCAGCAGCCCGGAAACCGCCGAGGCCAGCACCGTCATCGCACAGGACTGGCAGGAGGCGGCGATGCCGCGGATGGCCGGGAACAGGTCCATCACCAGCAGCGTCGCGCCCGGCGCCACCATGGACATGCCGAAGGTGTAGAAGAACAGCGGCAACACCGACCACGGCAAGGCCGGCGGCATGAACAGGTGGTAGACCACGTTGAACAAGGCCGCGCCGAGCAGCAGGCCGAAGCCGATGCGCGCCTGCTGCTGGATCGAGGTGCGCCCGGCCAGCCGGTTCACCGCCAGCGCGCCGAAGAAAATGCCGCCGACCGAGGGCACGAACTGCCAGGCGAAGTCGTCGGCGCCGAGCCCGAGGTGTTGGGTGATGAACACCGGCGCTGCGGCCACGTACAGGAACAGCCCGGCGAAGTTGAAGGCTACCGTACCGGCTTCGAGGTGGAACAGCTGCGAGCGGAATACCGAGCGATAGCTTTCCCACAGGGTGTGCGGATTGAAGGGTTGCCGTTTTTCCGGCGGCAGGCTTTCCGGCAGGTTGCGGTAGCAGTACCACAGCAGCAAGGCGGTATAGAGGAACAGGAAAATGAAGATCGAGCGCCAGTCGAGCAGCTTGACGATCCAGCCGCCCATGATGGGCGCAATCGCCGGCGCGATGGAAAAGATCATCGTCACCAGCGACAGCAGCTTCGCCGCCGGCGCCCCGGCGTACAGGTCGCGGATGATGGCGCGGCCGATCACCACGCCGGCGCCGGCCGAGACGCCCTGCAGCACGCGGAAGATCCACAGGTATTCGACGCTGTGCACCGACGCGCAGGCCAGCGAGGCGATGCCGAACGCGGCCAGCGCGAACAGGATGATGTTGCGCCGGCCGTAGGAGTCGGACAGCGCGCCATGCCACAAGGTCATGATGCCGAACGACAGCATGTAGGCAGTGAGGGTCTGCTGCACCTGCAGCGGGCTGGCATTGAGCGAAGCCTGGATTGCCGGAAACGCCGGCAGGTAGGTGTCCACCGCAAACGGCCCCAGCATGGCCAGCGCCGCCAGCATCAGCGCCAGCCCGGTCGAACCGACGACGATGCGCGTGTGTGTTGCCGGCGTCGGGCCGGACGGTTGTTCAGGAGGCGTCATGCGCAGGCTCAGATGCCTCCGATGCACAGGTATTTGATTTCCAGGTACTCGTCCATGCCGTACTTCGACCCTTCGCGCCCGAGGCCGGACTGCTTGACGCCGCCGAAGGGCGCGACCTCGTTGGAAATGATGCCGGTGTTGATGCCCACCATGCCGTACTCCAGCTTCTCGGCAACGCGCCAGACGCGGCCGATGTCGCGCGCATAAAAGTAGGCGGCCAGGCCGAAGTCGGTGTCGTTGGCGGCGGCCAGCACTTCTTCCTCGCTGGTGAACTTCACCACCGCGGCCACCGGGCCGAAGGTTTCCTCGCGCATGATCTTCATGTCGGCGCCGACATTGGACAGCACGGTCGGCTCGTAGAACAGGCCACCCATCGCGTGCGCGCGGCCGCCGCTTTCCAGTTTTGCGCCTTTCGCCACGGCGTCAGCCACGTGGTACTGCACCTTTTCGACCGCCTGGCTGTCGATCAGCGGGCCGATGCCGATGCCGCTCTCGAAGCCATTTCCCACCCGGATCTGCGCAGCGCCCGCGGCCAGCTTCTGCACGAAGGCGTCATGCAGCGACGCGTGGACATAGAAGCGGTTGGTGCAGACGCAGGTCTGGCCGGCATTGCGATACTTCGACGCCAGCGCGCCTTCCACCGCGGCATCGAGATCGGCGTCGTCGAACACGACGAAGGGCGCATGGCCGCCCAGTTCCAGCGCCAGCTTCTTCACGGTCGGCGCGCACTGCTGCATCAGGATGCGGCCCACCGGCGTCGAGCCGGTAAAGGACAGGTGGCGCACCACCGGGCTGTCGCACAGCACGCGGCCGACTTCGACCGAGTTGGCGGCGTCGGCGGTGACGATGTTGATCACGCCCGGCGGCATGCCGGCCCGGTGCGCCAGTTCGGCCAGCGCCAGCGCCGACAGCGGCGTCTGTTCGGCCGGCTTGATGACGATGGTGCAGCCGGCGGCAATCGCCGGCGCCACCTTGCGGGTAATCATCGCGATCGGGAAATTCCATGGCGTGATCGACGCACAGACGCCGATAGGCTGCTTCAGCACCACCATGCGCTTGTCTTTCCAGGTCGAGCCCGGCACGTCGCCGCTGACCCGCTTGGCTTCCTCGGCAAACCATTCGATGAAACTGGCGCCATACGCGACTTCGCCCTTTGCCTCCGCCAGCGGCTTGCCCTGTTCGGCCGTCATCAGCGTGGCGAGGTCGGCGGCATGCGTCTCCAGCAGGTTGAACCAGTTGCGCAGAATGGCCGCGCGCTCCTTGCCGGTGCGGGCCGACCATGCCGGGAAGGCCGCCGCCGCCGCGTCGATCGCGCGCTGCGCGTCGGCTGCGCCCATGTCGGGCACGCTGGCGATGATGGCGCCGTCGGCCGGATTGCTCACCTCGAACGTGGCGGCCGAAGCGGCCGCGCACCAGGCGCCGTCGACATAGGCCTGGCTGCGCAGCAGGGCAGGATCATTCAGTTCGGGCATGGATTGTGCCGCTTGGTGCATGGTGTTCTCCGGGGTCGGCTGGAAAGGTTGGAACAGGCTTCGCGCGGGGCGTCCTGGAAGGCCGTCAGCCTGGCGCGAAAGCCCACAAGGATAGCGTAAATGGAAACAGGTTGCAGGTCTGCCATCGACCGGCGCCAACGGCTGCGGCCCGGGGCGGTCCGGGCCTTTTGACTTACATCAAGGAAATTGCGCACCCTGCTTCGTACACTGCGTCGGCCTGGATCGATGGCGCAGTTCGCGCCGCGCCAGGCAGCAGGAGATCGCCATCATGTTGGGCCCCCAAGTCGCCGCATGCGCTACGCCGGTCGTCGAGTTCGATGCGGCGCTGATCCGGCGGCTCAGCCAGTCCGGTCCACGCTACACCTCTTATCCGACTGCGGACCGGTTTTCCGAAGCGTTCGACTACGGCGACTACCTGCAGGCAGTCGCCGGCCTGCGCAGCCGAGGCGGCCTGCATCCGTTGTCGCTCTACCTGCACATCCCGTTCTGCGACACCGTCTGCTATTACTGCGCGTGCAACAAGATCGTCACCAGGCGCCACGAAAAGGCAGCCACCTACCTCGCTTACCTGAAGCGCGAGATCGCGTTGCAGGGCCAGCTGTTTGCGGGCATTAATCATGTGGAGCAGCTGCATCTCGGCGGCGGCACGCCGACCTATCTTTCCGATGCGCAGATGGCGGAGCTGATGACGCATGTGCGGCGCTGCTTCCAACTGGCTGCCGACGACATCGGCGAATATTCGATCGAGGTCGATCCGCGCACGGTCGACGTCGAACGGATTTATAGCCTGCGCCGCCAGGGCTTCAACCGTATCAGCCTCGGGGTGCAGGACTTCGACGCCAACGTGCAGAAGGCCGTCAACCGCATCCAGCCCGAAGCCGGGACCCGCGCCGTGATCGCCGCCGCCCGCGACGCCGGTTTCCGCTCGGTCAGCATCGACCTGATCTACGGCCTGCCCTTGCAGACGGTGGAGACCATGCGCGTGACGCTGGACAAGGTCGTCGCCGCCAACCCGGACCGGATCTCTGCCTACAACTATGCCCATCTGCCGCACCTGTTCAAGCCACAGCGGCGCATTGCCGAGGACGACCTCGCGTCGCCCGACGAGAAGCTGCGCATGCTGTCGCTGTGCATCGAGCGCCTGTGCAGCGCAGGCTATGTCTACGTCGGCATGGACCATTTCGCCAGGCCGGACGACGAACTCGCCGTTGCGCAGCGGCAGGGCCGGCTGCACCGCAACTTCCAGGGCTATTCGACCCATGCCGACACCGACCTGGTGTCCTGCGGCGTCTCCGCCATCAGCGCGGTCGGCCCGTCCTATAGCCAGAACGTGAAGACGCTGGACGCGTATTACAGCCACCTCGACCGCAACGAGCTGCCGATCGCGCGCGGCATCCGGCTGTCCATGGACGACGTGCTGCGCCGGCTCATCATCCAGCGGCTGATGTGCCACTTCGAACTGTCCATTGCCTCCGTCGAGCAGGCTTACCCGGTCACCTTCGCTGCCTACTTCGGCAATGAACTGGCGCAGCTGCGCCGGATGGAAGAGGACGGGCTCCTCACCGTGGGGCCCGAGTGGATCGTCGTCACGCCGCGCGGCAGGCTGCTGGTGCGCAATATCTGCATGGTGTTCGACCGGTACCTGCAGGAAAAGCGGGCCGAGGGTCCGCGTTATTCCCGCACCATCTGAGCCGGCAATGGACACGCTGGCCTTGCTGCCCTTCTTCGTTGCCGGCCTGGTCGGCAGCGTTCATTGCGTGGGCATGTGCGGCGGCATCGTTAGCGCTTTCTCGATCGCTGCGCCGCGCCGCGCTTTGCCGGTCGCGGTCGTGGCCGCGCAGGCGCCGGCAATCGCGCTCGATGGGGCGGGCAGGGTGCTTGCCTACAATGCCGGCCGCATCGGGAGCTATATGGCGGCCGGCGCGCTGGCTGGCGGCCTGCTCGGCGGCGTGCGCCAGCTTGCCGGCGCGGCGCCGCTGCAGCTTGCTGCCTACTGGCTGGCCAACCTGCTGCTGGTGGCGCTGGGCCTGTACCTGATGAATGCGTGGCAGGGCCTGGCAAGGCTGGAATCGCTCGGCAGGCTGCTCTGGTCGCGGCTGCAGCCGCTGACCCGCCACCTGTTGCCAATTGACCACCCCGGCAAGGCGCTGGCGCTGGGCGCGCTGTGGGGCTGGCTGCCTTGCGGCATGGTCTACAGCATGCTGATGTCGGCAATGCTGAGCGGCTCCGCCGGCGGCGGCGCCGCGGTCATGCTGGCCTTCGGCCTGGGCACGCTGCCGGCGCTGTTCACCATGGGCCTGTTCGGCAATGTGCTCCAGGCCTGGACACGGCGCCGCCCGGTACGGCTGGGCGCCGGCCTGCTGGTGCTGTCCTTCGGACTGCTCGGCCTGGTCCGCGCCAGCGGCGGTATTGACATGGGCTGGCTCGAGGCGCTTTGCCTGGCGCCTCCAGGAGCAATGCAATGAATGCACTGCCCAGGCTTGATGACCGGTCGCGGCACGCGGACTGTTTTCATTGCGGCTTGCCGGTGCCGGCCGACGCCGGGTGGCAGGTCGAGATCGATGGCGCCCCGCGCGCCATGTGCTGCCCGGGCTGCGCAGCGGTGGCACAGGCCATTGTCGACCATGGCATTGCCGACTATTACCGGGAACGCAGCGGCTTTGCCGCCACCGCCGGCGAAGACGCGCTGCCGCCGCAACTGCGGCTGTACGACAGCGAGGACGTGTCGCGCAAACACCGCGCCGCCGATGGCATGCTGGAAGCGACGCTGTCGGTCGACGGCCTGCGTTGCGCTGCCTGCACCTGGCTGATCGAGCGCCGGCTGCGCCAGCTCACCGGCGTCATCGCCGCCAACATGAACATTGCCACTGGCCGTCTGCTGGTGCGCTGGGACCCGGCGCGATGCCCACTGAGCGTTATCCTCGGCGCGATGCATGAAATAGGCTATGCCGGCTATCCGTTCGACCCGGCCAGGCACGAGGCGCAGCTGCGGCGTGCCGGCAAGACCCTGGGCCGCCAGCTGTTCGTCGCCGCCCTGTCGATGATGCAGGTAATGATGTATGCAGTCCCGGCCTACCTGGCAGACGACGGCACGCTTGAAGCCGACATGGCCGCGCTGATGCAGTGGGCCAGCCTGCTGCTGACGCTGCCTGCCGTGTGCTACTCGGCCCAGCCTTTCTTTCGCGGCGCGTGGGCCGCATTGCGCCAGCGCGCGCTGACCATGGACGTGCCGGTGGCGCTGGGCATCGTCGCCGCCTTCGCCGCCAGCGTTGCGGCAACCATGCGCGGCAGCGGCGAGGTGTATTTCGACTCGGTGACCATGTTCATCTTCCTGCTGCTGTGCAGCCGCGTGCTGGAGCTGGCCGCACGGCGCCGCGCCGCCGGCGCGCTGGAGCGCCTGCAGCATGGCCTGCCCGATGCGGCGCAGCGGCTCGATGACTATCCTGCCAGCCGCAATGCCACCACCGTGGCCGCTACCGACCTCTCACCCGGCAACGTGATTTTGGCAAGACCGGGCGACGCCATCGCCGCCGACGCCGTGCTGCTGGAAGGACGAACCAGCCTCGACCTGTCGCTCCTGACAGGTGAAAGCGCGCCGCAGCAGCGCACCGCCGGCGACGCTGTTCCCGGGGGCGCGATCAACGCCGGCCAGCCGGCGCTGCTGCGCGTGGTCCGCACCGCGGCCGGCAGCACCCTGGCAACCCTGGTGCGCATGGCCGAAAGCGCCGGCCTGGGCAAGCCCGCATTGGCGCAATGGGCTGACCGCGTGGCAGCCTGGTTCGTGGCCGGCCTGCTGTTGCTGGCCGGCGCCGTGTTCCTGTTCTGGCAGTGGCATGACGCCGCGCGCGCCTGGCCGATTGCGATTGCCGTGCTGGTGGTGTCCTGTCCGTGCGCACTGTCGCTGGCCACGCCGAGCGCGTTGGCCGCAGCGACCGATGCGCTGCTGCGCCGCGGCGTGCTGATCATGCGGCCGCATGTGCTGGAAACCATGCACCGCGCGACCCACGTGGTATTCGACAAGACCGGCACGCTGACCCTGGGCAAGCCCGTGCTGCGGGACGTCGGCTTGTATAACGGCGCAGAGCGCGCGCATTGCCTGCAAGTCGCGGCGGCGCTCGAAGCCGGCAGCGCGCATCCGCTGGCGCAGGCGCTGCTTGCCGCGTCCGGCCCGTCGTCATCCTGCGCGGTCGGCTTGCGCGATGTGGCGGGCGAGGGCATCGAAGGCCTGGTCGACGGCGTCCGCTACCGTCTCGGCAACGCAGGCTTCGTCGGCGGCATCGCCGGGCGCTTCCTGCAGCCGGTCGTGCCATCGGGCGTCAGCCCGGTGTGGCTGGGCAGCGAGGCGGGCGTGCTGGCGCGCTTCGACCTGGCCGATGGCTTGCGGGATGACGCCGCCGACGTCGTTGCGCGCTTTGCCGCCGCGGGCAAGCAAGTGGTGCTGCTAAGCGGCGACCAGCAGGCAGTCGCCGACGATGTGGCCCGTTCGCTGGGCATCGCCGTGGCGCTGGGCGGCCAGTTGCCTGACCGGAAGCTGGCCTACGTACAGGGCCTGCAGCGCGAGGGCGCGGTGGTGGCGATGGTGGGGGACGGCATCAACGATGCGGCTGTGCTGCGAGCTGCCGATGTGTCGTTTGCGATGGGCGGTGGGGCGGTGCTGGCACAGAGCAGTGCGGACGCCGTGCTGTTGTCGGGGCGCCTTTCCGCGCTGGCGGACGCAGCTGAAGGCGCTGCTGCCACGATGGCCGTAGTGCGGCAGAACCTGGCGTGGGCGATGGTCTATAACGCGGTGGCGATTCCGGCGGCGGCGGCCGGGTGGCTTAATCCCTGGATGTCGGGGGTGGGGATGTCGCTTAGTTCGATGCTGGTGGTGGCGAATGCGTTGCGCTTGCGGCGCATTGCGAGAGGGAGCTAGATTATGGATGCGCTTTATCTGTTGGTGCCGGTGAGTGTGGGGATCGTGTTCGTGGCGATCTGGGTTTTTTTCCGGATGTCGGATGGTGGGCAGTTCGATGATATGGAGGGGCCGGCCCTGCGGGTGTTGCAGGATGATGATGGCGAGGGCAAGTAGATTCTGCCGTTGCCCGCGCAGCGACAGTTGCTGGTGCTGTTGCTGTTGCTGTTGCTGCTGTCGTTGACGCTGCTTTTGACGTGGGTCCCCGTTGATGACGCCACGTCGCTGGTGCCGA
>CAUQYP010000212.1:0-8136 GCA_963522035.1 uncultured Noviherbaspirillum sp. | reverse complement strand
CAAAGGCCACGTCAAAGGCCACGTCAAAGGCCACGTCAAAGGCCACGTCAAAGGCAAGGCAGCGGAGATGCGCTCAGAACAGGTGGTTCACACCCACCGAAAAGCCCACCATCCGGTCCTGCCCGGCAGGCGACCCAAGCGGCAATTGGCCGGAAGACGGGCTGCTGCCGCTGCCGGCCAAACCGTCCTTGAAGCGCGCATAGTCGACATCGGCATAGAAGTTGGTGCGCTTGGAAAGCGCATAGGTCGCGCCGACGATGAACAGGCCGCGCTTGCCGTCCGCCGTCACGCCGGCCAGGCCGGCATCGACCTTCGTATGGTAATAGGCCGCGCTCAGCGCGAGCGCCGGGTTGAGGTTGTAGCTGCCGCCCAGCCACGCGTTCTGCTGGTCGGCTTCGCCGCCGGCGGCCAGGTCCTGGGTTTCGCGCGCATAACCCGCCGCGACGCGGGCCGGGCCCATCGTGTAGGCGCCGCCCAGCGTCCATGAACGGTTGTCCTGGAAGTTGGCCGGGGCGTTCGCGGTGACCTGGGCGGCGGTCCTGACATCGGGCTTGCGCGCGGTGTAGGCAGCGCCGAGCGCGATCGGGCCGCTGGCGAAGGTGGCGCCGATGCCGGCATGCGAGCCGGCGCTGCCGCCGCCGACGCGTTCGGACAAGGCATACTCGGCGCGCGCTGTCAGCGGGCCGAAGGTGCCGGTGTACTGGATGTCGTTATCGACCCGGGTGCCGGCCGAGATGCTGGCCTGCGACGTCGGGATGATGCCGGTGAACTTGTAGTTGAACGGGTCGTAGGTGCCGACGGTCCGGTAGGCCACCGTGTACTGCCGCCCCAGGTCCAGTGAGCCCCACTGGCCGCCGAGGCCGACGAAGGCCGAGCGGCCGAAATGGCGGCTGCTGTCGGTGGCGCCGGTGCCGGAGTTGAACGCGCTTTCCAGCGTGAAATGCGCGTTGAGCCCGCCGCCCAGGTCTTCCGTGCCCTTGAAGCCGAGGCGGTTGGAGTTGTAGGTGCCGTTGGAACCCATGGTGGTGCGGCTGTTGCCATTGCTGTTGACATGGTTCTGGCTGCGCACGCCGGCGTCGAAGGAACCGTAGACGGACACGCTGGTCTGGGCCTGGGCGAACCCGGCTGTTGCGCCGAGAACAGCAAGCGCGGCAAGGGATTTGTTCATTGCAAGCTCCGGTAACTTGATGAAACGGTTAGCCTAAACCGCTAGCGTTTCATCCCGATGACAGCGCCGCCCTGAGCAAGATCAAGCAGCTGGTGAAATTGCCAGGTCCGCCGCAAGTTTCTGCATCGGCACCGGCGCGTAGCCATGGTTCAGCGGCCCGTGGCCGCTACCGGTACGCACGTCGGCGCCATGGCGGATTGCCGCAATGACATAGTCGCGCGCAAGCTGCACAGCGTCGGCCAGGCTGCAGCCCAGCGCCAGGTGGCAGGCGATGGCCGACGACAATGTGCAGCCGGTGCCGTGGGTATTCGCGCTGGCAATGCGAGGCCCGCGCATGGTCAGCGGCGCCTGTCCGGCTTCCAGCAACAGGTCCACCAATGTGTCGCCCGCCAGGTGCCCGCCCTTGAGTAGCATGGCCGGCGCGCCCAGCGCAAGGAGGTCGGCCGCGGCTGGCGCCAGTTCGGCTTCCGTGGTCACGGGCCGGCCCAGCAATAGCGCCGCCTCGTCGAGGTTGGGCGTGACCACGGTGGCCAGCGGGAACAGTTCGCGCACCAGCACTGAAACCGTTTCGCGCGCGATCAGCGCGTCGCCGCTGGTGGCGACCATGACCGGGTCCAGCACGACCCGTGTCCAGCCGTGCCGGCGTATCGCCGCGGCCACTGCGAGTACGACTTCCGGGTCATGCAGCATGCCTATCTTGACCGCGTCGACCCCGATATCCATCGTGACCGCATCGATCTGCTGCGTCAGCAGCGCCGCCGGCAGCGGCGCGATGGCGCTCACGCCCAGCGTGTTCTGCGCGGTGATCGCAGTGATTGCGCTCATGCCATAGCAGCCCAGCGCGGCGAAGGTCTTGAGGTCGGCCTGGATGCCGGCGCCGCCGCCACTGTCGGAGCCGGCGATGGTCAGCAGGCGGGGGTAGCGCCGCAGCGCCGCGTCGTTCGGGGGGAAAGCCATGGTTGGACCCATCAGAAAACGCAGTAAAAATTTTTGCCGCACGATAATATGTTGGCAGCCTTACATGTGAACGTGGCCGATTCTATCAACTAGCGGCCGCTCGCTTGCCCTGTTTTTCATTGCAAGGACTAGCGCAGGAACAATACATGGGTCGAACGATTGAGAGATAGTTTTGATAACGGTGCAGGCCGGACACGCTGCCGCATGGCTGGGTAGTGTTTCTGTCACTGCAGGAATCCATCATGATGAAGACACGAAAAATGAGACGATCCATGGATAAGCTTCTGGTGTCGCGGCAACTTCCCAAACGTACGATGGCGCTGGTGCTGGCTGGCGGCCGCGGTTCGCGGCTCGAACAGCTGACGGACAAGCGGGCCAAGCCGGCGGTGTACTTCGGCGGCAAGTTCCGAATCATCGATTTCGCGCTGTCCAACTGCCTCAACTCGGGCATACGCCGCATCGGCGTGGTAACGCAGTACAAGTCGCATTCGCTGCTGCGCCACCTGCAGCGCGGCTGGAGTTTCCTGCGCCCCGAGATGAACGAGTTCATCGACCTGCTGCCGGCGCAGCAGCGGGTCAGCGAGACCCACTGGTATCGCGGCACCGCCGACGCGGTTTACCAGAACCTCGACATCATTCGTGGCTATAACCCGGAATACGTGGTGGTGCTGGCCGGCGACCATATCTACAAGATGGACTATTCGCTGATGCTGCTCGACCACGTAGAGCGCGGCTCCGGCTGCACGGTCGGCTGCATCGAGGTGCCGCGCATGGAAGCCACCGCCTTCGGCGTGATGGCGGTCGACAACGAGCGACGCGTCGTTGAATTCGTCGAAAAGCCGGCGCAGCCGCCGGGCATGCCCAACAACCCGGACATCGCGCTCGCCAGCATGGGCATCTATGTGTTCAATGCCGACTACCTGTACCGGCTGCTGGAGGAAGACCTGCAGAACCCGGCGTCGAACCACGACTTCGGCAAGGACATCATCCCGCGCGTGGTGCGCGACGGCAGCGCCACCGCGCATCCGTTCAGCATGTCGAGCATTCCGCCGGCGATGAGCGCCGAGCATATTGCCTACTGGCGCGACGTTGGCACGGTCGACGCGTTCTGGTCAGCCAACCTCGACCTTGCGATGGACAAACCGGAACTCGACCTGTATGACCGCGACTGGCCGATCTGGACCTTCCAGGAGCAGCTGCCACCGGCGAAGTTTCTGCCCGACGAAAACGGCGTGCAGGGCCGTTCGGTCAACATGCTGGTTTCGGGCGGCTGCGTGGTGCGTGGCTCCGACATCAGCCAGGCCGTGCTGTTTTCCAGTGTCGAGGTCGATTCCTTCTGCACCATCAACCAGGCAGTGATCCTGCCGCAGACAAAAATTGGCAAGAACTGCCGCCTGTCCAAGGTCGTGATCGACCGGGGTTGCGTGCTGCCCGAAGGCACGGTGATCGGCGAGAACCCCGAGCAGGATGCGCAGCGCTTCTCCCGCACGGAAAGCGGGGTGGTGCTGGTCACCGCGGACATGTTGCAAAAGGGTAGCGCCGCGCCGGCAGCATGATGCGTGCCCTGCATGTTTGCGCGGAAATCTATCCCCTGCTCAAGACCGGCGGACTGGCCGACGTCACCGGCGCGTTGCCGCCGGCGCTGGCGCAGCTGGGGTGCGACGCCCGGGTGCTGGTGCCGGGCTTTCCGGCGCTGAAGAACGGTGTCGGCGCGCAGCAGCTGGTGGTGGACATGTCCGGCTATTTCGGCGCCGAGCCGGTGCGCCTGTACCGTGGCGTGGTGCCGGGCGCCGGCACCGTCGCCTATGTGATCGACGCGCCGCAGTTCTACGACCGCCCGGGCAACCCTTACTCCGATAGCTTCAACCAGGCCTACCTCGACAACGACCGCCGCTTTGCGTTGCTGGGCCGGGTCGCGGCCTGGCTGGCCGAGCATGGCGACGGCGACTGGCGGCCGCAGGTGGTACATGGCCACGACTGGCACGCCGGCGTCGCGATGGCTTGCCTGAAGGCGCGCGAACACCAGACCGGACGACGGCTGGCCGGCTCGGTCTATACCGTGCACAACCTGGCCTACCAGGGCGTGTTCGACGCCGGATCGTTCGGCGCGCTGGGCCTGCCGGATTATTTCTTCAACCTGTACGGGCTGGAATTCCACGGCCAGGTTTCGTTCATGAAGGCCGGGCTGTATTACGCGGACCGGCTGACGACGGTCAGCCCGAGCTATGCGCGCGAGATCCAGCAGCCGGAACAGGGCTGCGGGCTGGACGGACTGCTGGCTGCGCGCTCGCATGACCTGCACGGCATCCTGAACGGCGTCGACCCGGCGATATGGAATCCGGCGACCGATGCGCTGCTGCCGGCGCGCTATGACGCGTCCGACCTTGGCGGCAAACAGGCATGCCGGCGTGCGTTGCAGGCCGAATTCGGCCTGTCCCAGCGTGACGACGGGCTGCTGTTCTGCGTGGTCAGCCGGCTGACCGAACAAAAGGGGCTGCAACTGGTGCTGGACGGCTTGCCGGCGCTGCTGCAACGCGGCGGACAACTGGCGCTGCTGGGCAGCGGCGAACCCGGCATGGAAGCGGCGTTCCTCGAGGCCGCACGGCAGAATCCGGCCGCGGTCGGCGTGCGCATCGGCTATGACGAAGCACTGTCGCACCGGCTCATTGCCGGCGCCGACGTCATCCTGGTGCCCTCGCGCTTCGAGCCCTGCGGGCTGACGCAGCTGTACGGGCTGGCCTACGGCACGCTGCCGCTGGTGCATCGCGTCGGCGGCCTGGCGGACTCCGTGGTCGATTGCACGCTGGAAAACCTGGCAGAGGACCGCGCCACCGGTTTTTCCTTCGATCAATTCGGGCTTGCCGGGTATGATGCGGCGATGCGCCGCGCGTTTGCCCTTGCCGCCCGGCCTGCCGACCTGGCGCAGGTGCAGCGTTGCGCCATGCGCCAGCAGTTCAGCTGGGACGTGGCGGCGCGGCAGTACCTGGCGCTTTACGAGCAGGTCGCAGCCTGACCCGGTCTTGCCGGGCGGCTGCGCCAGCATGACGACCCGACCCGACTAGACCCCGAAGCCCATGCCCAATACCGAATTTGAATACGACCGCGTCGCGCTCGATGTGCACGACCTGATGCGCTCGATCGCTAACAAGCTCACGTATGCCGTTGGCAAGAACCCTGCGGCAGCGAGCCCGCAGGACTGGCTGCAGGCGACCGAACTGGCGGTGCGCGACCGCATGGTGGAACGCTGGATGAAGACCACCGAGGAGTCTTACGCGCAGGACGCCAAGCGGGTCTATTACCTGTCGATGGAATTCCTGATCGGCCGCACCTTCACCAACGCGCTGCTGGCGCTCGGCATCTACCAGGAAGTGCGCGACGCGCTGCGGGCGCTGGACATCGACATCAATGAACTGGCCGAGCTGGAACCTGACGCGGCGCTCGGCAACGGCGGCCTGGGCCGCCTCGCTGCCTGCTTCCTCGATTCGATGGCGACGCTGGGCATTTCCGGCATGGGCTACGGCATCCGCTACGACTACGGCATGTTCCGCCAGCAGATCGTCGACGGCCGCCAGGTCGAGGCGCCGGACTACTGGCTTTCCGGCGGCAACCCGTGGGAATTCCCCCGTCCGGAAGTGCAGTACCGGGTGCGCTTCGGCGGCCGCATCGAAAAGAATGGCGACCAGGTGCAGTGGCTGGACTGCCAGGACGTGCTGGCGATGGCCTACGACACGGTGATACCCGGCTATGGCACCGACACCACCAACACCCTGCGCCTCTGGTCGGCCAAGGCCACCACCGAGATGGACCTGTCCGCCTTCAACCGCGGCAACTACTTCGCCGCGGTCGAGGACAAGAACCATTCGGAAAACGTCTCGCGCGTGCTCTACCCGGACGACTCTACCCAGTCCGGCCGCGAGCTGCGGCTGCGTCAGGAATACTTCTTTGTCTCGGCCAGCATGCAGGACATGGTGGCGCGCCACCTGCGCAACAAGCACGGCTTCGACACGCTGCCCGACTATGTCGCGGTGCACCTGAACGACACCCATCCGGTGCTGGCGGTGCCGGAGCTGCTGCGCATCATGCTCGACGAACACCAGCTGCCCTGGAGCCAGGCCTGGGGCCTGGTGCAGCGCATCTTCTCGTACACCAACCACACGCTGATGCACGAGGCGCTGGAGACCTGGCCGGTCGAGATGCTGGGCCGTCTGCTGCCGCGCCACCTGAACATCATCTTCGACATCAATGCCGAATTCCTGAACAGCGTGACCGCCCAGTTCGGCGCGGACTTCGAGCTGATGCGCCGGCTCTCGCTGATCGACGAGCACGGCGAGCGGCGCGTGCGCATGGCTTACGTCGCCGTCGTCGCCAGCCACAAGATCAACGGCGTGTCGCAGCTGCATTCCGAGCTGATGAAGCAGTCGATCTTCGCCGACTTCGCCCGCGTGTTCCCGGAGCGCTTCAACAACAAGACCAATGGCGTGACGCCGCGGCGCTGGCTGGCGCAGGCCAACCCGGCGCTGTCGGACCTGGTGGACAGCCATATCGGCCGCAACTGGCGGCGCCACCTCGACCAGCTGGCGCAATTGAAGCCGCTGGCGACGGACCCGGACTTTGCGGAACACTTCAAGGCAGCCAAGCATCGGAACAAGCTGCGGCTGGTTGCCTGGGTCCAGCAGAACATGGGCATCGCGCTGAACCCGGACTCGCTGTTCGACGTGCAGGTCAAGCGCATCCACGAGTACAAGCGGCAGTTGCTGAACCTGCTGCAGGTGGTGGCGCGCTACAACCGCATTTTGGCAAGCCCGGACGCCGACTGGGTGCCGCGTACGGTTATCTTCGCCGGCAAGGCGGCTTCGGCGTATCACACCGCCAAGCTGGTCATCAAGCTGATCAACGACGTGGCCGCGGTCATCAACAACGACGCCCGCATCGGCCACCGGCTGAAGGTGGTGTTCATGCCCAACTACAGCGTCAGCCTGGCCGAGATGATCATCCCGGCGGCCGACCTGTCGGAGCAGATTTCCACCGCCGGCACCGAGGCGTCGGGCACCGGCAACATGAAGCTGGCCCTCAACGGCGCGCTCACCATCGGCACGCTGGACGGCGCCAATATCGAGATCATGGAGCAGGTCGGCGAAGAAAACATCTTCATCTTCGGCGCCACCACGCCGCAGGTCGCCGACATCCGTGCCCATGGCTACCAGCCGCGGCAGCTGTACGAAACCAACGGCGAACTGAAACAGGTGCTGGACCAGATCCGCGACGGCGCGTTCTCGAAGGACGAGCCGGGCCGCTTCCAGCAGCTGTTCGACCTGCTGGTCAATTTCGGCGACCATTACCTGCTGCTGGCCGACTTCGCCAGCTACATGGAAGCGCAGGACCGGGTCGACGACCTGTACCGGCAGTCCGACGAATGGACCCGCAAGGCCATCCTCAACGTCGCGGCCATGGGCGTGTTTTCGTCGGATCGCACCATCGCCGAATACGCCAGCGAGGTCTGGGATGCGAAGCCGCTCAAGCTTTGAGTGGATGGATGGAATCTTTCCGTGTGCGTTGAAGTCACATCGTCATGTCGATCCGGCATGACAACACACTGAGGAGAACACCATGAGTTCAGACAAGACCAGCGACAAGGCACGCCAGCAGAAGTCCGACACCCCGACCGAGGCGGAATCGAAGGCGCAGCAGAACAAGCAGAGCGGCAAGGACGCCGCCAGCCACACCAAGGCGTCGACCAACGAAGGCGCGGGCGGCGGCACGAAGCAGAAGCGTAACCACTAGAGGATTTTCATGCTGGCTTGCGCCAGAAGCGCCGCTTCCGCGCAGCGACAGTTGCGTTTGACGTTCCGCGTAGCGACATTTGCGTTTGACGTTCCGCGCAGCGACATCTGCGTTTGACGTTCCGCGCGGCGACAGTTGCGTTTGCCGTTGCCGTTGCCGTTGCTTTTGCTTTTGACGTTGCCGTTGCCGTTGCCGTTGCTTTTGACGTGGGTCCCCGTCGATGGCGACAC
>CAUQYP010000211.1:0-8185 GCA_963522035.1 uncultured Noviherbaspirillum sp. | reverse complement strand
GGCCACGCCCTCGGCGGCCGGCCCGGCCGGGTAGCTGCGCAGCTCGGACGGCGCATCGGCCGGCTTCACGTTGGCGGCCTGCATCTGCGGCTCGCGCAGCAGCTGCGCCATGGGCCGGGCGCCGTTGGCCCATTCGGCCACGTGCGATTCGTAGAACAGTCCGCTGAAGGCCAGGCTGTCTTTCAGCGCGGTTTCCAGCGGCGCCGGCTGCAGTGCCGCCGCCGACGGCGCCAGCGGCGCGGTGCCGGGAAGGGCAGGCTGGGTCGCGGGGCTGTTATGCAGCAGCCCGGAGATCAGGCGTGCGGCGGGGCTGAACACCGCGGCGTCCTGCGGCGCCGGGCGCTCCAGCATGAAAAGCGGGCGCGGCTCGCGCGCCACCAGTGTCAGCGTCAGCTTCTCGCCGACCCGGGTGCCTTCCGGCAGCGCCATGCGCGCCGCGGTGTCGGCAATGCCGACCACGAATTCACCGGTCCCCAGGCGCGACAGCACCTGCGCCTGGAATGCCTTGCCGGTCTCGAGCGACGTCAGCCGCCGCAGGCTTTCCTGGCCCGGGTCGCCGAGCGCGGCAATCGGGAGCGCCGCTGCGACCGGGGCCGTGGCGGACATGCCCGCGATGTCGGTGCGCGTCGCCATCGCCGTTTAGCCGCTATGCCCGCTGCGGCGGCCTTGGGCGCCGGTGCGCGGCCCCTGCATCAGCAGGGCCAGCTGTTCCATCCAGGGTTCGGTGATGGTGCGTATCTCGCGGTCGTCCGCCAGGATGGCCTGCAGCAGGCGCACCTTGCGCGCCCGCAGTTCGCCCGACAGCGATGGCGGATGGCCTTCGCGCAGCATGCCGACCTGGCTGGCGCAGTCGCGCTCCAGCCGGTGCAGCGTTTCCCAGTCCTGCGAGCGGGCCGCGGCCAGCATCTGGCGCGTCAGCTGCGAGACATTCTCGTAGACGCTGATGACTTCTTCGCTGCTTATCGGCATACACCCGCCGGACGCGGGACATCAACGGTCCGCCGCTGCGGGCGGGCACAGGAAACGCCGCTGCCATGCATACTTCCCAACATACTTCCGTCTCCTGCTCCAGATTCATCGGCACTGCGCGGTTTGGGCCAGGGACCCTGCGCGAAAATCGTACTGTACCGGTATAACGGCAGCTTCAATCGGGACTTTAGAGGGAGAAATCCGGGCCAATTCACGCCGGGCGGGATGCGCATCCCGGGCCGGGACTGACCATACTGCTCAGTCGACCAGCTTGTGCCGGATCGCGTAGTGCGTCAGTTCGGCATTGTGCCGCAGCTTCATCTTGGCCAGCAGCCGCGAGCGGTACATGCTGACGGTCTTGACCGACAGCGCCAGTTCCTCGGCGATCTGGCTGACCGCCATGCCGGAGGCGATCATGGTCAGGGTCTGGAACTCGCGGTCCGACAGGCTCGCATGCGGCACTTCCTCGTGGTCGTCGCCGATGCTGTTGGCCAGTTCCTGCGCCAGCTCGGGGCTGATGTACTTGCGCCCGGAGGCTACCTGGCGGATGGCGTTGACCAGCTCGGCCGGCGCACTCTGCTTGTTCAGGTAGCCGGCGGCGCCGGCTTTCAGCGAGCGCACCGCATACTGGTCTTCTCGGTGCATCGACAGCATCAGCACCGCCAGCGCCGGTTTTTCCTTGCGGATCTGCTTCAAGACCTCGATGCCGCTGCGGTCCGGCATCGAGATATCCAGCAGCAGCACGTTGCTGTCGCAGCCGCGCACCAGCTGCACCGCCGACAGGCCGTTTTCCGCCTCGCCCTCGACCACGATGTTGGGCGTGTCGGCCAGGATCTGCTTCAGGCCTTCGCGCACGATGGCGTGGTCGTCGGCGATCAGCACGCGGATGGTCTTGCCGCCGGTCTTGTTCATATCGACGCCTGCGCTGCCTGCTTGCCGCTGCCCGAGACCACCAGCGGCAGCCGCACCGCCACCCGGCAGCCCTTGCCGGGGTCGCTGACCGTCAGCGCGCCGCCCAGCGCATTGGCCCGTTCCACCATGCCCCGAATGCCGAAGGACTGCGGCTTCTTGCGGTCGGCAGCACCGAGGCCGCGGCCGTTGTCGACCACTTCCAGCGTCACGTTCTCGTCCTCCACGGCAAGCCGCACGTCGACCCGGCTGGCGCCGGCGTGCTTGCTGATGTTGGTCAGGGTTTCCTGGAAAATCCGGAACAGCCCGGTGGCCTGGTCCGGCGACAGGTCGATGTCTTCTTCCGGCGCATCGATCACGCACGGGATCGCCAGCTGCTTCTCGAACTCCTGCGCCTGCCAGGCGATGGCGGCGATGATGCCCAGGTCCAGCGTGCTGGGCCGCAGGTCGCGTGAAATCCGGTGCGCCGCCTCGATGGTCCGGTCCACCAGCGCGTCGACATAGTCGGCCTTTTCGCGCAGCACGGTTTCCCTGGCAGGCAGCCGGCGGGTGAGTTGCGACAGCGCCATCTTGATGGCGGTCAGGTTGCCGCCCAGGTCGTCGTGGATTTCGCGGGCGATGCGGGTGCGCTCCTGTTCCTTGACCCGTTCGACGTGGGCCGACAGCTCCTCGAGCTGGCGCCGGGAACGCAGGATGTCCTGCTCGGCCTTCTTGCCCTGGGTGATGTTGGTCATCAAGCCTTCCCACTGGACGCCGACGCCATCGATGCGGCGCGGCGTCGCCCGCAGGTTGATCCACTTGATGTCGTGCCAGGTCTCGATCCAGATCCGGCCTTCCCAGTTCCAGCTGGCCAGCCGTCTGGCCGACGCCTGCATGGTGTCGAGGTAGGACTGGCGGTCTTCCGGCTCGATCAGTTGCAGCAGCAGGGCAGGGTCGTTGCGCAGGCGCGCTGCCGATATGCCGAGCAGGCTGCCGCAGGCACGGCTCACATAGGGAAAGGCCTGGACGCCGTCGTCGCGGAGAAGGAACTGGTAGACCAGGCCTGGCGTGTTGGAAGCGATGGCGAGCAGGTTGGACGCGCCTGCCTGGCTGGCCGCATCAAGCGCATCCTGCTGTGTGGTGCCTGCTGTCCGGGTCATAAGCCGCAGGACTGCCCGTTGCCAGGCAATCCACATTGTTATTTGTTGTAAGTGAACTGTTTCTTTTCGTTGATCGAACCGTGCAACGATTGCCGCACGATACCATTTTTGTGCGGAAATCTGAAGCATGGCACTGGCTCAGGACAGGCATTTGTGACGATATCCGCACACATTTTCGCCGGCAGAGCAGTCGTCCGAAAGCGCTGTTCATGGCACGAGCGCTGGGCGTTTCATTCTTCCCTTATTAAAGAGTGAAGCCGCCGTGTCGTTAAGGACAGGCAGAAGCGGGAAGAATAAAATTTCCATCAAGAAATATATCGGTAGAATAGTTACCCATGCAGTCCATAGAACGGTCGTCAGTATGAAAACAGGTCGGGAACAGCGTACGGAAGGGCTCAAGGAGTTCAATTTCACCGCGCGTGACTTCGAGCGGGTTCGCGCGCTGATCTACAAGCGCGCCGGCATTGCGCTGGCGCCCGGCAAGCAGGAGATGGTCTACAGCCGGCTCGCGCGGCGCCTGCGTTCGGTCGGCATGCAGTCGTTCGAGCATTATCTCGACACCCTGGAACGCGACCGCGACAGCGCAGAGTGGGAAGCCTTCACCAATGCGCTGACCACGAACCTGACCTCCTTTTTCCGGGAAGAGCATCACTTTCCGATCCTGGCCGACCATGTGCGCAACCGGCGTGAGGTCAGCGTCTGGTGTTCGGCGGCGTCGACCGGGGAAGAGCCTTACTCGATCGCCATGACCCTGTGCGAGACCTATGGCACGCTGACGCCGCCGGCGACGATCTTCGCCACCGACATCGACACCAGCGTGCTGGCGACCGCCGCCGCCGGGATCTACCCGGCCGAACGGGTCGAGCGGCTGTCGCCGGAACGGTTGCGCCGCTTCTTCCTGCGCGGCACCGGCGCCCAGGCCGGGCTGGTGCGCATCCGGCCCGAATTGCGCAAGCTGGTCACGTTCCAGCAGCTCAACCTGCTCGACGACAGCTACCGGATCGCGTCGGCCTTCGACGTCGTGTTCTGCCGCAATGTCATGATCTATTTCGACAAGCCGACGCAGAGCCGGATCCTGTCCCGCTTCGCGCCGCTGATCAAGCCGGACGGCCTGCTGTTTGCCGGCCATTCCGAGAACTTCCTGTATGTCAGCGACGCATTCAAGCTGCGCGCGAAGACGGTATACCAGCTGGCCCCGGCCCGCGCCACCTGAGAGTTTGCATGCCTAACAACGCGCGGGAACATTTCGCGAACAACCTGTATTACGACCGCACCTTCGACTGCGACGCCGCCAAGATCCTACCCGGGGAGTACTACTGCACCTTCAAGGACATGCTGATCGTGACCGTACTCGGGTCCTGCGTGTCGGCCTGCATCCGCGACCGTGTTTCCGGCATCGGCGGCATGAACCATTTCATGCTGCCCGATGGCGGCGACGTCAGCAATCCGCTGATCTCGGCGTCGGCCCGTTACGGCACGTACGCGATGGAAGTGCTGATCAACGAATTGCTGAAAAGCGGCGCCCGGCGCGAGAACCTGGAAGCCAAGGTGTTCGGCGGCGGCAACGTGCTGCGCGGGCTGACGGCGCTCAATGTCGGCGAACGCAATGCCGCGTTCGTTCGCGCCTACCTGAAGGCCGAGGGCATACGCGTGCTGGCCGAAGACCTCAACGACATCTTTCCGCGCAAGGTGTACTTTTTCCCGCGCACCGGCCGCGTGCTGGTGAAAAAACTGCGGGAACTGAACAACAACACGCTCGTCAACCGCGAGCAGGACTATGCAAGCCGCCTGGCCGGCAAGGAGATCGGCGGCGAAGTCGATTTGTTCTAGGCGCCTGCGCGGCAGAAACATTGCGGCCTGCATTTTGACGCCGCCGGTCCGGAAGCGGTGGCCGGCGGCATCCGGCATGCTATGCTCGCGCCATTTGCAACCTCATCCCATGCTGTCCATGACTACACCGACTCCCGCCCCCAGCCCGGCACAAGCTGCACGCGCCTTGCTGAAACAGCTACAGGCCGACTACACGGTGTTCCGCCAGGCCAAGCCGCTGGCGATCGGCATCGACAAGCAGCTCATCGCAAAACTTCCCGACGTCAATCGCAAGACCCTGCGCATCGCGCTGGGCATCCATACCAATTCGATGCGTTACCTGAAGAGCATGGAGAAAGCGACCGAGCGCTTCAACCTGGAAGGCGCCGTCGACGGCGAGGTCAGCGAAACGCATCGCACGCACGCCGCCGAGACGCTGCGCGAGCGTCTGAAGAAAGAAGCCGACCAGCGCCGCGCGAAACGTGCCGCCCAGCAGGCCGAGGAAGCGCGCCGCCAGAGCGAGGAAAAGCTCAGCCAGCTCGCCGCGAAATTTTCGCGCGGCCGTTGAGGCGCAGGCAGGACCGCCGCCCGGGAAGGTGAATAGACCTAGCCGCGCGATGCGATGAAGCGGAGTTCGGCCGCCAGGTTGGGAGACAGCGTCTCGTATTCACGGGCCAGCCTGAAGACAGCCAGCTGGTCGCGCAGTTTCACGCGTTGCGACACGGGCGGCTGCGCCTTGACGGCGAGCAGGGCAGCCAGCAATGAACGGAAGGCATAGCCGACGTTCTGTGCATAGCTCGTAGCGGCTTCGTCGCGGTCTGCATGAGGATAGGTAATGCTGGACATTTTTTACTCCTGAAATTTCTATATGGAACGAGTATGGGGATGGAAGGGAGCCGATTCCAATTTCCGATGGTCATACCGGTTATTGGATCTGGTGATAGCAGGAAGGCCGGCATTGGCTACGCGCGTGCCGTCATAGCGTTCCCGGCCGGCGTCACGCAGACTTTCGCCGGCCCTACGTTTGCATCAAATGAGTAGCGGTCCGCATTACACGGATATGGTTTTTTTGATAACCTTTGTGCTCCGACTGCGGCATAAACCGCATATTTATCGCCCGGAGCCTTGGCTTCCGGGCTTTTTTTATCCGGACAGCCTGCTGCTGCCTGTCGGCTCTGCGCACCTCGCGCACGATTCTTGCGCCGGAATGGAACGGCCCGCAGCCAAGCTGTTATCTTGGCGCTTGCATGGGGTGTTCCATAGGGTAGGGGAACCGATGCAGAGGGGGCAGATCAGAGGAAAGTTCGTTTAACAAGCATCGCTGTACTCCTTCCCGAACCCGGCTCGACAAATCCCCTGCAACTTGGCAAAGTACTGCCCGTTCCGAAAATTAACAATGGCGCGACGGTCCACGAGACCGCATCGCGCACGGCATCAAAGATTGGACAACCATGCCCGGTAACAAGCTGTCTTCATTTCTCCCACGCCCCGCATCGCTGCTGCCGGCTGCCGTTATTGCGGTGGCGCTGCTGGGGCCGCAGCACAAGGCCTGGGCCTTCAATTTCGAGGATGTGGCGACGCAGGCAAAGACACTCGCCGCCTCGCCGTACAAGAGGCCCAAGGGCGAGCTGCCCAAGGCATTGCTGGACCTGAACTACGACCAGTATCGCGATATCCGCTTCAACCCCGACAAGGCGCTCTGGCGCGACGCCAGGCTGCCGTTCGAAGTGGCATTCTTCCACCCGGGCCGCAATTTCAACACGCCGGTCAAGATCCACGAAGTCGCAGGCAAGGCAGTGCGCCCGGTGCAGTTCGACCCGAAGGACTTCGACTATGGCGCCAACAAGCTCAACCCCAAGGACCTGAACGGCCTGGACTTCGCCGGCTTCCGCGTGCATTACCCGGTCAATACGCCCAAGTACAAGGACGAAGTGCTGGTCTTCCTGGGCGCCAGTTATTTTCGCGCGGTAGGCAAGGACCAGCGCTACGGCCTGTCGACACGGGGCCTGGCGCTGGACACCGCACTCAATTCCGGCGAGGAATTCCCGCTGTTCACCGACTTCTGGATCGAACGCCCGGAAGCGGGCGCCAAGGAACTGGTGATCTATGCACTCCTCAACTCGCGCCGGATGACAGGCGCGTATCGTTTCCTGCTGCGTCCGGGCGTCGATACCGCCATCGACGTGAAGTCGCGCCTGTTCGCGCGGGAAAATATTACCAAGGTCGGCCTGGCGCCGTTGACGTCGATGTTCTTCTCCGGGGAGAACCAGCGTTCCCAGGCGGAAGACTTCCGTCCTGAAGTGCATGACTCGGACGGCCTGTCGATCGAGTCGGGCACCGGCGAGTGGATCTGGCGGCCCTTGTTGAATCCGAAGAAATTGCTGGTCACGTCCTATGCATTGAGTAATCCGGGCGGTTTCGGCCTGATGCAGCGCGACCGCGACTTCGCCAGTTATGAAGACCTGGAGTCGCGCTTTGAACTGCGGCCGAGCGCCTGGGTCGAACCGAAAGGCAAATGGGGTTCGGGCCGGGTCGAGCTGGTGCAGATTCCGACGCCGGACGAAACCAACGACAACATCGTCAGCTACTGGGTGCCGGACGCGCCGCCCAAGCCCGGCGTGCCGTTCGACTTCGAATACCGGCTGCTGTGGCAAAAGGACAAGGAGCGCAAGCCGCCCCTGTCGTCGGTGACGCAGACGCGGCGCGGCCACGGCTACCTGAGGAAGCCCGACGACAGCATTGCGCTGACGGTCGACTTCGAGGGCCCGGCGCTGGCGAAGCTGCCGGCCGATGCGAAGCCCGAGGCGGTGGTCAGCGTGGACGGCAACGGCAAGCTGCTGGAAACCATTACCTTGCGCAATGAAGCCACCGGCGGCTGGCGCATGACCGTGCGGATGACCCGCAACGACACGTCCAAGCCCGTGGAACTGCGTGGCTTCCTTCGAAACAACAACCTCACTCTGTCTGAAACGTGGAGCTACATACTGAGCCCGGACTGATGCGCGCCACCGAAGCATCGCTACAGGTCGCACGCTACCTGGACCGCCTGCAATTGCCGGCGGAAGACCGGGCTGCCGTCGAGGCACGCATCGCCATCGAACCGGGGACGACGCCGGCGCAGGCCATGGCGCGCCTGCACCTGGCGCTCGCTGGCGAGCCGGCGCAGGCCGCGGACCCGGCCGACCCGGCTTATGGCTCGGTCGCCGCCCGCATCCGCCTGGCCGATGCCGCGCCCGGCACCGGAGAAACCACGCACGGCCATGCGCGCCTGGCGTGCATGCCGCCGCTGAACCGGGTCTCGATGACACCGCATCCGTGGGGTACGCTCAATGCCATCACCCGCTGGAGCGAGTCGGTGC
>CAUQYP010000210.1:0-8188 GCA_963522035.1 uncultured Noviherbaspirillum sp. | reverse complement strand
GTCAAAAGCCGCGTCAAAAGCAACGGCAACGGCAACGGCAACGGCAACTGTCGCTACGCGGAACGTCAACGGCAACTGTCGCTGCGCGGAACGTCAACGGCAACTGTCGCTGCGCGGAAGTGGCGCTTTTGGTGCAAGCCAGCATGAAAATGCGCTAGTTGTCCATGCCGCACCGACGCAGCATCTACGCAGCGGCCGGCGGCGCCAGCTTGATATCGCGGGTCGGGAAAACGGTGGAGATCGCGTGCTTGTAGACCAGCTGGGTCGCGGTGCTGCTGCGCAGCATGACCACGTACTGGTCGAACGATTCGATATGGCCAACCAGCTTGATGCCGTTGACCAGGAACATGGAGACGGGAATCCGCTCCTTGCGCAGCGTGTTCAGGAACAGATCCTGCAAGTGTTGTTCGTTGCTTTTCACGGCGGTGCTCATTCTGGATAAAACCAGCAGTGTAACGGTTCTGCCAACATGTTCATTGTCTATTTCGGCTGGTATGCTTGCCGGCCGGCGGCCAGGGCGAAGCTCAAGTAATCAGCCCACCTGCCGATAACACGATTAATCTTGATAGATCGGTCCTGCTGACAGCGCGTCGGCTCGCTAGCCGGCAACCACCCGAGACGATATTGCACCCCACAAAACGCCCCGACCGCACAGTTGCCCTTCCCATCGACCCTGCAGCAGGGAACGAAGGCGCCAGCGCCAGGCGGCGTCCCGTCGGCAATGCCAAGCTCAAGGCCATCCTGTTCGTGCTGCTGGTGTGCCTGTCGCTGGCCGGCATCGGCGGCTGGAGCCTGTGGAAAGCGCGCACGGCCCGGATGCAGGAAGCGAGCACCGTAACGGCCAACATGACACGCGCGCTGGCGCAGCATGCGACTGACACGCTGCGCGCTGCGGACTCCGTGCTGCTGGGCCTGGTGGAACGGCTCGAGGTCGACGGGATGAACGAAGCGTCGCTGCCGCGGCTGAAGAAACTGCTGCAGGCCAGCGTCGCCGAGCTGGGTTCCCTGAACGGCATCTTCGTCTATGACGAGCAAGGCCGCTGGGTGGTCCACTCCCAGGCCAGCACGCCCAAAAACGTCAATAATGGCGACCGTGAATACTTCCTCTATCACAAGCTGAACCTGGACCATAGTGCCCATGTCGGCGTGCCGATCGAGAGCCGCTCCACCGGGCGCTGGGTCATACCGGTCTCGCGTCGCCTCAATCATCCGGACGGCACGTTTGCCGGCGTCGTGCTGGCGACGGTGGACATGGCGTATTTCCGCGCGTTCCACGACAGTTTCGACATCGGCGAACGCGGCGTCATCCTCCTGGCACTGGACAACGGCACCATGCTGGTCCGGCGCCCCTTCAACACCAGCCAGATCGGCATGGACATCAGCAAGGGCCCGGTCTTTACCCAGCTTCGCACGTACGGGCCGGGAACCAGGCTGCTGACGTCGAAAGTCGACCAGATCACCCGCATGTACAGCTACATGCATGTCCGTCATTACCCGCTGGTGGTGTCCATGGCGCTGGGCAGGGACGACATTTTCGCCAACTGGTGGCAGGAGGCCTGGTGGACCGCGGCGGTGATCGTGGCGCTGATCGTGGTGCTCAGCGGCTTCGGCTTCCGGCTGGTGCGGCAGATCAGCGTGCGGGAGCAGGCCGAGGCCGAGCTTCGGACTGCCAAGCGCACGCTGGAAGACCTTAACCGGTCGCTCGAACTGCTATCCCTGGAAGACAGCCTGACCGGGCTGGGCAATCGCCGCCGCTTCGACCTCGCGCTGCAAGCCGAATGCGCGCACAGCGCGCGGCACGGGACGCCGCTGGCGCTGGTGATGATCGACGTCGACCATTTCAAGCGCTACAACGACCTGTACGGCCACCCCGCCGGCGACGAATGCCTGCGCCAGGTCGGCGCAGCGGTCAAGTCGGCGCGAGGACGCGCCGGCGACGTCGCCGCGCGCTACGGCGGCGAGGAAATTGCGGTGCTGCTGCCGCAAACCGACCTAGGCGGCGCATTCGCGGCAGCCGAGCGGCTGCGCCTGGCAGTCGAGGCGACGGGCGTGGTCCATGCCGGCAGCCCGTTCGGGCAGGTTACCGTCAGCATAGGCGTGGCGAGCTTCGCACCGTCCGATGACCCGGCGGCCCCGGCCCGGCTGCTGCGCAGCGCGGATCGCGCGTTGTACCAGGCGAAGGCCGGAGGCCGCAACCAGGTCTGGCTGGCCGGCCAGGCAGAACAGTCCGAAGCCGAAACGGTGCATGCCGGTGCATAACGGCGCCCGGGCCGCACGACAGCCTTCCCGGTAGCCAAACCAGGTCCGCTGCGCTAAACTCCTTCGCCGTTGCCCAGCGGCCATGCTGCCGTCGCAGACACCCGGCACTGCCCACAACAACAAACCACCAGCGGACGATCCATGCGCCTCCCCCCTTTCCGGCAGCTTGCCGCCTCGGCCTGCGCCTGCGGGCTCTTCGCCGCGCTTCCTGCGGCTGCCGAGCAGCTGCCCTTGTGGGAAGCCGGCCTCGGGATAGCCGCCGTCAGCCTGCCCGATTACCGTGGCGCCGACTCCAGCCAGACCTATGTGCTGCCGGCGCCCTACCTGGTCTACCGCGGCGAATTCCTGAAGGCGGACCGCAGCGGCGTGCGCGGCACCCTGTTCAATACCGATCGGGTCGAGCTCAATCTCAGCCTGAATGCCACGCTGCCGGTCAGCAGCAGGAACAATGCTGCGCGCCAGGGCATGGACAACCTGCGCCCGACCGTCGAGCTGGGACCCACGCTGTCGGTGAACTTGTGGACTGCGCGGTCGGGCAAAATGAAGCTGGACCTGCGCACGCCATTGCGCACCGCGGTGACCGTCGAGTCGTCGCCGCGCCAGGTCGGCTGGCTGTTCGGCCCCAACCTGAACCTCGACGTGCGCGACCCGTTCGGCCTGCCGGGCTGGAACCTCGGCATGCTGGCCGGCCCGAACTTCCAGAGCCGCGGGTACAACCGTTATTTCTACGGCGTCGGCGCGGACGATGCAACGACAACGCGACCGCGCTACGATGCGCCCGGCGGCTATGCCGGTTCGCAATTCACGGCTGCGGTGTCGAAGCGTTTCGAGCGCTACTGGGTCGGCGCCTTCCTGCGCTACGACACGCTGGGCGGCGCGTCGTTCGAGGACAGCCCGCTGGTGCAGAGGAAGAATGCGGTGTCGGCCGGCGTTGCGCTCACCTGGGTTTTCGGGCAGTCTTCCACCCTGGTCGACGCCACCCGCGGCAGCGAATAGCGCCGTCCCTCGAAGTTAATATCCGGAAACAAAACACTGTTGCCGAAAAGGCGAAAATGATAAAGTCTCGGCTCGCCACCTCCGCAGCCAAAAAATGAATGTGATGCCAGATTCCCCTGCCGAACTCGATGAATGCGATGTGCTGATTATTGGCGGCGGCCCGGCCGGCTCCACGGCCGCCACGCTGCTGGCCCGCAAGAACTATCGCGTTACGCTGGTGGAGAAAGCCCACCATCCCCGCTTTCACATCGGTGAATCGCTGTTGCCGGCCAACCTGCCGCTGCTGGACAAGCTGGGCGTCGCCGACGAGGTGCGCGCGATCGGCATGGTGAAATGGGCGGCCGAATTCATGTCGCCCTGGCACGATCACAAGCAGGTGTTCCAGTTCGGCGACGCGATGGACAAGAGCATGCCCCATGCCTACCAGGTCGAGCGTGCCGGCTTCGACGAAATCCTGATACGCAATGCCGGGCGCAGCGGCGCCAATGTCATCGAAGGCTGCAAGGTCACCGCGGTGCGTTTCCTGCCGGACGACCAGGGCGCGCTGGTCTCCACCCGCACCGACGACGGCGTCGACAAGACCTGGCGCACCCGCTTCGTGCTCGACGCGTCCGGCCGCGACACCTTCCTCGGCCGCCAGTTCGACGTGAAGCAGCGCAATGACGCGCACAACAGCACCGCGCTGTATGCGCATTTCCGCAACGTCAGGCGCAATGAGGGCCGGGACGAAGGCAACATCACGATCTTCTGGTTCGATCATGGCTGGTTCTGGTTCATTCCGCTGTCCGACGGCCGCACCAGCATCGGCGCGGTGACCTGGCCGTACTACCTGAAGACACGCAAGAAGCCGATGAAAGACTTCCTGCTCGACACCATCGCGCTTTGCCCCAAGCTGGCCGAGCGGCTGCAGGGCGCCGAACTGGCGTCCGTGCCCGAGGCGACCGGCAACTATTCCTACACCTGCAGCCGCACCCACGGCAGCAACTACCTGCTGCTGGGCGACGCCTATACCTTCATCGACCCGGTGTTTTCCTCGGGCGTGATGCTGGCGATGAACAGCGCCTTCGCCGGCGCCGACGCGGTCGACGCCTGCCTGTCGCAACCGGAACGCGCGGCGGCCGCGCTCAGGCGCTTCGACCGCACGATGCGCATCGGGCCGAAGAAGTTTTCCTGGTTTATCTACCGCGTCACCAACCCGACCATGCGCAACCTCTTCATGGGGCCGCGCAACCTGTTCCGTATGCAGGAAGCGCTGCTGTCGGTGCTGGCCGGCGACGTGTTCGGCAAGACCCGGCTCTGGCCGCACCTGCTGGCCTTTAAGGCGATCTACTACGGCATCTCGCTGGCTAACCTGAGGCGCACCTACGATGCGTGGAAAAAGCGCAAGCGCAATATCCGCCCTGTCGACGCCGCGCTGTGATGCGGCCCGCCAGCGTGCGGCGCAGGCCGGCCGGCGGCCGGCTTTTGGCCTTTGCCGCGCGCTCCCTGCCGCCTGAGGCCATGAAGCTCGCCGCGCGCATCCTGCTGGCAGTCTATGACCGGACTATCTTTTACCTGTGCCTGGCCGAGTTCGTTCTGCTTTCGCTGGCATGGTCGGTGCTGGCCAGCCTGCTGCACCTGGTGCTGCCAAGGCGCGTGGGCAGCCGCGTCGGGCGGCTCGGCATCATGCTTTCCTGCCGGTTTTTCCTGGCGACGCTGACGCTTACCGGCCGCTTTCATTTCGACCTGCGCCAGCTCGACACCCTGCGCCACGAACAGGCCATGATTATCGCGCCCAACCATCCTTCCCTGTGGGACGCGGTGATGATGGCCTCGCGCCTGCCGGACATGGCCATCATCATGAAGGCCACCATACTGGACAACGTGCTGCTCGGCGGCGGCGCCCGCCTGTCGCGCTACATCCCCAACGATTCGATCCGCAGCATGATCTGCCTTGCGCTCGACAACCTGCGCAGCGGCAGCCATGTGCTGCTGTTCCCCGAAGGCACGCGGACCGTGACGCCGCCGGTAGGCAGGATCACCGGCGCGGTCGGCGTGATTGCCTGCCGCGGGCGCGTGCCGGTGCAGACCGTGCTGGCGGAGACCAACAGCCGCTTCCTCTCCAAGAACTGGCCGGCGTGGCGCATGCCCGATTTGCCGCTGACCTACCAGGTACGCCTGGGCCGCCGCTTCGACGCGCCGACCAATAGCGCTGCCTTCGTCGATGAACTGCAGCAGTATTTTTCCACCTCACTGACCACGGGCGCGGTTGCGCCGGACGCTGCTGCCGCCGATGCCGATGCCGCGCCGCTGTCCGGCAGGCCGACGCCCAGCATCGAATGACAGGCAATCCGCACAGCGGCGCAAAGACGCCCTTCCCCTCCGCTACCCATCTCGTGCTGATCCCGAGCTACAACCCAGGCGAGCGCGTCTACGAGACAGTCGCTGCTGCGCGCCGGCACTGGAACCCGGTCTGGGTCGTGGTCGACGGCAGCACCGACGGCAGCGCTGCACGACTGCAGCAGATGGCGGCGCTGGACGACGGCCTGCACGTGATCGTGCTGCCGAAAAATGGCGGCAAGGGCGCCGCGGTGCTGCGCGGCCTGGACGAGGCGGCCGCGCGCGGCTACACCCATGCGCTGACCATGGACTCCGACGGCCAGCACCCGGCCGAACTGATTCCCGCCTTCATGCACGCGTCCGAACGCGCGCCCGGCGTGATGGTGCTGGGCCGGCCGGTGTTCGACGCCAGCGCGCCGGCGCTGCGGGTCAATGGCCGCAAAGTCTCGAACTGGTGGGCCAACCTGGAGACACTCTGGTCAGGCATCGGCGATTCGCTGTATGGCTTTCGGGTCTACCCGGTCGCGCCACTGCGCGCGGTGATGCGCGGCCAGCGCTGGATGCGACGCTTCGACTTCGACCCGGAAGCCGTGGTACGCCTGTGCTGGCGCGGCATCAGGCCGGTCAACCTCGATGCGCCGGTGCGTTATTTCGGCGCCGGTGAAGGCGGCGTCTCGCATTTTCGCTACCTACGCGACAACCTACTGCTGACGGGCATGCATACCCGGCTGTTCTTCGGCTTCCTGCTGAGGCTGCCGCTGCTGCTGGTGCGGCGGCTGCTGGGCTGAGACGCGCCAAACTGACAAGAGGAACACCATGCAATCGAACGGCCTCGGGTTTCATCACCCTGCCGCATTCTGGACCGGCTGCGCCGCCATCACGCTGGGCGTACTGGCGCATCTGCCGATGTTCGTGCACGCGTCGCACATGGGCTACCAGATGGCCGGCATGGAAATGGACGCCACCATGCTGGCCGGCATGGGCCTGATCCCGTTCGGCCTGCTGCTGGCGGCCTGGGGCATGCTGCCGCGCTTGCCGGCGACGTGGAACGGCAGCGGCACGGCGGGCGCGCCGCTGCTGTTCCACGTCGCCGACGGCGCGGCGCTGAACCGCGAACACTGGAAGCTGGTGCTGGTGCTGGTGATTGCGCTGACGGTGGATGTGCAGAAGCCGGCGACGCTCGGCTTCGTCATGCCCGGCCTGATCGGGGAATATGGCATCGGCAAGGAGACCGCCGGCCTGCTGGCACTGGTGGCGCTGACCGGCACCACGGTCGGCTCGGTGCTGTGGGGACGCATCGCCGACCGTTACGGCCGCCGCGCCGCCATCCTGCTGTCGGCGCTGATGTTCATCGGCACCGCGATCTGCGGCGCCATGCCGTCCTTCGAATGGAACCTCGTGATGTGCTTCCTGATGGGCGCGTCCGCCGGCGGCCTGCTGCCCATTACCTTCACGCTGATGGCCGAAACCGTGCCGGCCGCGCATCGCGGCTGGCTGCTGGTGGCGCTGGGCGGCATCGGCACGTCGGCCGGCTACCTGCTCGCCGCCGGCGCGGCTGCCGTGCTGGAGCCGCTGTTCAGCTGGCGCGTGCTGTGGCTGCTGGGGCTGCCGACCGGCGCGCTGATCATCTTCCTCGACCGCTACATTCCCGAGTCGCCGCGCTTCCTGGCGCGCGCGGGGATGCAGCACGAGGCGCGTGCGGTGCTGGCAAAGTTTTCCGGGGTAATCGATACGGCGCCAGTCGGCGCTGCGCACGAGGCGGCGCCAGGGCTTTCCAGCCGCCAGGGCGGCAGCCGCGCCGCCATCACCTTTGGCCTGGTCTGCTGCGGCCTGGCCTGGGGGCTGGTGAATTTCGGCTTCCTGCTGTGGCTTCCCACGAGTCTCGGCAGCATGGGCATGGACCCTGCCGCCGCCAGCGCGCTGCTCGCGCGCTCGGCGCTGCTGGCGCTGCCCGGCACGCTGCTGGTGATCTGGCTCTACCATCGCTGGAGCAGCATCAAGACCCTAGTGCTGTTCATCCTGCTGACCGCCGTCGCCCTGCTGGCCTTCTTCGCCGCCAGCGCGGCCGGCCTGCGCTCGGCCCCGGTCATGATCGCCATCATCGCGCTGCTGCTGTTTTGCGCCAGCGGCGTGATCGCGATGCTGATTCCGTATGCCGCCGAGATCTATCCCGCCAACCAGCGCGCGACCGGCTCGGGCGTGGTCGCCGCCAGTTCCAAGGCCGGCGGCATCCTCGGCGCTGCCGGCGGCGTGCTGGGCGTGTTTGGCAACCTCGGCCTGTCAGCGTTGCTGATCGCGCTGCCGCTGGTGCTGGCGGCGGGGTTATTGCTGAGAAGTGGAATCGAGACGCGTGGGCGAAGGCTGGAGCAGATACAGGAATCGCTGGTCGGGAAGGACAAAGTGAGATCCGCATGAACCTACTTAAAGCATTTTCATGCTGACTTGCGCCAGATGCGCCACCTCCGCGCAGCGACAGTTGCCGTTGCCGTTGCCGGTGCCGTTGCCGTTGCTTTTGACGTTGCCGTTGCCGTTGCCGTTGCCGTTGCTTTTGACGCGGCTCTTGACGTGGGTCCCCGTCGATGGCGACACGTCGCTGGTGCCGAAATCGGATAAA
>CAUQYP010000209.1:0-8241 GCA_963522035.1 uncultured Noviherbaspirillum sp. | reverse complement strand
TTATCCGATTTCGGCACCAGCGGCGTGGCGTCATCAACGGGGACCCACGTCAAAAACAAAAGCAAAACCAACGGCAACGGCAACGGCAACGGCAACGGCAACGGCAACGGCAACGGCAACTGTCGCTGCGCGGAACGTCAAGAGCAACCGCAATTGTCGCCGCGCGGAAGTGGCGCTTCCAAGGCAAGCCGGCCAGCTCACGCCAGCATGAAGCGCGCCTAGCTGAAGAACCGGCGCAACCGCGCCACCGCTTCCTGCAGGTTTTCCATCGACGTCGCGTACGACACGCGAATATACTGCCGGGCGGTATGGGGCCCGAAATCCAGCCCCGGCACCAGCACCACCCCCGCCTCATTGAGCATCCTGATAACCAGCGCGTCGGCATCGTCCGCCAGTCCGCTGCAGTCCGCATAGACATAGAACGCACCGTCGGGCGTCACCGGCACCTTGAACCCCAGTTCCCGCAGCGCCGGCACGATGTAGTCGCGCCGGCGCCTGAACTCGTCCTTGCGGGCCTCGAAGATGGCAATGGCTTCCGGCGTGAAACAGGCCAGGCCCGCATGCTGCGCAATGCTGGACGCGCAGATGAACAGGTTTTGCGACAGCTTCTCGATCGCCCGCACCATACCGGGCGGCACCACCAGCCAGCCCAGGCGCCAGCCCGTCATGTTGAAGTACTTGGAAAAGCTGTTGATGACGATGATGTCCTCGCCCAGCGACAACGCCGAGAACGGCGCTTCGTCATAGGTCAGGCCCTGGTAGATTTCATCGACGATGGTGAAGCCGCCGCGCTCCCGAACGGCAGCCGCGATGCGGGCCAGTTCGTCATGCGCGATCGAGGTGCCGGTCGGATTGGACGGCGACGCCAGCAACACGCCGCGCGTCGCCTCGCTCCAGTGTTCGCGCACCATGGATTCGGACAACTGGAAGCGCTGCGCCGGGCCGCTGGGGATCATCCGTGCCCGACCCTCGAAGGCGGCCACGAAATGCCGGTTGCACGGGTAGGACGGGTCCGGCATCAGCACTTCCGCGCCCGGCTCCACCAGCGCGGCGCAGGCCAGCAGCAGCGCGGCCGATGCGCCGGCCGTCACGACGATGCGCTCGGGCGAAACGTCCAGCCCGTAGACAGTCCGGTAATGGTCGGAGATGGCGCGCCGCAACGCCGGCAGGCCGGTGGCGGCGGTGTATTGCAACTTGCCGTCGGCCATGGCGCGGGTGGCCGCTTCGATCACCGGCGCCGGCGCAGTGAAGTCCGGCTCGCCGATGCCCATGTGGATGATGCTGCGGCCGTCGCGTTCCAGTTCGCTCGCCATCTTGGCCAGCTCCATCACGTGGAATGGTTCGATATGGTCGAGGCGGGAAGCGAGGCGTTGCAGGTCCATCCGGGTAGTCATTCCATGAAGATAGGGAAAACAGGCGCAGGCCGCAGCGGCCTGCCGGGCATCAGGCGCCGCGCGCGGCGGCGGTCTCCACCGTGCGCAGTTGCGCCGCCAGCTTGTCGAGCACGCCATTGACATACTTGTGGCCGTCGATGCCGCCAAAGGACTTGGTCAGCTCGACGGCTTCGTTGATGACGACCTTGTACGGGATTTCGAGATGGTGTTCCAGCTCGTAGGCGCCGATCAGCAGGGCCGCATGCTCGATCGGCGACAGCTGGTCCAGCGGCCGGTCGATCAGCGGCGAAATCTTTGTACGCAGCCTGGGCACATCCCGTATCACGCCATGCAGCAGCGCATCGAAATGGGCGGCATCGGCCTTGTCGAAGCCATGCGCCTGGCGGATATGGGCGTCGATGACGCCCGAGTCTTCGCTGCTGAGCAGCCACTGGTAGATGCCTTGCAGCGCGAACTCGCGCGCGCGGTGGCGCGGCGTGCGGTTCTTGCTGGGGTTGGCGTGCTGGGATTTCGTATTCATGACAGCCTTGGTCCGCATGATGCGGACGTAATTAAAGTGAAACCATGGTTGGTTGGCGCGGGGTTCCGCCCGGCGCCTACTCTTCCTCGCCGATCTCGGCCAGTTCTTCCAGCGCCATCGTGAGGTTGGCCATCTCGACCGCGACCCGGCCGGCGTCCGCGCCTTTTTCCGCCATGCGGACTTCGGCCTGCTCGTCGGTTTCCGTGGTCAGCACTGCATTCGCAATCGGGATGCCGTAGTCCAGCCCGACCCGGGTAATGCCGGCGCCGGACTCGTTGGACACCAGTTCGAAATGATAGGTCTCGCCGCGGATGACCGCGCCGAGCGCGACCAGCGCGTCGAACTGGTGGGTTTCCGCCATCTTCTGCAGGGCCAGCGGGATTTCCAGCGCGCCGGGCACGGTGACGTGCAGCACATCCTCGTCCGCCACGCCGAGGCGCTTCAGTTCGGCCAGGCAGGAAGAAAGCAGGCCGTGGCAGACATCCTCGTTGAAACGCGCCTGGACGATGCCGATGCGGAGGCCCTGGCCATCAAGATTGCGTTCGTAGGTGCCGACTGTCATGTTGTTCCTTCGTGCGCGAAAGCGCTTTGTTCGTTGAGCGTTGGACGACGGGCTGTGCGCCGCGTCCGCAAGGTATGCGGTAAGTAGTCAGCTGCCGGGACAGGCCTTGAAGCCCAGCACTTCCAGGTTGAAGCCTGTCATCGACGGCATTTTGCGCGGGCTCGCCAGCAGCGTCATGCGGCGCACGCCCAGGTCTTTCAGGATCTGGGCGCCAATGCCGTAGGTGCGCAAGTCCATGCGCGCGCTGCGCGACGGCGTGCGCTGCTCCTGCGGCGCGGCCAGCGCGTCGAACTGGGCAAACATCTCGTCGGCCGACTCCTCGCAGTTCAGCAGCACGACCACGCCGCGCTCGGCAGACTTGATCGCTTCCAGCGCGGACGCCATGTTCCATGAGTGGGTGGTGACGTCGGTTTCCAGCAAGTCGAGGATGGAGACCGGCTGGTGGACCCGCACCAGGGTTTCCAGGTCCGGCGCCAGGTCGCCGCTGACCAGCGCGAGGTGGGCGCCGCGGCTCGGGGTGTCGCGATAGGCAACCGCGCGGAACGTGCCGTGCGCGGTGCGCATGGTGCGCTCGGCCACGCGCTCGACGATGCTTTCGTGCTGGCTGCGGTAATGGATCAGGTCGGCGATGGTGCCGATCTTCAGGCCATGCTGCTGGCCGAACTCGATCAGGTCCGGCAGGCGCGCCATGGTGCCATCGTCCTTCATGATCTCGCAGATCACCGCGGCCGGCGTCAGCCCGGCCAGTTCGGCGAAGTCGCAGCCGGCCTCGGTATGCCCGGCGCGCATCAGCACCCCGCCCCTGACCGCCTTGAGCGGAAAGATATGGCCCGGCTGGACGATGTCGGCCGGCCTGGCATTGCGCGCCACCGCGGTCTTGATGGTGGTGGAGCGGTCGGCGGCCGAAATGCCGGTGGTGACACCCTCGGCGGCTTCGATCGACACGGTGAAGTTGGTGCCGTAGGACGTGCCGTTACGGCTGGTCATCATCGCCAGGTTGAGCTGTTCGCAGCGTTCCTCGGTCAGGGTCAGGCAGATCAGGCCGCGGCCGTATTTGGCCATGAAGTTGATGGCTTCCGGCGTGACGAATTCGGCGGCAAGCACGAGGTCGCCCTCGTTTTCACGGTCTTCCTCGTCGACCAGGATGACCATGCGGCCGGCGCGCAGTTCGGCGACGATTTCTTGGGTTGTTGAAAGTGACATGGGACGGTTCCAGGGACAGGCCGCTATTTTAAAGGATTTGCCCGCGCGCCCGGCGCTTATTGCCGGGCCGCCCCTAAACGCTGCACGGGCGTCCCGGATGCTACGGGCAGTTGCTGCGCGCGTCGGCCTGCGACACGTTGCTGCCCGGCGGCACGTCGTGCGTGAGCCAGACATTGCCGCCGATGGTGGAGCCGCGGCCGATGGTGATGCGGCCGAGGATGGTGGCGCCGGCGTAGATCACCACGTCGTCCTCGACGATGGGATGGCGCGCATTGCCCTTGATCAGCGCGCCGGTTTCGTCGGCCGGGAAGCGCCGCGCGCCCAGCGTGACGGCCTGGTAGAGCCGCACGTGCTGGCCGATGACCGCGGTCTGGCCGATCACGACCCCGGTCCCGTGGTCGATGAAGAAGCTGCCGCCGATCTGCGCGCCCGGATGGATGTCGATGCCGGTGTCAGAATGCGCGATGTCGCAGATGAGCCGCGCCACCAGTTGCGCACCCAGCAGGTAGAGCGCATGCGCGAGCCGGTAGTAGATCACCGCCACGGTGCCCGGATAGCAGAGCAGGATCTCGGCGATGCTGGTCGCCGCCGGGTCGCCCTGGTAAGCCGCCTGCAGGTCGCTGACCAGCAGCGCCCGGATCGCCGGCAGCTGGCCGGCGAACTCGCGGGTGATCAGGACGGCACGTTCATTGAGCGCGGGCGCCGGGAGGCCGCTGGCCTCGGTGCTGAACACCAGGCCGCGGCGCACTTGCTCGTTCAACAGCGACAGCGTGGTGTTGAGCGTGTCGCCGACGAAGTAGTCGATGCTTTCGTCGGTCAGCCCGGCGCGCCCGTAATGGGTGGGGAACAGCACCGCGCACAGTCCCTGCAGGATGCCGACCAGCGCCGACTTGGACGGCAGTTCGCGGATGGTGCCCTGGTGCCGGATCTTGTGCGTGACTTCGCGCGACTGGCGCAGTTGCTCGACGACAGGGTCGAGGTTCCAGTGGACCTGGGACGGGGCGGCGCCCGGATGAGTATCAGCCATAATATTTCCTGAGGTTCGGCGGCGGTTCAGGCACGCAGTCATTGATTCAGGATTATAGAAGGGTTTGGGAAATGCACAGAATGACTGCATTGCTGCAGACAGGGACGAGCCGCTTCAACCCACCGGCGACGCGCGTTGCAACGGAAACATCGCACGGCATCATGCGCGAGTGCGCGCCGCACGCGGCAAAATACCGGGCATCGCGTTCTCACAGGAGCAAGCAATGAACACCCCCTTCGCGCCCTACCCGTTCACAGCCAGCCGGTATCCGGCCCGCATCCCGCCGCTGGACGGCCGCACCGACGCCCGCCGCCACCCGGTCGCCATCGTCGGCGGCGGGCCGGTCGGCCTGACCGCCGCGCTGGGGTTGGCGCGCCAGGGCGTCGCCTCGGTGCTGATCGAGGCCGACGATTCGGTCTGCAGCGGCAGCCGCGCGATCTGCATCTCGCGGCGCAGCCTGGAAATCATCGAACGCCTGGGCGCGGTCGACGCCTTCCTGGAAAAAGGCTTGCCCTGGACCGGCGGCCGCAGCTTCTACCGCGACGCCGAAGTCCTGCATTTCACGATGCCGCAGGACGAGAACCAGAAGCTGCCGCCGATGATCAACCTCGCGCAATACCATATAGAACAGTTCCTGCTCGACGCGGCCTTGCAGCAGCCTGACCTGATCGACATCCGCTGGCAGACGCGGGTGACGGCAGTGGCGGACAAGGGCAGCGGCGTCACGCTGGAACTCGAGACGCCGGAAGGCGGCTACGCGCTGGAAGCGGACTGGATGCTGGCCTGCGACGGCGGGCGCAGCGCGGTGCGCGACGCGCTGGGCCTGCAGCTCCAGGGCACCAGCTATGAAGGCCGCTATGTGATTGTCGATATCGCGCTCGAAAGCCAGCGGCCGACCGAGCGCCTGGCGTATTTCGACCCGCCCTGCAATCCCGGCTCCACCGTGCTGGTGCACAAGCAGCCGGACAATGTGTGGCGCATCGACTACCAGGTGCGCGACGGCGAGGATCCCGAAGAAGCGGTGAAGCCGGAAAACGTGCTGCCGCGGGTGCAGAGCCTGCTCGACATGATGGGCGAGCGCGGCGCGTGGGCGCCGATCTGGATCACCATCTACAAGGCCAATGCGCTGACGCTGGAACGGTACCGCCACGGCCGCGTGCTGTTTGCCGGCGACGCCGCCCACCTTGTGCCCATCTTCGGCGTGCGCGGCGCCAACTCGGGCATCGACGACGCCGACAACGCCGCTTGGAAGCTTGCCCATGTCATCAAGGGCCTGGCCGACGACAGCCTGCTCGACAGTTATTCGAGCGAGCGTGTCGCGGCCACCCATGAGAACCTTGGCTATGGCACCAAGAGCACCGAGTTCATGGCGCCGCCCTCGTTCGCCTTCGACCTGATGCGCACCGCGGTGCTGGGCCTGGCGAAGAAGCATGCAGGCCTGCGCTCGCTGATCAACCCGCGCCAGAGTTCCGCCATTACTTATGTCGATTCGCCGCTGAATGCGCCGGGAACACAAAACGAAGCCTGGCGCGCCGGTCCGGCGCCGGGCGCTGTGCTGCCGGAATGCCCGGTGACGATACTGCGTGACGGGCGTGAGACAGCCGGACACCTGACCGACCTGGTCGGCCCCGGCTTCAGCGTCCTGTATTTCAGCGACGGCGGCGGCATGCCCGAAGCGCTGGACGCTTTCGCTGGCGCGATGCGGGAAAAAGGCGTGCCGCTGCAGATTGTGCGGCTAAGCCGGGCCCGGGCCGGCGACGGGCCGGGGCTGGGCGCACACGACCATACCGGCCGCCTGTTCGACCTCTACGGCGCCGAGGCCGGAAGCGTCTACCTGGTCCGCCCCGACGGCCATGTGGCCGGGCGCTGGCAGGCGCCGGACGCTGCCACGCTGGCGCTGGCTGTCGAGCGCGTATTGCACCCTGCCGGCCAGTTCATCGAAAGGAAAACAGTATGAAGGACACTGAACTCGACACCGTCTACACGCAGCTGTGCCGGACCATGACGACGCTGGGCCAGGACCAGGCCCAGCTCTACCTGGCCCGGTTCGCGCTGCTGGCCATCCGCCAGATCGACGACCCGGAAGCGGCGCTGCGCCTCATCCGCGACGCCGCCGACGACATGGCGGGCTGAGCGGCCGGGCCGGCCTCAGGCTCAGTCGAGCTTGATGTTCTTGGCCTTGATGACCTTGCCCCACTTTTCCCGCTCCGCCTTGGCATAGGCGTTCATTTCCTGCGGGTTGCTCGGGATGGCTTCCAGCCCCAGGGTCTGGAAGCGCTCCTTCACGGCTTCCGTGCCGATGGCCTTGACCAGCGCCTTGTTCAGCACCTCGATATGCGCTGCCGGCGTCTTCGCCGGCACCACCATGCCCTGCCATGCATACGCCTCGAAGCCCTTCATGCCCTGCTCGTCCAGCGTCGGTATGGCGTCGAAGTTCGCCACCCGCTTCAGGCTGGCGATGCCGATGGCCTTGAGCTTGCCGGCCTTGATATGGGGCCCGCCGCTGGCGGTATCGACGAACATGAACGTAATCTGCCCGCCCATCACGTCCTGCACCGCCGGCGCTGCGCCCTTGTACGGGGCATGGATCAGCTTCAGGCCGGCGACGTCGGCGAACAGCTCGGTTGCCAGGTGATGCGGGCTGCCGGCGCCCGGCGTGCCGAATGCCGGCGGGTTGGCCTGCGCCTTGGCCCAGGCCAGGAATTCCTTCAGGTCCTTCACCGGCACCTGCGGGTTGACCACCAGCAGCATCGGGAAACGGGCCATCAGGCCCACCGGCGCGAAATCCTTTTCCGCATCGTAACCGGGTTTGCTGTACAGGAAAGGATTGGCGGCCAGCGTAGCGGTGTCTGCGGTGAGCACCACATGGCCGTCGGCATTGGCCCGGGCCGCATAGGCCGCGCCGATATTGGTGCCGGCGCCCGGCTTGTTGCTGATGACGATGGACTGGCCGAGCGTCTTCGTCATCTCTGCCGCGATGACCCGCGCGACGACATCGGACCCGCCGCCGGCGGCGTAGGGGACGACCCATTCGACCGACTGGGTGGGGAAGGCGGCTGCGGCTAGCGGCAGGGCCAGGGCGGCGAGCGCGAGGCCGCGCCGCAATGAGACGGCTAGAAACATGGAGATCTCCGTAAGAATTGTTATGGGCTTGCTTCTGGGCTGATTTGGGCTGATGCCGGCATGCCAGGGCAGCAGTCGGACATTATCGTCGAATCCGGCCGCGGCCCATAGGCGTCTGCCGGACAGGGCAATTTCGTGCTGACTTGCCCAAGCTGGCTTGCAAGCGATATTGCTTGTTGCGCGCAGCGACAGTTGCCGTTGACGTTGACGTTCCGCGCAGCGACGGTTGCAGGTGCAGTTGACGTTCCGCGTAGCGACGGTTGCAGGTGCAGTTGACGTTCCGCGTAGCGACGGTTGCAGGTGCAGTTGACGTTCCGCGTAGCGACGGTTGCCGTTGCCGTTGCCGTTGCCGTTGCCGTTGCTTTTGACGCGGTTTTTGACGTGGATCCCCGTTAGACGGCGACGCGTCGCC
>CAUQYP010000208.1:0-8279 GCA_963522035.1 uncultured Noviherbaspirillum sp. | reverse complement strand
GCAACGGCAACGGCAACGGCAACGGCAACGGCAACGGCAACTGTCGCTGCGCGGGCAACGGCAACTGTCGCTGCGCGGGCAACGGCAACTGTCCCTGCGCGCAGGAAGAAATATCGCAAACAGCCCGGCTGGGCAAGCCGGCATGAAACCCCGCTAGGCCGGCAGCTTTAGGTTGTAGCGCACCGCGAGCACGCGCATCACGCAGGTAACGGCAATGCCGGCGCCCAACGTGATGCCCTCGGGCGCGTCAGCCTTGTCGAGCAGCAGCGAAGTCCAGCAGCCAAAGAACGCGCAGGTCGCGTACAACTGGCCACGCCGCAGCACCAGCGGGATTTCATTGCACAGCACATCGCGCAGCACGCCGCCGAAAATGCCGGTAATGACCCCCATCATCACGCAGACAAACAGCGGCATCCCGGCGTCTTCGGCAACCGATGTGCCGAGCACGCTGAACAGTCCCAGGCCCAGCGCGTCGGCGAACAGGATCACCTTCTCGGCGCGGCCCGAGCTGATATGACGGGTAAATGGCGTGATCACCAGCGCCAGCACGAAGATCAGCAGCACGTATTCCTGGCGCTCGACCCAGAACAGCGGGCGCTGGTCCAGCAGCAGGTCGCGCAGCGTGCCGCCGCCGAACGCCGTAATGAAGCCGACAGTGAATATGCCGACCATGTCCATGTCGCGCCGGCGCGCCTCGATGAAGCCGGAACACGCGAAGGCCACGATGCCCAGCACCTCGATTACCTTCAGCAGCGTTGTCAGGTTGACTTGTATGGCCAGTGCCATGCGCTTTCCTTGCGCGCCATCAGCCCTGGCGCATCGAGCCGCATGGCAGTCTTGCCATTGCGGAAGCGCAGCATTATAGAGTCTGGCGGCGCTGGACAACTTCAGGGCCCGGGTCCGGGCGGCTTTTCCCGTCCTGCTTGAAAAAATCGCTACAATCGCTGCTGGTCGGTGCCGCCGGCGCCCGGCTTGCGCGGCGCAGTCGAACCAGTCAATTTCCCATCCCCAGAGAGGACAAGATGCAGATTCAGGAGAACGTATTCATCATCACCGGCGGCGCGTCGGGACTCGGCGCGGCAACCGCCCGCATGATCGTGGAAAATGGCGGCAAGGTGGTGCTGGCGGACGTGCAGGTGGAAGCCGGCGAAAAACTGGCAAGCGAACTGGGCGGGCAGTTCGTGCGCTGCGACGTGACTTCCGAGGCCGATGGCCGCGCAGTCGTGGACGCGGCGCTGGCGATGGGCAAGCTGAGCGGCCTGGTCAACTGCGCCGGCGTTGCGCCGGCGGTCAAGACGGTGGGCAAGGACGGCCCGCACCCGCTCGACGTGTTCCAGCGCACCGTCAACATCAACCTGGTCGGCACCTTCAACATGTCGCGCCTTGCAGCCGACGCGATGGGCAAGCTTGACGCCACCGCCGACGGCGAGCGCGGGGTCATCATCAACACGGCGTCGGTCGCCGCGTTCGACGGGCAGATCGGCCAGGCTGCCTACGCATCGTCCAAGGCAGCGGTCGCCGGCCTGACCTTGCCGATGGCGCGCGACCTGTCGCGCAGCGGCATACGCGTAATGACCATCGCCCCGGGTATTTTCGAGACGCCGATGCTGCTGGGCATGCCGCAGGAGGTGCAGGATGCGCTGGGTCGCATGGTGCCGTTCCCGCCGCGCCTCGGCAAGCCGAACGAGTATGCGCACCTGGCGAAGACCATCATCGAAAACGTGATGCTCAACGGCGAAACCATCCGCCTGGATGGCGCCATCCGGATGCAGCCGAAGTAAGCATGCCGTTCCTCCGCCGCGCGGCAGCATCCAGCCTTGTTGTGCTGGCAACGCTGCTGGGCGGCTGCGTTATCCTGACCGGGCCGCAGTCCGACGTAAATCCGGCACTGGTCGCACCGGAAGCCGCATCCGGCTACACCGAGAAACCCGGCTGGTATGCCAGGAACTACATGGTATCCGCCGCCAACCCGCTGGCGGCAGATGCGGGTTACCAGATATTGAAGCAGGGCGGATCGGCGGTAGATGCGGCAATCGCCACCCAGATGGTGCTCGGACTGGTCGAACCGCAATCGTCCGGTCTCGGCGGCGGCGCGCTGATGCTGCATTTCGACGGCATGCGCCTGACCACGCTGGATGGCCGTGAGACTGCACCGGCAGCCGCCAGCGAAACCCTGTTCCAGGATGCAAGCGGGAAGCCCGTTCCGTATTTCGATGGCCTGGTCGGAGGCCGCGCGGTCGGCGTTCCCGGCGTGCTGCGCATGCTGGAGCGCGCGCATGCACAGCACGGCAAGTTACCGTGGAAAACCCTGTTCGACCCCGCGATACAACTGGCGGAAAGCGGCTTTCCGGTCAGTCCCAGGCTGTCGAGGCTGTTGCAGGAAGACCGCTTCCTCAGGAAGGACCCGGTCGCCGCCGCCCATTTCTACGACGCTGCCGGCCAGGCCTGGCCGGTCGGACACCTGCTGCGCAACCCGGCGCTGGCCGATACCATGCGACAGATCGCCGGGCGGGGCGCCGACGCGTTCTACCGCGGCCCCATCGCAGAGGACATGGTGGCCAAGGTCAGGACGCATCCGGCCAACCCCGGCACGCTGAGCGTCGAGGACCTGGCTGCCTACCAACCGAGGCAGCGCGAGGCCCTGTGCACCGGCTACCGGACCTGGCAGGTGTGCGGCATGCCGCCGCCTTCGTCCGGCGGCCTGGCAGTCGCGCAGATGCTGGGCATGCTCGAAAGCACCGATATCGCCGCATTGCCGCCAGGGCGCGACGGGCTGGACCCGGAGGCGGTGCACCTGTTCGTCGAGGCCGGCAAGCTGGCCTATGCCGACCGTGCCCGCTACGTGGCGGACCCCGACTTCGTGCCGATTCCGGGCGGCGGACTGGCTGCCCTGCTGGACAAGGCTTACCTCGCCCGGCGCGCAGCCCTGATCGGCCCGGAGGCAATGGGCCGGGCAAGCGCCGGGCGGCCAGATGAAGTGCGGGTCGCATGGGGGCGCGATGCGTCGCCCGAGCTGCCGTCCACTTCCCACATGTCGATCGTCGACAAGTTTGGCGCCGCGGTCGCCATGACAAGCACGGTGGAAAGCGCCTTCGGGTCACGCCAGATGGTCCGCGGCTTCCTCCTCAACAACCAGCTGACCGATTTCTCGTATGCCTCGCGGGATGGCGACGGCCCGATCGCCAACCGGGTCCAGGGCGGCAAGCGGCCACGCAGTACGATGGCGCCTACCATGGTGTTCGAACAGGACAGCGGCAAGCTGCTGTTGCTGGCCGGTTCGCCCGGCGGCGGCTTCATCATCAACTATGTCACCAAGTTGCTTGTCGGCGTGCTGGACTGGAAGCTGGACCTGCAGCAGGCGATCAGCCTGCCGAATTTCGGCAGCCGCAATGGCCCGACCGAACTGGAGCGCGGTCGCGTTTCCGATCGCCTGATGGCTATCCTGAAAGATAAAGGCCACCAGATACGCCTGGATGAACAGACGTCCGGCTTGCAGGCCATCATGCGCGTACGCAGGGACAACCAGGATTTGTGGTTCGGCGGCGCCGACCCGCGCCGGGAAGGCATCGCCCGCGGCGATTGAAGTAGCCAGGTGTCGTACCCACCTGTCCGACTGCGTCCGATCGCGGCAGCAGCCGGCTTGGACGCATGACAAGTTCGGGCGGATTGAAGAGTGGTTGCCTGGCAATCATTCCGAGGTTACGCTACGCTACCCTGATCAAACTCGGATGCGTTCATGCAATTCAGCAATTTTGGAAAGTCTCTGGTCCGAGCATTCCTGCTTATATGTGCGCTGGCGTTTTCAGTCGCCGGCTTTGCGCGTGTTCCCCTTGACCGCGAGGTGGTGCTGGTCAGCGAACTTCCGCGCGAGGCCCGCATGACGTTGCAACTGATTAAACAGGGCGGCCCGTTTCCGTATGACAAGGATGGTGCCGTTTTTGGCAACTATGAAAGACTTTTGCCAAAGCAGAAGCGCGGGTATTATCGTGAGTTCACTGTCAAAACGCCCGGCGCGCGTAACCGGGGAGCCAGAAGGATCGTCGCTGGCGGAGAATCAGGCGCGCCCAGGGAATACTTCTATACAGACGATCATTACGCGTCATTCCGACGCATTCAAGAGTGATAAGTGAACATCTATACCCTAATAGTCCAGGAGAAAGGTCCGCAGTTGATGCCAGAAGCGCCAGCAGAAGCGAACTTGTTCAGGACTGTGCCACCGAACGTGGTCCAGTCTATCCGTGCTTTCCGGGTGACCGAACTCCAGGCAGAGGCAGCAAAGCTTGGGCAGCATTTTCTCTATGCCTATTGCGGAGAAGCACAAACCAAACAGCAGGTGCTGACCACGATTGCAGAAGCGTTTCACTTTCCGCGTCACTTTGGCAAGAATTTCGACGCGCTTTCCGACTGCCTGACCAGCCTGGTCTATAAATCCGGGCAGCAATTCGGTTTTCTGGTGGTCCTGGAACAGTTGCCGAACACCCAAAAATTCGATCGCGAAGCGCGTGAGACATTGTTGGACGTGTTTCGTGACGCTGCCGATTTCTGGGCTGAAAAGAAAGTGCCGTTCCGCGTTTTCTATTCCTTCCAGTAAGCTGGCCGGGCTCCTGCGCAGCCCGGGCTGCCGGTAAGCGGGCAGGGGCGGTACTGTACAATGCGCGCCATGAAAAGTATCGTCATCCTCATTTCCGGACGGGGCAGCAATATGGAAGCCATCGTCCGCGCCGCGCGCCGGGAGGAGTGGCCGGTGCGTATCAGTGCGGTCATCAGCAACCGCGCCGACGCTCCCGGGCTTGAGTTTGCAAGAGAGCAACAAATTCCTGCCATTGTCGTTCCGAGCAGCGGCCACGCCGACCGGGCGGTCTTCGATAGCTTGCTGCAACAGGAGATCGACCGCCATGCGCCCGACCTGGTGGTCCTGGCTGGTTTCATGCGCATCCTGACAGCCGGTTTTGTCGAACACTACGCTGGTCGGATGATGAATATCCACCCGTCGCTGCTGCCCAGCTTTCCTGGCCTGCATACGCACCGGCAGGCCTTGGCAGTCGGGGTCAAGCTCCATGGCGCGACGGTTCATTTCGTCACGCCCACGCTGGACCACGGTCCTATCGTTTCACAGCAGGCAATTACGGTGCAGGAAGACGATACCGAGGCGACGCTCGCCGAGCGCGTGCTGGGTATCGAGCACCCGCTTTACGTCGACGCGGTACGCAGTTTCGTCGAAGACAGGCTGTCCATCGTCAACGGCTGCGTGCGTGTCAGTAACAAGGTTTTATCCCCCATGAACATGAAAGAACCCGCATGAGACTCCCTCCCGCACTCATAGGCCACACCGAGGAAGTCCTGCGCGAAATCCTGCGTTTCACCGCCCCGGCCGACAATACGCTTTCCCGTTATTTCCGCGAGCATACCCGCCTGGGTGGACGTGAACGCGGCGTTATCGCTGAAGCGGTCTACGGCCTGCTGCGCAACAAGCTGGTCTATACCAGTTTTGCCGAATCCGGCAGCGGCTCCAGCATGCGTCGCCTGGCACTGCTCGGCCTGGCCGATGCCGCAGGCGTCGATGCGCTGGGTGGCCTGTCCGAAGACGAAACCCGCTGGCTCACGCACGTGATGCAGATCGACCGGAATATGTTGCCAGTCGAGCTGCGTTCCAACCTGCCCAATTGGATCTACACCAGGCTGGCCGAACGCTTCGGCGAGGACGAAACCTTGCAACTGGCGCAGACGCTCAACACGCCGGCGCCGCTGGACCTGCGCGTCAACAGCATCAAGTCGACGCGCGAACAGGTGATCGCGGAACTTTCCGCAGCACCGATCATTGCCGAACCTACCCCCTACGCGCCGTTGGCCTTAAGGGTCTTGAAAAAGCCGGCGCTGCAAAATTTACCTGTATTCAAGACCGGTGCGGTCGAGGTGCAGGACGAAGGCAGCCAGGTGCTGGCGCAATTGGTCGGCGCGCGTCGTGGAGAAATGGTGGTGGACTTCTGTGCCGGCGCGGGTGGAAAGACCCTGGCGCTGGGGGCCATCATGCGCAATACCGGACGACTCTACGCGTTCGACATAGCCGATAAACGCCTGGCCAAACTCAAGCCACGCCTGGCGCGCAGTGGCCTGTCCAACGTGCACCCGGTATTGATCGCCCATGAAAACGATGCAAAGATCAAGCGCCTGGCCGGCAAGATCGACCGTGTGCTGGTCGACGCACCCTGCAGCGGACTGGGCACCTTGCGTCGTAACCCCGACGTCAAGTGGCGGGTACGACCCGAGTCCATTACCGAATTGAATGTGAAGCAGCTGTCCATTCTGAATGGCGCTGCCAGGCTGGTGAAGGCGGGTGGCCGCCTGGTGTATGCGACTTGCAGCATCCTGGAGGAAGAGAACGAACATATCGTCACGCAGTTCCTTGCGGCGAATGATGCTTTCTCGTTGGTGCCGATGAGCGTTGTTCTGGAAGAGCAACGTATTCCGTTGGAAATGGGAGATTATTTGAAACTCATGCCGCATCGTCACCAGACTGACGGATTTTTTGCTGCTGTACTCGAACGCAGGAAGTAAGTCTCTACTTTCCGTATTTTCTGGACCGGGCAAGCTTGGTTTTTGCTCGAACAGCCGCATCTATGGATAATTGGCAGGCTGTGCTTGCCACGACTTGGCTGACGTTAGATGCTGTTACGATGACAATTTCTGTAGCGCAAAATGGTTCCAGATCAAAAATTTGCCGGAAATAGGCTGATCTGCCGGCACAAATTTCGATGATCATCAGATAAAGCGCGTAAAATCCCGAACAAAATTCAACAAGTGCGGCTAATCCTGATTCTGGATCGTGACCGCCCAAGGATAGTTAATCCCCTTATTCACTTTGGAGCCTGAATGATTCTGAATGCAGTGTTGGACTTCCTGTCGAACGGCCTGACCCGCGCCAGCGGCTGGGAGATCGTGGTCTACACCCTGATCGTGACGCATATCACGATTGCCGGGGTGACCATCTACCTCCACCGTTGCCAGGCGCACCGTGCACTGGACCTGCATGCGATCCCCAGCCATTTTTTCCGTTTCTGGCTCTGGCTGACAACGGGCATGGTCACCAAGGAATGGGCCGCCATTCATCGCAAGCACCATGCCAAGTGTGAAACCGAAGAAGATCCGCACAGCCCGGTCACGCGCGGCATCAAGAAAGTGCTGCTGGAAGGCGCCGAGCTCTACCGCGCCGAGTCGAAGAATCAGCAGACCATCGAAAAGTACGGCCATGGCGCACCGGACGACTGGCTCGAGCGCAATGTCTACACCAAGCACAGTGCGATGGGCATCGTCATCATGCTGTTCATCGACCTCGCCTTGTTCGGCGTGATCGGCCTGTCGGTCTGGGCAGTGCAGATGCTGTGGATCCCGATTACGGCAGCCGGCATCATCAACGGTATCGGCCATTATTGGGGCTATCGCAATTACGACTGCAACGATGCAGCGACCAATATCATCCCGTTCGGCATCCTGATCGGTGGCGAGGAACTGCATAACAATCACCATACTTTCGGCACATCAGCCAAGCTGTCGTCCAAATGGTATGAGTTCGATATTGGCTGGATGTATATCCGCATCCTGGAAATGCTGGGACTGGCGACGGTGAAGAAGATCGCCCCGGCGCCGAAGTTCGATAGCGGCAAGCATATTGCCGACCTGGCAACGCTGCATTCCATCGTGTCGAACCGTTACGACGTGATGGCGAAGTACACGAAGTCGATCAAGCATACCTGGCGTGAAGAGGTCGTCCAGATCCGCAGCAAGTCCAAGCTGGGCACCCATGCATTGCGCACGTCGCGCAAGCTGTTGCAAAAAGAGCCGGCCAAGCTGGAGGCGCCGCAGCGCCAGCAGCTGAGCGAGGTGCTGGCACACAGCAAGGCATTGCAGACCATGCATGACATGCGGGCAGAATTAAGCGCGTTGTGGGAAAGGTCGCATTCGACGAGCGATCAGCTGTTGCACCAGTTGCAGGATTGGTGCCGGCGGGCAGAATCGTCGGGCATCCGCTCGCTGCAGGAGTTCTCGTTCCGCCTGCGCAGTTACGCCTGACAAGGCGGAAGTCCAGTCAAAAAGGCCCGGTGATCCGGGCCTTTTTTTATGCTGATTTGAACCGGAAGCGCCGTGTCGGCGTAGCGACTGTGGCCGTTCCATTAAGCCCCGCGCAGCGACAGTTGCCGTTGCATTTGCATTTGCCGTTGACGCGGCTGTTGACGTGGGTCCCCGTTGATGACGCCACGTCGCTGGTGCCGAAATCGGATAAA
>CAUQYP010000207.1:0-8309 GCA_963522035.1 uncultured Noviherbaspirillum sp. | reverse complement strand
CCGATTTCGGCACCAGCGACGTGTCGCCATCGACGGGGACCCACGTCAAAAGCAAAACCAACGGCAACGGCAACGGCAACGGCAACGGCAACGGCTCCTGCAACCGCGGACAAAAATCGCTGGGATCTTAATTTTGCCTCCCGCAAAGCCAGTTTCACCGCCATCCTGACTCAATTTCATTATTTGGAAGCGACGCTCCACATTATGAAAAAGTCCATGTGCATTGCACCTAAATCCCATTTCATTTAAAGAAATAATATTGCGTATCGCGAAATATCAAAGATAAGCATATGATTAATATAGAAAAAAAACAACTTATATGTCTTATATAAGACCTTGTTGCTCCGCAAAATAAAGCATAAGATTTATCCCATGCCGGAACGCTGAACACCGCTTCCGCACCGAACCGGATCCATCAACATCAACACAGGAGTAATTCATCATGGCAACACGTCAAGAGCAAATCCAGGCATTGGAAAAAGACTGGGCAGAGAACCCGCGCTGGAAGGGTGTCAAGCGGCCTTACTCGGCGGAAGACGTGGTTCGCCTGCGCGGATCGGTCCATATCGAGCATTCGCTGGCCCGCCGCGGTGCTGAAAAACTCTGGAACCTGCTTGAGACCGAGCCATTCGTCAACACGCTGGGTGCACTGACCGGCAACCAGGCGATGCAGCAGGTGAAAGCCGGCCTGAAAGCCATCTACCTGTCCGGCTGGCAAGTCGCCGGCGATGCCAACATGGCCGGTGAGATGTATCCCGACCAGTCGCTGTACCCGGTCAACTCGGTGCCGATGGTCGTCAAGCGCATTAATAATACCTTCCAGCGCGCAGACCAGATCCAGTGGTCCGAGGGCAAGGATGACATCGACTTCTTCGCGCCCATCGTGGCCGATGCGGAAGCCGGCTTCGGCGGCGTGCTGAATGCGTTCGAACTGATGAAGTCCATGATCGAGGCAGGCGCCGCCGGCGTCCACTTCGAAGACCAGCTGGCATCGGTCAAGAAATGCGGCCACATGGGCGGCAAGGTGCTGGTCCCGACCCGCGAAGCCTGCGAAAAGCTGGCCGCCGCCCGCCTGGCAGCCGACGTGTCCGGCGTGCCCACGCTGGTGATCGCCCGTACCGACGCCGAAGCTGCGGACCTGCTGACTTCCGACGTGGATCCGATCGACAAGGAATTCTGCACCGGCGAGCGTACCGTGGAAGGCTTCTACAAGACCCGTCCCGGCTTTGACCAGGCTGTCGCCCGCGCGCTGGCCTATTGCGAGTACGCCGACCTGGTCTGGTGCGAGACCGGCAAGCCAGACCTGGCTTTTGCCAAGGCATTCGCCGAAGCGGTACACGCCAAGTTCCCGAACAAGATGCTGGCCTACAACTGCTCGCCATCGTTCAACTGGAAAAAGAACCTGGACGACGCCACCATCGCCAAGTTCCAGAAAGAACTGGGCGCCATGGGCTACAAGTTCCAGTTCATCACGCTGGCCGGCTTCCATTCGCTGAACTACTCGATGTTCAACCTGGCCTACGGCTACGCCCGCAACCAGATGACCGCCTTCGTCGAGATGCAGGAAGGCGAATTCGCGGCGGCAGAGAAGGGCTTCACCGCGGTCAAGCACCAGCGCGAAGTGGGCACCGGCTACTTCGACGCGGTGACCCAGACCATCCAGCAAGGCCAGTCGTCGACGACTGCACTGCATGGTTCGACCGAGGACGAGCAGTTCTTCGACGCGAACAAGAAGGTTGCCTGATCAAGTTATTGTCTTGAACGGTAAGGTTGCACGAAAAGGCCGCGGAAGCGGCCTTTTTTTGTTGCTTCATTTCAATTTTGGGATAAGGAGTGTTACCATTCGGAATCATTATGATCCAGCGTGCGGGCGCTTGTCTTTCTGCATACATGTGGCCAAAAATTAGGTTCACGGTGTCCTGACAGATCGCGCATGCGGCTAGTGGCTGGCCCGGTACGCTGTGCATCTTCGCTGTCCTGTACGCATGCAAAAACTGCAGTTTTTAAAAGGCAACCTTCTTTCGGTCCTGGTCTGGCCTGTCCTGTGCCTCGTCATGGGCGCGCTGCTGTGGGGCGCTACCGCGGTAAAACTGGCGAACGACCGGCGTCTGGCACAGGAAGGCGCGTTGAAAAATGTGGCGTCGTTGTCCGGCGCCTATGCCCAGTACCTCACCCGTACCATCGAACAGATGGACCAGATCGCCATGCAGGTCCAGTACGACTGGAACCGTTCCGGCGGCGCCGTCGACCTGCGAGACTTCCGGCGCCAGGGTTTGCTGATCGCGCCCCAGTTGATCACGGTGACCATTTTGGGCGCCGATGGTTTTCCGGCAACATCGACCGTCAACCTGAGGGCTCGGCCTTCCGGCGCCAGCCGCGAATACTTCATCTTTCACCGCGATAATGACTCGCTGGCCGCCCGGGTCGGCCTTCCGCTGGTCTGGCCCGGCACCGGCACCGCGATTTTGCCGTTCACGCGCCGGCTCAATGCCGCCGACGGCAGCTTCGCAGGCGTGGTCGCCGTGTCGATCGGTTCGGGCTATTTTTCGGAATTCTACGACGACGTCAGCCTCGGCAACAGCGGCCTGCTGGCGCTGGTCGACTTCGAAGGCACGGTGCGTACCGCCCGCGTCGGAGCCACCGTCCACACGCCAGGCTCACCCGTGCTGGGCCAGAACATGCGCTTCGGCAGCACCGAAGGTTCGATGCGCATGGATGGCAGCCCGGTTTTCGTCGACGGCCAGTCCCGTTATGTCGGCTGGCGCAAGCTGCAGGGTTATCCGTTCATGGCCGTGGTCGGCATGTCGGAAGCGGAGGTCATGACCGGCTATCACGCGACCGAAGCGGCTTATCGCAACTTTGCGATTGGCGGCAGCATGGCGCTGCTGTTCTTCGGCATCGTTGCCAGCGCCATGGCGACCCGCCTGGCCTGGCGCAAGCAGCAGATGGAAGCGGTACAGGCGACTTACCGCGTGGCCACCGAAGGCGCCAACGAAGGCTTCTACATGCTGCGCCATGCCGGTCGATCGAAGCAGATCGACGACTTCGAAGTGATCGACTGCAATGAGCGCGGCGCTGCTTTCTACGGCATGCAGCGCAGCCAGATGCTGGGCATGCGCATTACCCAGTTCTGCGCGCCCGCGGCGCTGCCCCTGATGCTGTCCAGCTGCGCCACGGCGATTGCCACCGGCTTTCACGAGGAAGAGTTCGAAGTAATGCCTGGCGGAATGCTACGGCTCGCATGGGTGCATCGAAGGCTGGTACGCTCCGGCGACGGACTGGCAGTCACGTTGCGCGATATCAGCGAAGTGAAACGGCATGAACAGCAATTGGTGCGCATGAGCCGGCAAGATGTGCTGACCGGGCTGCCGAACCGCCAATGGCTGGCCGATGCGTTGCCCGTTGCCCTGGCGCGCGCCGCAGCCAATGGCGGCATGCTGGCGCTGCTGTTCATCGACCTCGACAAGTTCAAGCACGTCAACGACAGTGCCGGCCACCAGGTCGGCGACGAGCTGCTGAAGGTGGTGGCGCTGCGCATGCAGTCGGTGCTGCGGCCGGGCGACCATGTGGTGCGCCTCGGCGGCGACGAATTTACCGTGATGATGGAGCCGCTGTCGTCCGTGGACGACGCCAGCCATGCCGCGGAGCGCATTGCCGCCGTGGTGTGCGAGCCGTTCGCCCTGTCGGGCGCGCAGTACAGCATCAGCGCGTCCATTGGCATCAGCGTCTATCCGCGTGACGGCGCCGACGCCGAAAAGCTGCTGAACAATGCCGATATCGCGATGTACGCGGCCAAGGACGAGGGCAGGGGCGGGCACTACCTGTTTCAGCCCGAGCTCTACCATCGCCTCAAGCAGCGCATCGCGACCGAGGCGGCGCTGGTGCGTGCCATTGCCGACGATGAATTCGCGCTGCACTTCCAGCCGCGCATGCGTAGCAGCGACGGCGCCATGACGGGTCTGGAAGCACTGCTGCGCTGGAATCACCCGGACCAGGGCTTGCTGTCGCCAGGCGAATTTCTTCCGCAGATCGAAACCAACAGCCTGCTGCAGTCCCTGGGCGACATGGTCGTCAACCAGGCATGCGCGCACCTGGCTGCATGGCAGCATCGCGGTCTCGCGCTGGCGCCGGTGGCCGTGAATGTGTCGGCGCGCCAGTTCAACCAGGGCAACGTGGCCGAGCAGGTGGCTGCAGCGCTGGCGCGGCACGCGGTGCAGCCGCGCTGGCTGGAGCTGGAAATTACCGATGTCGCCGCGCTTGCCGACAGTGAAAGCGTCCGTTCCCAGTTGAGGCGCCTGGGGCACATGGGAGTGCGGCTGCATATCGACGACTTCGGCGTGGGCACGTCGTCGCTGTCGCAATTGCAGCATCTGCCGGTCCAGGTGCTGAAAATCCATCCGCGCTTCACCGCCAGCCTGGGCAGCGAGCCGGCAGGGGCAGTATTCTTCAATGCGCTGATCAGCATGGCCCATGCGCTTGGACTGGTAGTGGTGGCCGAAGGTGTCGAGTCGCACCAGCAGCTATCGCTCTTGCGGGACATGGGCTGCGACGAAGTTCAGGGTTATTTCGTTGCGCCGGTGCTTCCCGCGGAACAGTTGCCGCCCTTGCTGGAAAATCGGGCGTTGCACGAGAGCCTGACAGCCTGACGCCGCCGGGCAGCTTGCTACAATCGGCACATGACCCTATCCCGTTCCCTGCAACTGCGGCTGCTGCTCGACGGCGTGATCGCGCTCGGTCCCGGCAAGGCAGCCCTGCTGCGCGGGATACAGGACAGCGGCTCGATTTCCGCCGCCGCCCGTACCATGTCCATGTCATATCGCCGCGCCTGGCTGCTGGTGGAGGACATGAACCGCTGCTTCCGCCAGCCGCTGGTGGAAACCAGCACCGGCGGCGCCCGCGGCGGCGGCGCCAGGCTGACGGACAACGGCCGCGACGTGCTGGCCCGCTACACCGCGATGGAGCAGGCCGCGCTGGCGGCGACCCGGGCCGACATGGATTACCTGGCCGGACTGCTGGTCGACCATTCTTCTTCCTGAAAACCGCGGTGGACGCGACGGGATTGTAAATCCGCAAGACAAGTAACGCACATTTCGTTATATTCGCCAGGATATTACGAAAGTTTTCATGACCTTTTTCCGCCATCTTTTATTCCCGTTCCTCGTTTGCATGGCAATTTCCGGCACCGCCACCGCTGCAGCGCCGCTGCGCATCGCCGCCGCCGCCGACCTTGCTACCTGCATGCCGTCGCTCAATGCCGGCTTCGACGGCGAGACCAGTGTCACTGTCGGCGCCTCCGGCAACTTCTACGCGCAGATCCGCAACGGCGCGCCGTTCGACATCCTGATGTCGGCCGATACCGGCTACCCGCAGGCGTTGGCCGACGCCGGCCTTGCCGACGCTGCGTCGATGGTCGTCTACGCGCTCGGGCAGCTGGTGCTGTGGTCTGCCGATCCCAAACTCGACACGTCTGCCGGGCTCTCATTGCTGGCCGACCCGGCGGTGCGCCGGATCGCCATCGCCAGCCCGGAGGTGGCGCCGTACGGCCGCGCGGCCAAGGCGGCATTGCAGCAGGCCGGCTTGTGGGACCGGCTGCAGCAAAAGCTGGTCTACGGCGAGAACGTCGCGCAGACCATGCAGTTCGTCGAAAGCGGCAATGCGCAAGCGGGCCTGGTCAGCAGGGCGCATGTGAAGGAAAGGCCCAATGGCTGGGTGCTGCCGGCCGGCAGCTATCCGGCGCTGGAGCAGGGCGCCATCGTCACCGCGCGCGGCAAGAGCCATCCGGCAGCGGCGCGCTACCTGCAGTTCCTGGGCTCGCAGCGTGGCCGCGCGCTGCTGGCAGCCTGCGGCTTCCTGCTGCCGCCCGCCCGTCCCTGATGCTGACGCTGCCCTGGGCACTGCCGGCCGAGCTGTGGCGCTCGCTGGCGCTGACGCTGCAGCTGGCCCTGGTATCGACCTGCGTGCTGATGCTGGTGGCGCTGCCGCTGGGCGCGTGGCTGGCCGGCGCACGCAGTCGCCTTGCGCTGGCGCTGGAAATCCTGATCGCCATGCCGCTGGTGCTGCCGCCCACCGTCATCGGCTTCTACCTGCTGGTGCTGCTGTCGCCACGCCATGGGTTCGGCGCCTGGTGGCAGGACGTCTTCGGCCAGCCGCTGCCGTTCTCGTTCGCTGGACTGGTCATCGGTTCCTGCGTCTACAGCCTGCCGTTTGCGGTGCAGCCAGTGGTCGCGGCGTTCCGCATGCAGCGCATCGAAGTGCTGCAAGCCGCCTGGTCGCTGGGCATGACACGGCGCCAGACCTTCCTGCATATCGCGCTGCCGCTGGCGCGTTCCGGGGTCATCGCCGGCACGCTGCTGGCATTCGCCCACACCATAGGCGAGTTCGGCGTGGTGCTGATGTTGGGCGGGAATATCCCCGGCGTGACCCGGGTGGCGTCGATTGCGCTGTACGACCAGGCGCAGGTGCTGAACTACCCGGATGCGCATGGCTATGCGCTGGTGCTGCTGGTGCTGTCATTCATGCTGCTGCTGGCGACTACGCTGGTCCAGAAGCGGCACGAGCGGCGGCGACGAGCCCCGGCCGGCATGATGGAATAGGGGATCGCGCGGCTGCTTGTTAAAATGGCCGCCACTTCTATTCATTCATTCGATCGCAGGCACGCTTATGCTCAGTTACCGCCACGCATTTCATGCGGGCAATCACGCGGACGTGCTCAAGCACGCCGTCACTATCCAGCTGCTGCAATACCTGGGCCAGAAGGACGCGCCCTACATGGTCATCGACACGCATGCCGGCGCAGGCGTCTACGCGCTCGACAGCGGCGAGGCGACCAAGAATGCCGAGTTCGACACCGGCATTACCAAGCTGTGGGGGCGCAAGGACCTGCCGCCGGCGCTGGCGGACTATATGGCGGTAGTAAAGTCCATGAACCCGAGCGGCAAGCTGCGGCTGTATCCCGGTTCTCCTTATTGCGCTGAAAAGACCATGCGCGAACAGGACCGGCTGCGCCTGTTCGAACTGCATCCGCGCGACGTCAAGATGCTGGTAGAGAATTTCCGCAAGCTCGAAGCGCATGAAGCGGCGCAGGGCCGGACCGCGCCGGTGCGCGGCAAGCGCATCATGGTGTCGCATGCCGACGGCTTCGCAGGACTCAAGGCGCTGCTGCCGCCGCCCTCGCGGCGTGGCTTGGTGCTGATCGACCCGCCCTACGAGGTCAAGGACGACTACAAGCGCGTCAAGCAGACGCTGGAAGACGCACTGGGCCGTTTCGCCACCGGCATCTATGCAGTCTGGTACCCGGTGCTGCAACGGATGGAAGCGCGGCAGATGCCCGAGAAGCTGAAGCGCCTGCCGGCCAATGGCTGGCTCAACGTGACGCTCTCCATCAGCGCGCCGGTGCCGGACGGATTTGGGTTGTATGCCAGCGGCATGTTCATCCTGAATCCGCCGTACACCCTGGAGCCGATGCTGCGCGAGCTGATGCCCTGGCTGGTCAAGGCGCTGGGCCGCGATGCCGGCGCCACCTTCACGCTGGAATCGGGCCAGACCTTGCCGGTCAACACCGGCACCCGGCGCACCGACCCGGCGCCGCGGGCAGGTTGACGGGAAAGACGATGAACAAGGCTTTCGTCAAGGAGTCATCGGACGACGATGACGATGAACTGGCCGGCGCGCTGCCGCAGATCCCGGCGGGTGCGAAGAACTACATCACTCCGGCCGGCTACCAGCGCATCCGCGAGGAACTGCTGCAACTGATCGACGTCGACCGGCCGGAGGTAGTGAAGGTGGTGCACTGGGCAGCCTCCAACGGCGACCGCTCGGAAAATGGCGACTACATCTATGGCAAGCGCCGGCTGCGCGAGATCGACCGCCGCATTCGGTTCCTGACCAAGCGGATGGACCTGGCGGAAGTGGTCGACCCGACCGTGCATCACGGCAGCGACCAGGTCTTCTTCGGCGCCACCGTGCGCTATGCCAATGCGGTTGGGGAAGAGCACACGGTCACCATCGTCGGCATCGACGAACTGGACCCGCTGCATGGCAAGATCAGCTGGATCGCGCCGGTGGCGCGGGCGCTGACCAAGGCGCATGTGGGCGATGTCGTCGCCCTGCAGACGCCGGGCGGGCTGGAGGAGCTGGAAGTGATGGAAGTGACCTATCCGGCGAAGGCTTGAAGAAGAACGCGTGAGACTAGCGCATTTTCATGCTGGCTTGCGCCAGATTCGCCACTTCCGCGCAGCGACAGTTGCAGTTGCATTTGCCGTTGACGCGGCTTTTGACGTGGGCCCCCGTCGATGGCGACACGTCGCTGG
>CAUQYP010000206.1:0-8362 GCA_963522035.1 uncultured Noviherbaspirillum sp. | reverse complement strand
ACGGCAACTGTCGCTGCGCGGGCAACGGCAACGGCAACTGTCGCTGCGCGGGCAAGGGCAAGGGCAAGGGCGCCGAGCCCGCCATTTGCCGACCAGCCAGTATAATGCCCGGTTCACATCCAACCAGCCATCCACCGAGCCGCAGCCGCCATGCAAGAAAAATACAGTCACGCCGAGGTCGAAAAAATTGCCCGCGACCATTGGCAAGCCATCGATGCCTACCGCGCCGTAGAAAACGCAAAAGACCGCACCGGCCAGGAAAAGCCGAAGTTCTACGCCTGCTCGATGCTCCCCTACCCATCCGGCAAGCTGCACATGGGCCATGTGCGCAACTACACCATCAACGACGTGATGTACCGCTACCTGCGGATGAATGGCTACAACGTGCTGATGCCCATGGGCTGGGACGCATTCGGCATGCCGGCGGAAAACGCGGCGATGGCCAACAACGTGCCGCCAGCGCAATGGACCTACGCCAATATCGCCCACATGAAGCAACAGATGTCCGCGATGGGCCTGGCCATCGACTGGTCGCGCGAAATGACCGCGTGCAGCCCCGACTACTACAAGTGGAACCAGTGGATGTTCCTGAAGATGCTGGAAAAAGGCATCGTCTACAAGAAGACCGGCACCGTGAACTGGGACCCCATCGACCAGACCGTGCTGGCCAACGAGCAGGTGATCGACGGCCGCGGCTGGCGCTCCGGCGCAGTGATCGAGAAGCGTGAAATCCCGATGTACTACGCCCGCATCACCGACTATGCGGAAGAACTGCTGGAGACGGTCGAGAACGGCTTGCCGGGCTGGCCGGAGCGCGTGCGCACCATGCAGTCGAACTGGATAGGCAAGTCCACCGGCGTGCGCTTCGCCTTCCCCTACGACCTGAGCGAGGCCGGCAGCAGCACCAACCCGCTGCCTGAAGATGACGGCAGCTTCCCGCTGCAGGGCAAGCTGTGGGTCTTCACCACCCGCGCCGACACCATCAAGGGCGTGACCTTCTGCGCGATCGCGCCGGAACACCCGATGGCCACTTTCGCCGCCCGCAACAACCGCGAGCTGGCCGACTTCATCGCCGAATGCCGGCAGGGCAGCGTGATCGAAGCCGACATGGCGACGATGGAAAAGAAAGGCATGCCCACCGGCCTCTTCGTCACCCACCCGCTGACCGGCAAGCTGGTCGAAGTCTGGGTCGGCAACTATGTGCTGATCACCTATGGCGACGGCGCCGTGATGGGCGTGCCGGCGCATGACGAACGCGACTTCGCCTTCGCCAAGAAATACGTGCTGCCGATCGAGCAGGTGGTCGGCATCGAGGGCAAGACCTTCTCCACCGAGACCTGGCACGACTGGTACGCCGACAAGGAAGCCGGCCGCTGCATCAACTCCGGCAAGTACGACGGCATGAATTACCAGCAGGCAGTCGACGCCATCGCGGCCGACCTTGCCGAGCGCGGACTGGGCGAGAAGAAGGTGACCTACCGGCTGCGCGACTGGGGCATTTCGCGCCAGCGCTATTGGGGTACGCCGATACCCATCATCCACTGCGGCAGCTGCGGCGACGTGCCGGTGCCGGAGAAGGACCTGCCCGTCATCCTGCCGGAAGACTGCGTGCCGGACGGCAGCGGCAACCCGCTCAACAAGCATGAAGGCTTCCTGCATGTCGACTGCCCGCAATGCGGCAAGCCGGCGCGGCGCGAGACCGACACCATGGATACCTTCGTCGACTCGTCCTGGTACTTCATGCGCTACTGCTCGCCCGGCAGCACCGACGCCATGGTCGATGCCCGCAACGATTACTGGATGCCGATGGACCAGTACATCGGCGGCATCGAGCATGCAGTGCTGCACCTGCTGTATGCCCGTTTCTGGACCAGGGTGATGCGCGACTTCGGCCTGGTGAAGTTCGACGAGCCGTTCACCAAGCTGCTGACCCAGGGCATGGTGCTGAACGAAACCTATTACCGCGAGGACGCGGCCGGCAAGAAGACCTGGTACAACCCGGCCGACGTGACGCTGACCACCGACGACCGCGGCCGCCCGGTCTCGGCGGTGCTGGCCAGCGACGGCGCCGCGGTGCAGATCGGCGGCATCGAGAAGATGTCGAAGTCCAAGAACAACGGCATCGACCCGCAGGCGCAGATCGACCAGTACGGCGCCGACACCGCACGCCTGTTCACCATGTTTGCATCGCCGCCGGAACAGACACTGGAATGGTCGGGCACCGGCGTCGAGGGCGCGAACCGCTTCCTGCGGCGGGTCTGGACTTTCGCCCAGGCGCAGGCCCGGCATGTGGCGGCGGGCGCCGCGCTCGACGCTGCAACCTTGCCGGAAGCGCACAAGACGCTGCGGCGCGAAATCTACAAGGTGCTGCAGCAGGCCGACCACGATTACCGCCGCACCCAGTACAACACGGTGGTGTCGGCGGCAATGAAGCTGCTCAACACGCTCGAAGGCGCGCGGCTCGACGACTCGCCCGCCAGCAGCGCGGTGGTCTCCGAGGGACTGTCGATCTTCCTGCGCGTGCTGTACCCGGTGGCGCCCCACATTACCCATGTGCTGTGGCAAGAGCTGGGCTTTGCGGCGCAGATGGGCGATATCCTCGATGCGCCCTGGCCGCAGGTCGACGCGGCGGCGCTGGAGCAGGCCGACATCGAGCTGATGATCCAGGTCAACGGCAAGCTGCGCGGCAGCGTCAGGGTGGCGAAGGACGCCGACAAGGCCAGCATCGAGGCGGCTGCACTGGCCAGCGAAGGCGTGCAGAAGTTCCTGACCGGCGCGCCGAAAAAAGTCATCGTGGTGCCGGGCAAGCTGGTCAACATCGTCGCCTGAGTGTTCTCGTCAACGGAAAAAACATGAAGCAATTTCTACGCATTGCCTCGGTGGCGCTGCTGTCCGTGCTGGTGCTGTCGGCCTGCGGCTTCCGGCTGCGCGGCACCGGCCCGCAGCCGGTTCTGCCGTTCAAGACCTTGTTCCTGGCGGTAACGGAGGGCTCGCCGATCGCCGTGCCGTTGCGCCGCAACCTCGACGCGATGAGCAATATCGAGATCGTGTCGGACCGCAAGCAGGCCGACGCCGCGCTCGAAGTGCTGGGCGAAGGCAGGGACAAGCAGGTGCTGTCGCTCAACAGCCAGGGCCGGGTGCGTGAATACACGCTGCTGTACCGCGCCAATTTCCGGGTGGTGGACAAGGAAGGCCGGCAACTGCTGGCGCCGACCGAGCTGGTGATACGCCGCATCCAGAGCTTCAACGAGAGCCAGGTGCTGGCCAAGGAAGCGGAAGAGGCAACGCTCTACCGCGAGATGCAGAGCGACCTGGTGCAGCAGGTGCTGCGCCGCATTTCCGCCATCAAGCCGGCGCAGTAAGGCTCGGGCGCCGCATGCAATTGCGTATCGACGCGCTGGACGCGCACCTCGCCAAGACACTGGCGCCGCTGTACGTGATCGTCAGCGACGAGCACCTGCTGGCGCTGGAGGCGGCCGACAAGATCCGCCGGGCGGCGCGCGCGCAGGGCTACAGCGAGCGCGACGTGCTGAGCGTCGAGCGCAGCTTCAAATGGGGCGCGCTGCTGGCGGCCAGCCAGTCGCAGTCGCTGTTCGGCGAGCGCAAGCTGATCGAGCTGCGCATCCCCGGCGGCAAGCCGGGCAAGGAGGGCAGCCAGGCGCTGCAAGCCTATGCGGCCAGCCTCAACCCGGACAATGTCACGCTGGTTACCCTGCCCAAGCTGGATTGGCAGAACCAGAAGGCAGCCTGGGTCGGCGCATTGCAGCAGGCCGGCGTCTATATCGACATTCCCATGGTCGAGCGCAGCCAGTTGCCGAACTGGATAGGCGAGCGCCTTGCCGCGCAGCAGCAGAGCGCGGACCGCGCCGGTATCGCCTTCATCGTCGAGCGGGTCGAAGGCAACCTGCTGGCGGCGCACCAGGAACTGCAGAAACTGGCGCTGCTGCATCCGCCGGGCAAGCTGAGCTTCGACGCCATACACGATGCAGTGCTGAACGTGGCGCGCTATGATGTGTTCAAGCTCAACGAAGCGATGCTGGCCGGCGACGTGGCGCGCCTGGTGCGCATGCTGGAAGGGTTGAAGGGCGAAGGCGAGGCGCTGCCGCTGGTGCTGTGGGCGGTGGCCGAGGAAATCCGGACGCTGCTGAAGCTGCAGGCCGGCCTGTCGCAGGGCCAGCCGCTGCCGCTGCTGCTGAAGCAGAACCGGGTCTGGGGACCGCGCGAGAAATTGGCCGAAGCGGCATTGCGGCGGCTGCCGGCGCCGCTCCTGCAGCAGGCGCTGCAGGAAGCCGCCAGCATAGACCGCATGGTCAAGGGGTTGCGCTCCAGGCAGCATGCCGGCGACCCGTGGGATGCGCTGCTGCAGCTGGGCCTGACACTGGCGCAGGGCAGCGGCAGCGGTCGCGCCCGCGTGACGGCGTAATTAGCAGAAGCAGAGGATCTTATGGATATCCAGCACTATATGAAAGACGTCGGCCAGCGCGCCCGCGCCGCATCGCGCGCGATGGCCCGCGCCGACACCGCCGTGAAGAACCGCGCGCTGACGCTGATCGCCGCCGCCATCCGGCGCGACGCCGCGCTGCTGAAGGAGGCCAACCGGCGCGACCTCGAGGCAGCCCGCGGCGCCGGCCTGGCGCCGGCCATGCTGGACCGGCTGACGCTGTCGGACCAGGCCATCGCCACCATGGCGGAAGGGCTGGAGCAGATCGTCGCCCTGCCCGACCCGATCGGCGAAATCTCGAACATGAAGTTCCGTCCGACCGGCATCCAGGTCGGCCAGATGCGGGTGCCGCTGGGCGTCATCGGTATCATCTTCGAAGCCCGCCCCAACGTGACGGTGGATGCCGCGGGCCTGTGCATCAAGAGCGGCAACGCCACTATCCTGCGCGGCGGCTCCGAAGCCATCCATTGCAACCAGGCGCTGGCGAAGCTGGTGAAGGAAGGCATGGCCGGCGCCGGCCTGCCGGCCGACGGCGTGCAGATCGTCGAGACCACCGACCGCGCCGCGGTCGGCGCGATGATCACCATGCCGGAGCATGTCGACGTCATCGTGCCGCGCGGCGGCAAGGGTTTGATCGAGCGGCTCATGCGCGAGTCCACCGTGCCGATGATCAAGCACCTCGACGGCATCTGCCATGTCTATATCGACGACGAGGCCGACATCGAGAAGGCGCTGCCGGTCGCCTTCAATGCGAAGTGCCACCGCTACGGCACCTGCAACACGATGGAAACCCTGCTCGTGGCCCGCAAGGTCGCGCCCGAGGTGCTGCTGCGACTGGCCGAGCTGTACAAGACGAAGGAAGTCGAGCTGCGCGCCGACGAGGCGGCCCATGCGCTGCTGGCCGGCTATCCGCACCTGGCGCATGCGACCGAGGAAGACTGGCAGACCGAATACCTGGCGCCCATCCTCGCGGTGAAGGTGGTCGACGACCTCGACGAGGCGATCGACCATATCAACACCTATTCATCGAAGCATACCGACGCCATCGTCACCGAGAACTACAGCCGCGCGCTGCGCTTCCTGCGCGAGGTCGACTCGGCCTCGGTGATGGTCAATGCGTCTACCCGCTTCGCCGACGGCTTCGAGTATGGGCTGGGCGCGGAGATCGGCATTTCCAACGACAAGCTGCATGCGCGCGGCCCGGTCGGTCTGGAAGGCCTCACGTCGCTGAAATACGTGGTGTTCGGCCACGGTGAAATCCGTCAATAACAAGTCCAACAAGGAACCGCATGCTCTGGATCAAGGCCCTGCACATCGTCTTCGTCACCTCCTGGTTCGCCGGGCTGTTCTACCTGCCGCGCATCTTCGTCAACCTTGCCATGGTCGAGCGCACCGACACGGCCACCAACGAACGGCTGCTTCTGATGGCGGGCAAGCTGTACCGCTTCTCCGGCATCCTGATGGTGGCGGCGCTGGTGTTCGGCCTGTGGCTGTGGCTGGGCTACGGCATCGGCCGCGGTCCGGGCAACGGCTGGCTGCATGCGAAGCTGGCGCTGGTGGTGCTGCTGGTCGGCTATCACCATGCCTGCGGCTCGCTGCTGAAGAAGTTCCGCAACGGCGCCAATGCCCGCAGCCATACCTGGTACCGCTGGTTCAATGAAGTCCCTGTGATCGGCCTGCTGGCCATCGTGATCCTGGTCGTGGTCAAACCGTTCTGAAACCGGAGCAACTGATGTCAAAAGCCTGTACCTATTACCTCGCGCCCCCTTCCCCCTACGTCTACCTCGGCCACCAGCGCTTTGCCGCGCTGGTGGAACAGCATGGGGTCGACGTCGATGTCAGGCCGTTCGACCTGGGCCGCGTGTTCGGCACGTCCGGCGGCCTGCCGCTGGCCAAGCGCGCGCCGCAGCGGCAGGCTTACCGACTGGTGGAGCTGGAACGCTGGAGCCGCTTCCTCGGCCTGCCGCTGAACCTGCATCCCGCCTTCTTCCCGGTGGCGGGCGACCCGGCCGCACGACTGATCATCGCCGCCAAGCTGGCGGGCGGCAATGAAGCGGCGATGCGGCTGACCGGCGCAATCGGCCGCGCGGTCTGGGCCGAGGAGCGCGATATCGCCGACGCCGGCACGCTGTCCGCCATCGCCGCCGAGTCCGGCCTGAACGCAGCCGCACTGGTGGAAAGCGCCGGCAGCGCCGCGGTGCAGGCCGAGTACGACCGCTACACCGACGACGCGATTGCCGCGAATGTCTTCGGCGCGCCCTGGTACATCGTCGACGGCGTCGGCTACTGGGGCCAGGACCGGCTGGATTTTGTGGAACGCGCGTTGCGCTCCTAACTTGTAGGGTGTAATAAGCGCAAGTGCATTACACCATGGCCGTCGCGCGACCCGAACGCCGTCCACGATCAACGGCTGGTGTAATGCGCTGGCGCCTATTACACCCTACGCGTTTTGCCAGCATATGAAACACCCGCAGCACTACGGATAAAAGGTACCCCATGAATCATTCCTACTTCTGCCCGTGCCCGCGCGGCATGGAAGCGGCGCTCGCCGACGAACTCAACGAGATCGCCGCCGATTACTCTCCCACCCTGAAGGTACACACCCAGGTGCCGGGCGGCGTGCATTGCTCGGGCAGCATGGCCGACGCGATGCGCGTGAACCTGCATTCGCGGCTGGCGTCGCGGGTGCTGATGCGCGTGGCGCATGCGGGCTACCTGAACGAGAACGACGTCTACGACCTGGCGCTGGCCCAGCCATGGGAAGACTGGTTCGGCATCGAGCACACCATCCGCATTGACGTTACCGCCATCAAGTCGCCGCTCAAGAGCCTGGAATTCACCACGCTGAAGATCAAGGACGCCATCTGCGACCGCTTCCGCGACCTTTGCGGCAAGCGGCCTTCGGTCGACACCCGTGAGCCCGACATGCGGGTCTTCGCCTTCATCGACGCCCGCAATGTCACGCTCTATCTCGACACTTCGGGCGAAGCGCTGTTCAAGCGCGGCTGGCGTCTCGACACCGGCGACGCGCCGCTGCGGGAAAACCTGGCGGCAGGCCTGCTGCGGGTGTCGGGCTGGAAGCCGGGCGACGTGCTATTCGACCCGATGTGCGGCTCGGGCACCATCCTGGCGGAAGCCGCGCAGATGCTGGCCGGCATCCCGCCCGGCGCGCGCCGCCGTTTCGCGTTCGAGAAGTTCAACGCATTCAGCGGCGACGAATGGCGCGAGGTGAAGGGCAGCGTCAGGCCGCGCGCATTGCCGGCCGCGCCGACCATCTTCGGCAGCGACATTTCGGGCGACATGGTGGCGATGACGCGCGCCAACCTGCAGCGCGCCGGCATCCTGTTCGAGGTGCCGCTGAAGCAGATCGAGGCGCAGGAAGTCAAACCGCCGACCGAGACGCCGGGCTACGTCGTCACCAATCCGCCCTACGGTGAACGCATCGCGCTACGCGGCGACAGCACGGTGCCGGAAGACGACCTGGCGATCGCTTTCTTCAGCGCCTTCGGCACCACGCTCAAGCAGCGTTTCGCCGGCTGGAAAGTCTTCCTGTTCACCGCCGACCTTGGCTTGCCCAGGCTGCTGCGCCTGAAGGAGGCGCGCAAGACGCCGTTCTTCAACGGCGCCATCGAATGCCGGCTGTTCCGCTTCGACATGGTGGCGGGATTCAACCGCCGGGAAGAAGCGAAGCCGAAGGGCTGAGCGGCCGTCCTTCCGGCCCTGCCCGAGAGTGGTTTCGTGCTGGCTTGCCCAGCCGGCCCTCAAGCGATATTGCTTGTTGTGCGCAGCGACACTTGCAGTTGCCCGCGCAGCGACAGTTGCTTTTGCTTTTGACGCTGCCTTTGACGTTGCCGCTGCCGTTGCTGCTGCTTTTGACGTGGATCCCCGTTAGACGGCGACGCGTCGCCAGGGACTGAAACG
>CAUQYP010000205.1:0-8381 GCA_963522035.1 uncultured Noviherbaspirillum sp. | reverse complement strand
GGAAGCGTCGGAAACTCGCTTCGCTCAGACAGCCGACGCTTCTTTATCCGATTTTGGTCCCAGCGACGTGTCGCCATCGACGGGGACCCACGTCAACTGCAACTGCAACTGCAACTGTCGCTGCGCGGGGCGTGGAACGTAATGGCAACGGTCGCTGCGCGGGGCTATATGAAATCGCCATTGCTCGGCAGAGTGAAAATTTACTTCGTCAAGATTTGCCATGGGTAGACATGGACGGTCTTGACGATTTTCGCTGCCATGCAGCTCCATCTCGTTTAACGCCGAAAACGCCGATAGAGGAAAAACGCAATGCCGGCGACCGCCAGTATCATCAGCAGCGAGCTGCCGCCGCCACTGCTCTCAGCCGGCACGTTTGCCGCTGCTTCCGGATTTGCTGCAGTGCCGTTGCCGTTATTCGTTCCGGCATTGGCGCCATTTCCCATCATCGATCCCACGCCCAAGCCCAGCAAGGCGCCGCCCAGCATGCCGCCCATGCCGGAGCGGGCCTGCTGCTGCGCAGGAGCCGGTGCCGGGTAAGCGGGGGCGGGTTGTGCCTGTTGGCGCATGGGGGCTGAAGGTGCGGGCGCCTGGCGCATCGGGGCGGAGGGGGGCGCAACCATGCGGCCGGCTTGCCTGCCGGACGAGCCGCCGCCGCCCAGGCGCTTGGCCTCGACGGTGCTGGTGAAACTGGTGAAGGCGAACAACGCCATCAGGACTGTCAGGAAAAACCGTTTCATGAAACCTCCTTGCAAGACTGCATTGTCGACAGGACGGTACTGCGCCGCGGTACGCCAGCGCACTGCCGGCATGAAAATTACCGCGTAATGTACGCTGGACCTGTTGTTATTCCACTACCGGTATGTGCGCCCCCGTACCGATGATGAATTTTGGGCCGGGTATCATTTTTTAAAGGCTGGTTGCGCCCAGCGGCGTGGCCGTATTCTGCACAGACTCGCTCGGACCACACAATATGAATAAAGTACGCTACATCCCACCTCCGCGGATTGTTCCCGCCGACGGGTTTGACGACAGGCCCCTGCCGGGCTCGATGACGGACATGGTCCGGACGCCCGCCAAGGTAACCGGCGCCGTTCTCGGCGCTGCCGCGCTGGGCTATTTTGCGCTGATGAGAAAGCGCCGGACCAGGCCTGCCCGCGTCCTGACGCCGCAGGAGGCGGCGCACCGGCTGGCTTCCAAGCCGGCGCCGGGCATGCCGATCGTCAGTCCGGCCCTTGCCCGCGCAGCGAAGGGCGGCGCATCGGCCAGGCAGTTGCGGTCAGCGCGGCACAAGAGCGTGAAAGCAGGATCCGGCGCGCAACCGGGCGCCTTCCGCCAGATCGTCAACACCGGCAGGTCGTTGATGACGCTGTTTCACGTGTATGCCACCTACAAGACCGCCGAGGCGGCTGTCGAGCCGCCGACCGCGCCGGAAGTCCCGGCCCCCGCGGCGGCGGCGGCAGTGCCGGCCAAGGCCGACGTCCAGCCCACGAATGCCCCAGCCGCCACGGCAGCCGCTGCGCCGGCCTTCAAGCCGATACCCAAGGGTTCCTTCCTAACGCGGGCGTGGCATCTCATCAAGGCTGCGGTCTCGTCGTGGATCGACGACTTCGCGCCCAGCATGGGGGCAGCGCTGTCGTATTACACGGTGTTCTCGCTGGCGCCAATGCTGCTGATCGTGATCGGCGTCGCGGGACTCGTGTTCGGCGCAGATGCGGCCCGCGGTGAAATAGTGACCCAGCTACGCGGGCTGATGGGTGAGCAGGGCGCCGTCGCCGTCGAGGAATTATTAAAATCGGCCAACGACCCCGGCAAGGGCATCCTTGCCACTGTCATCGGTTTCGCTACCTTGCTGGTTGGTGCGACAGCCGTGTTTGCAGAACTGCAAAGCTCGCTCGACCGCATATGGCGCACGCCGGCGCCACCGAATGAAAATGGCATCTGGGGAATTATCCGCACCCGTTTCCTTTCCTTCGGCCTGATCCTCGGCCTGGGTTTCCTGATGATCGTCTCGCTGGTGCTCAGCGCGGCGCTGGCAGCGATGGGAACCTGGTTCAGCGGCTTGCTGGGCGGCTGGGAATTCATCCTGCAGGCGCTGAATTTCATCGTGTCCTTCGGCGTCGTCACCGTCGTTTTTGCCGCAATCTACAAGTTCATGCCGCATGCAAAGATCGCCTGGCCGAACGTCTGGGTCGGCGCCATCGTCACTGCCTTGCTGTTCACGATCGGTAAATTCCTGATCAGCCTGTATATCGGCAAGAGCGGCGTGGCCTCCGGTTTCGGTGCTGCCGGGTCATTTGCGGTGCTGCTGGTCTGGGTCTACTACTCGGCGCAGATTTTCCTGCTCGGTGCGGAATTCACCTGGGTCTATTCGCATCGGAATGCGCCGCCGGCAGATGCTGCAACGGTGCCGGCGCGCAACGATGCGCCTGCAGCAGCGCCGGCCTGAGCTGGAATCGGAACGTAGTCGTGCAGTATCGCCGCCAGCGCATTGCTGACGATGGGCTTGGCCAGGTAATCGTCCATGCCGGCGGCGAGGCAGCGCTCACGGTCGCCTTCCGCCGCATTGGCCGTCATGGCCACGATGGGAAGGTGGCGCCCATCGCAGCGCTCGGCGTCGCGGATACGGCGCGTCGCTTCGAAACCGTCGAGCACCGGCATCTGGCAGTCCATCAATACCAGCGCATAGTCGTGCAACGCGATTGCCGCCAGCGCCTCCTCGCCGTTCGACGCCACGTGTGCGGTATAACCGAGGCGGCCCAGCTGGTGCAAGGCGACCTTCTGGTTGATCAGGTTGTCTTCCACCAGTAGCACCAGGCCGGGCGCAGCGGTTTGCGGTGCGTCGTCGAGCTTGCCGCCTCCAGGCGCGATGTCGGCCGGGTCGACCATGTAATGACGGCGTTCAAGCGCGAACAAGAGCGCCTCCTGCAACGCTGCCTGCCGAAAAGGCCGTCGCAGCGTCGCATGAAACTGCTTGCGCAATGCCGGCCCCCGGGTGTTGTCGCTGTCGCTGTTATCCAGCAGCAACAGCCGCACGCCTGGTCGTGCCGCAGCCAGCATGCGCGCGGCTTCCACGGCCTGCGGCAGGCTGCCATCGACAATGGCGAGCGCAGGCTGCATGTCGCCGGCCAGTTGGAGCGCTTCTTCGATATTGGCCGCATGCCGCGCAGGCATCTGCCAGGCATGGAGGTAGCTGCCCAGTACGCCGGCATGATGGCGCAGGGGCGTCAGCACCAGCACCGTCTTCGGCGGCAGCAGCGGTGCGACAGGCGCCGGCGCGGTAACGCCGAGCTCCAGCTCGAAACGAAAGGTCGAGCCTGACCCGGGGCCGGTGTCGACGTCGATGCGCGAATCCATCAGTGCCAGCAGCCGCTTGCAAATGGACAGGCCCAGCCCGGTGCCGCCATACAGGCGTGTCACGGAGCTGTCGGCCTGGACGAATGGCTGGAACAGCCGGGCCAGCGTGTCCTCGCCGATGCCGATGCCGCTGTCGGTGACCTCGAACTTCACCCGGCACATGCCGTTTGAATGTCCCGCCAGCGTCACACGCAAAGTCACTTCTCCCGACGGCGTGAACTTGATCGCGTTGTCCACCAGGTTCAGCAGGATTTGCCTCAGCCTGCCGCCATCGGCCTGCACGATGGCCGGCAGCGCCGGATCGACATAGCTGGAAAGCGCCAGGCCGCGGCTGGCAGCGCGGCTGGCGAGGGTGTCGATGCAGCCTTCGGCAAGCGGCAGCAATGCGCAGTCGACGATATCGATGTGCATGTGGCCTGCTTCGATCTTCGAAAAGTCCAGGATGTCGTTGATGATGGAAAGCAGCGCCTCGCCGGAGTCGTTGATCGTGCGGGCAAACTCCTGCTGCTGCGCATTCAGCGGCGTCTCGCGCAGCAGCGCCGCCATGCCGAGCACGCCGTTCATCGGCGTGCGGATTTCATGGCTCATGGTGGACAGGAAAGCGCTCTTCGCCGCATTGGCCGACTCCGCTGCGTCACGCGCCCTGCGCAATTCCTCGCGCCTGCGCTCCCCCGTGCCCATGGTCCGGTGCAGCGTGACGGCATAGAGCAGCGCCAGCAATGCCGCGGCGAAGCCGGTGGTTGCCAGGCTGCGGGCATCTTCCCGCCAGTTCGCCAGTACGCGCTCCTCCGACAACGCCACCACCGCCACGACCGGGAAGCTGCGGCTGGCGCGGAAATTCAGCAGATAGTTGCCATCGGCTGCTTCACCGCCCCTGCGCGCCTGATCGAAGCGGCCGAACTCGATGTCCCTGTTGAGAAGGTCGAACATGGGCAGCCGCGGACTGCGGCTGCCCACGGCGAAAGGCGCCTCGGGCGTGGCTGCGAGCACCGTGCCGGTGTAGTCGAACAGCACCTCGTAGCCGGGGTCCTCGCGCGGCCCGGCACGATGGTCGGGGAACAGGTAGGCGGGATTGACCAGCGCCAGCAGGGTCAGGTTGGTGCCGCCTACCTTGGTCAAGGTGGCAAATGGCAGCACGTAGACGCCGCGTTCCGCCAGGCTGCCGGCGACACCCGAGTCAGTGCGGTCGTCGAGTTCATGCAGGTCGCGCACGAACAGCGGCTGTCCGTTATCGAGGCCATCGCTGATCTCGCTACGGAATCCAAGCTGGGAGAGCGAAAAACTGCGCCCGATATTCTGGCGGTTCGAGCTGCTGACCACCCGGCCGCTGGCGTCCAGCACCGACACCGAGCGCAAATAAGTGGAACTGGAGGCGATGGTGTCGAGCAGCGCCTGCACGTCGACGCCGCCGGGACCGACGCCGGATTTCCCCGAAGGCAGCAGCAGCACGCGGCTGATGGCCTTGAGCCCGTTGTCGACGCTGGACAAGGTGCGGCTGACATGGCTTTCCAGCACGCTGGCGAGCAGTCGTCCCCGCGCGTCTTCGGCATGGAGATCGTCCTGGCGGTCGCGTGCCAGCAGCAGCAGGGTGCCCGCAACGATGCCGATGCCGCACAGCGCACAGACGGCGACCAGGAAATGCCGCACCTTCAAAGCGCGGCGGCCCAACCGTATCAGCATCATGGCTTCCTGCCCGCTTCGCGTCAGTGCGTGACGATGATGGCGTCAAGCTGGTGCTTGCGCGCAAACCGCAGCAGCCGCCCATCCTGCCGTATGGCGTCGATGAACACGTTGACCCGGTCCAGCAGGCTGGTCTCGCCCGGCGCCAGCGCATAGGCATAGTCAACCATATGAAATGGCGCCGGCGCGCTGACGAGACGAGCCCAGTCGGTCAGGGCCAGCATCCGCCGGCTGTAGGGAAAATCGGTCATGAAGGCGTCGGCACGGCCGGACTCGACCTCCTGTTCGCGCGTCTGCGGCGGCTCTACCGCAAGCAGGCGCGCATGTTTCAACGTTTGTCGCATCAGCGGCTCCATTACTGTTCCTGCCTGCACCGCGATCACGCGGCCCGGCTTGTCCAGGTCTTCCCAGCGCCTTACCGCGGTCGATGAGCGGGAGGCAATGGCATAGACATCGCTGCGCATGGTGGGCCGGGTGAACTGCAACCGGCTGCGCCGCGCCGGCGTGATGCCGACGCTATGCATCGCGATGTCGCACTCGTCGTTCACCAGCCGGTCGGCCAGCGTCTGGAAGCTGCTGTCGACATAACGCACTGCCACCCCGAGTTCCTTGCCAAGTTCAGTGGCGATATCGATATCCAGGCCCGACAGCAGCCGGGTCTTGGGGTTGCGGTAGGTTATGCCGTAATAATCAGGCCAGATGCATACGCGCAGCGCCTTCTCTTCGATCACGCGCTGCAGGCGTGGCGTCGCGCTGGCGCTTGCTGCGACACTGCACAGCACGGCTGCCAGTGCGAGCTTGGGCGGGAAAATGGGCATGCCTTCCTGTTTCCATTCAAGAATGGGCAATTAAATTGCCATATATCAATATCGGGATTCTACGCGGTTTTGGCGGTTCTTCTCCCGGCGGATGCGCGATTCGGCCGGCCGGGCCGCATCTTCGGCTACAATGGCGCCCGAAGCAGGCCAGACAGCCGCTGGCCGGCATGGCAACTCGTTGCCATGCCGGCGGGAGGAAGGTCCGGACTCCATAGAGCAGGGTGACGGTTAACGGCCGTCCGCCGAAAGTCGCAAGATACAAGGCGAGGAACAGGGCCACAGAGACGAGCGTATTCAGTTACGGTGAAACGCGGTAACCTCCACCTGGAGCAATTCCAAATAGGCACGCGTTGATGTTGCTCGCGGAGCGTGCGGGTAGGAAGCTTGAGCCGTGGAGTAATTCACGGCCTAGAGGAATGGCTGTCATAGCGACCGGGTTACACCGGCCGCCGTAACAGAATCCGGCCTATCGGCCTGCTTCAACTTCCATTAAAATTTCGGCAATCAAAGCTCGGGTGAGGCATGTTATGTCCGTCGCGCCGCAGTCCGTTGTCGATGCCGCCCAGGCTGCATTCATGCAGGGCGGCGTGTCCATCAGCGCTGCCTCCTGCGGTGCGCGACCCTTTCCCAGTGTCTGCCGGGTGCTGGCATGCAGCGTGTCCGAAGACCGTTGCCGGCTGACTGTCGTAGTGGCACGGTCCTGTGCGCAGGAACTGCTCGACGACGTCGGGCACAGCGGCCGGATCGCCGTGGTGTTCAGCCAGCCATCGACCCATCGCACGATCCAGGTAAAGGGCGACCATGCACGCCCGGGCATGCCCGACGCCAGCCTGGTCGAAGCGGTGCGTATCCACAGTGACGCGTTTGTCGATGAAGTGGCGCCGCTGGGCTTCGCTGCGCCACTGGTGCGTTCGCTGCTGGCTTTCCCCGATGGCGACATGGTCGCCATAACCTTCATCCCGAACGCGGCCTACGACCAGTCGCCCGGTCCGCGTGCCGGCGCACCGTTGCAGGCAGGCGCCTGATGCTGCCGCTCGACAGCCTGCGCGACTGCTTCGAGGGAGTCATCCCGGCTGCCATGGCGACCACCGGCGCTGATGGCGTGCCCAATATTGCTTATTTGTCGCATGTGCATTACGTGGACCACGAGCATGTCGCGCTGTCCTACCAGTTCTTCAACAAGACCCGCCAGAACATCCTGGTCCGGCCGCTGGCGCAACTGCAGGTGACCAGCCCGTTGACCGGCGCCCAGTACCAGCTGTCGATGGAGTTTCGCCGGACCGAGACCGCCGGTCCGCGCTTCGAGAACATGAAGGCCAGGCTGGCAGGCATCGCTTCGCACACCGGCATGGGCAACGTGTTCCGCCTGCTGGGCGCCGACCTGTTCCGGGTGCACCGGGTCGTGCAGCTTGCCTCTCCTTCCCTGCCGGCGCCGGTACGGCAAAACCTGCTGCCGCCACTGCGCGAGGCGGTCCAGCGCCTGGCCTGCTGCACTGACCTCGAAGGACTGCTGGCGAAGACGCTGGACATGCTGCGCAGCGGATTCGGCGTCAGCCATGCGATGGTGCTGATGGCCGACAGCGCCCGGGAGACGTTGTATACAGTAGCGAGCTGCGGCTACGGCGAATCGGGCGTAGGGTCGGAAATACGGTTCGGCCAGGGCGTGATCGGCGTGGCAGCCCGTGAACGCACGCCGATCCGCATCGGTCACATGACGACCGAGTACGCGTACAGCCGTGCCATCAGGGAAAACCTGCGGCAGGACAGCGGCCCCGGCGGCATCGACATCGAAATACCATTTCCCGGGCTGGCGACGCCGCATAGCCAGATGGCGGTCCCGGTCGTCGCCTGCCAGCGCCTCTTTGGCGTGCTGTACGTCGAAAGCAGCCAGGACTTGCGCTTCGGCTATGACGACGAGGACGCCGTCGCCGCTCTGGCAACGCAGCTGGGCGCGATGATCTGCCTGTTCCAGCGCGTCCCGGACGAGCCGACGGACAGCCCGCGCGCCAACACCGAGGGTGCGCCGCCGGCACTGCCGGAAATGGGCGCGCCGCTGGTGGTACGGCATTTCGCCGGCAGCGACAGCATTTTCCTCGACGAGGATTACCTGATCAAGGGCGTGGCCGGCGCGATTTTCTGGGCCATCCTGGGCGACTACAAGCAAACCCGCCGCGTCGCTTTCAGCAACCGCGAGTTGCGCCTGGATGGACGGATCCGGCTGCCTGACATCAGCGACAATCTCGAGGCGAGGTTGCTGCTGCTGTCAAGGCGCCTGGCGGAACGGCAGGCGGCGGTGCAACTGAAAAAGACCGGCCGGGGCCGGTTCCAGCTGTGCGTGTCGCGGCCGTTGCAATTGGAAGAGAAACGCTAGAGCAGTTTCATGCTGCCGCAGCCGGCCTGTAAGCGATATTGCTTGTTGCGCGCAGCGACAGTTGCCGTTGCTTGTAGCCCCGCGCAGCGACAGTTGCAGTTGCAGTTGCCTTTGACGTGGATCCCCGTTAGACGGCGACGCGTCGCCAGGGACTGAAA
>CAUQYP010000204.1:0-8398 GCA_963522035.1 uncultured Noviherbaspirillum sp. | reverse complement strand
AACGGCAACGGCAACGGCAACGGCAACGGCAACGGCAACTGTCGCTGCGCGGAACTTCAAAGGCAACTGTCGCTGCGCGGAACGTCAAAGGCAACCGTCGCTGCGCGGGGCTGGCCAATGTTGCAGGGCCTGACCCGCATTACACTTGTGTTGTGCCAAACCACCCTGCCATCCATGCACGAGGCATCGTCCATATGCCCCACTTGCTATAATTTTCCGATGCTAAAACAACGCACTATCAGGCAACTCGTCAAGACCATCGGCGTCGGCCTTCATTCCGGCACCAAGGTCGAACTGACCCTGCGCCCCGCCGAAATCGATACCGGCATCCTGTTTCGCCGCGTCGATTTCGACCCGCCGGTGCTGCTGCCCGCATCGGCGCTGGCCGTCGGCGACACCCGCATGGCGTCCACGCTGCAACAGGATGGCGTCAAGGTCTCGACCGTCGAACACCTGATGTCGGCATGCGCCGGCATGGGCATCGACAATCTCTGCGTCGACCTGACAGCGGAAGAAATTCCCATCATGGACGGTTCCGCCTCCTCCTTCGTGTACCTGCTGCAGCAGGCCGGGCTGCAGGAGCAACCGGCTGCCAAGAAATTCGTGCGTGTGACGAAGCCGGTCGAAGTGCGGGAAGGCAGCGGCGCGCAGGAAAAATGGGCGCGGCTCGATCCTTATGACGGTTTTCGGTTGAAATTCTTCATCGAATTCAACCACCCGGCAGTCGACCGCACCGGCCAGATCGCCGAAGTCGATTTCAACGCCGAGTCCTATGTGCGCGAGATCGCGCGGGCCCGCACCTTCGGCTTCATGCAGGACGTGGAAACGCTGCGGGGCCTGGGCCTGGCCCGCGGCGGTTCACTGGAAAACGCCATCGTGATGGATGAATACCGCATCCTCAACCCGGACGGCCTGCGCTACGAGAACGAGTTCGTGCGCCACAAGATCCTGGACGCCATCGGCGACCTGTACCTGGTCGGCCATCCGCTGCTGGCAGGCTATACCGCCCACAAGTCCGGCCATGGCCTGAACAACCAGTTGCTGCGGGCGTTGCTGGCGCAGCCCGACGCGTATGAGCTGGTCACCTTCGACCAGTCGAAAGACGCGCCGCCGACCTATGCGCGCCAGGTCAGCGCGGAATGGGCGCCAAACTGACGCGCTATTTGCGGTGACGGTCGACCAGCGTCGCGATCGCCGCGCGCAGCGCCGCGTTGCGCGGCGAGTCTTCCAGCGTGCCGCCGAGGCTCGCCAGCGCTGACACGGCCTGCTGCGGAAGACGCAACTGCTTGGCCGGCGCTGGCGCCGGTAGATTGGCCCTGACCTGTATCTTCAGCCGGATCGCGGCGAGTTGCCATCCCTGGGTTGCCAGCGCTTCCTGCAATTTCGGCAAGCGATTTTTCAGCTTGGCGGCGACCGAGGCGTTCGGCACGCCCAGCACGAGCTGGTCGGCATTGCACTGCAGCACTTCACAGTAGCCGAACATGTCCGGAAGAATGGCCGCGCACGCCTTTTGCAGTTGGGCCATCCGCTTCAGCGCGGGCAGCAGGGCTGCCATCTTTTCATTTGCGCCCAGGTAGGAAGCTGCGTCGTGCGCAGCCGGCGCCCTGGTGCCGCGCACGAGGTTGCGCGGAAATCCTTGTGAACTAATCATCGTCGTAGCCTATCACACCGTCCGGACGAGTTCGATAAGGGAAAACGATGCAAATCATTCTGCTGCATCCACGCATGACGCAGGCCAGGTCGATTACTATTGCGCCGCGGCATCTTGCCATTTTTTTAGCGGCATTCATGCTGGCGGTGTTGCTTGCAGCCGGGATACTGTATTACCTGCTGCTGGCGAGCGGCATGGTGTGGAAGCTGCCGTTTTCACCGGCCGCCCAGTCAACGCCGGCAACCGCGCAATTGCAGCGCACGGACCCGCAGGTCCGGCAGAACCTGACGCAGATGGCGACCCGTGTCGGCGAATTGCAGGCGCAGATGGTGCGGCTCGATGCGCTGGGCGAGCGGGTGCAGGGCCTGGCCGGCGTGCGGCCGGAAGAATTCAATTTCCGCGAAAAGCCCGGCCGCGGCGGCATCGAGCCGTCCGCGACCCGGGTGCCGGAACTGGGTGTGCAGGAATTCCAGCAGATGCTGGATACGCTGGCACGCGACATCGAACACCGCGCCGACTACCTGAACGTGGTGGAAAGCGCGCTGATGCGCGACCGGGTGCAGGCCAAGCTGCTGCCCACCAGCCAGCCGGTCTCGGTTGGCTACAATGCGTCGAGTTTCGGCTGGCGCTTCGACCCGTTCAATGGCCGCAGCACCTTTCATGAGGGCATCGACTTTGCCGCGCCGACCGGCACCCCGATCGCCGCTGCGGCCGGCGGCGTGGTCGTCACGTCGGAATACCATCACCAGTTCGGCAACCTGCTGGAGGTGGACCACGGCAACGGCATCGTCAGCCGTTATGCCCATGCGTCGCGACTGCTGGTGCGCGCGGGCGACATCGTCCGCCGGGGCCAGCATGTTGGCGACATCGGCAGCACCGGGCGCTCGACCGGCGCGCACCTGCACTTCGAGGTGCTGGTTTCGGGCGTGCCGCAGGATCCGTCGAAATTCCTCGCCGCCGGCGCCGCCCAGGCGCTCAAGACCGCGCAGAACGCCCACTGACGCCGTGGCGCGGCAGCGCAAACAGACGGCTTCCGCCCGGCATTGTTTCCGGGCGGGCAGTCCCTATCTATCAGGGGCTGCATGCTAAAATCCCCCGATTTGGCAAAATTCCCTATCCTGCTCGACGCGATCATGGTGGTTTGCGCGAGGTTTTTCCACGCCGCCCTTATTAGAATCCAAGCATGTCATTACTGACCCAGATTTTCGGCAGCCGCAACCAGCGACTGTTAAAGCAGTATCAGAAGACCGTACGCGAGATCAATGCGCTCGAGGCCGTCGTCGAGAAACTCTCCGACACCGAGCTGCAGGCCAAGACGCCGGAGTTCAAGCAGCGCATCGCCAACGGCGAGCCGCTCGATGCCTTGCTGAAGGAAGCTTTTGCAGTCTGCCGCGAAGCCAGCAAGCGGGTGCTGAAAATGCGTCATTTCGATGTCCAGCTGATCGGCGGCATGGTGCTCCATAGCGGCAAGATCGCGGAGATGGGCACCGGCGAAGGCAAGACCCTGATGGCGACGTTGCCGGCCTACCTGAATGCGCTGGCCGGCAAGGGCGTGCATATCGTGACCGTCAACGATTACCTGGCTCAGCGCGACGCCGAGTGGATGGGCAAGCTGTACGGCTGGCTGGGCCTGACGACCGGCATCAACCTGTCGCAGATGGACCATGACATCAAGCAGCAGGCCTATGCCGCCGACATCACCTACGGCACCAACAACGAGTTCGGCTTCGACTACCTGCGCGACAACATGGTGTACGAAGCCGCCGACCGGGTACAGCGTGCGCTGCATTTCGGCATCGTCGACGAGGTGGACTCGATCCTGATCGACGAGGCCCGCACGCCGCTGATCATTTCCGGCCAGGCCGAGGACCATACCGACCTGTACCAGAAAATCAATGCGCTGCCGCCGCTGCTGACGCTGCAGATCGGCGAGGAAAAGCCGGACGGCAAGTCCACAGTCGAAGTGCCGGGCGACTACACCAAGGACGAAAAGTCGCACCAGGTGCTGCTGACCGAGGCCGGCCACGAGAACGCCGAACGCATCCTGACCGAGATGGGCCTGCTGCCCGAGGGCGCGTCGCTGTACGACGCCGCCAACATCACGCTGATCCACCACCTGTATGCGGCGCTGCGCGCCCATGTGCTGTACCACAAGGACCAGCATTACGTGGTGCAGAACGGCGAGGTCGTGATCGTCGACGAATTCACCGGGCGCATGATGACCGGCCGCCGCTGGTCAGACGGCCTGCACCAGGCAGTCGAGGCCAAGGAAGGCGTGCGCATCCAGAACGAGAACCAGACGCTGGCCTCGATCACCTTCCAGAACTATTTCCGCATGTACGGCAAGCTCGCCGGCATGACCGGCACCGCCGACACCGAAGCGTACGAGTTCCAGGAAATCTATGGACTGGAAACCGTGGTGGTGCCGCAGAACAGGCCGAACCAGCGCAAGGACCGGCAGGACCAGGTCTACAAGAGCGCCGAGGAAAAATACAATGCGATGTTGAAGGACATCCAGGACTGCTACGAGCGCGGCCAGCCCGTGCTGGTGGGCACCACCTCGATTGAAAACTCCGAGCTGCTGTCGTCCATCCTGACCAAGGCCAAGCTCGAGCACAATGTGCTGAACGCCAAGCAGCATGCGCGCGAGGCGGAAATCGTCGCGCAGGCAGGCCGTCCGCGCATGATCACCATCGCCACCAACATGGCCGGCCGCGGCACCGACATCGTCCTGGGCGGCAATGTCGAGAAGCAGGTCCAGCTGATCGAGGCGGACCCGGCGCTGTCCGACGCCGACAAGGCGCAGCGTTCGCAGAAGCTGCGCGACGAATGGCAGTCGCTGCACGACCACGTGGTGCAGGCCGGCGGCCTGCACATCATCGGCACCGAGCGCCACGAGTCGCGCCGGGTCGACAACCAGCTGCGCGGCCGCGCGGCGCGCCAGGGCGACCCGGGTTCCTCCCGCTTCTACCTGTCGCTGGACGACCCGTTGCTGCGCATCTTCGCCGGCGACCGCGTGCGCGCCATCATGGACAGGCTGAAGATGCCGGAAGGCGAGCCGATCGAGGCCGGCATCGTGTCGCGCTCCATCGAGTCGGCGCAGCGCAAGGTCGAGGCCCGCAACTTCGATATCAGGAAGCAGCTGCTCGAATACGACGACGTCGCCAACGACCAGCGCAAGGTGATCTACCAGCAGCGCAATGAACTGCTGGAGTCGCGTGACGTGTCGGAAATGATCGGCTCGCTGCGCCAGGGCGTGTTCACCGACCTGTTCCGGGCGCACGTCCCGGAAGAGTCGCTCGAGGAGCAGTGGGACCTGGCCGGCCTCGAACAGGAACTGGCTGGCGAATTCCAGCTGCAGGTGCCGATGGCGGCCATGCTCGCGGCCGAACCCAACCTGACCGACGAGGACTTGCTCGAACGCCTGCTGAAGGCGGCCGACGAAGCGTACGACGCCAAGATCGCCGTGGTCGGCAAGGAAGCGTTCGCCGGCTTCGAGCGCAGCGTGATGCTGCAAAGCGTCGACAGCCACTGGCGCGAGCACCTGGCCGCGCTCGACCACCTGCGCCAGGGCATCCATCTGCGCGGCTATGCGCAAAAGAACCCGAAGCAGGAATACAAGCGCGAGGCCTTCGAGCTGTTCGGCCAGATGCTGGACCTGATCCGCAACGAGGTAGTGCGCATCGTGATGACGGTGCGTATCGAGTCGCGCGCGGAAATCGACGCCGCCGAGCAGGAAATGGCGCACCAGCAGCTGGCCAATGTCCATTACCAGCATTCGGATTTCAACCCGGCGCTGGCGCCGGAAGAACTGATGTCGCCGGACATGTCGACCCAGGGCGGCGCGATGCCCGACACCACCGATGTGCCGAAGGTGGGCCGCAACGACCCGTGCCCGTGCGGCAGCGGCAAGAAGTACAAGCAGTGTCATGGACGTCTGTCCTGACATCGTCATTTATCTCAACCGAGCAAGCAGCCCATGGCCGTTAATCTCCCTCTCCCCGTAGCCGCCAACCTGAAGCCGGTGGCCGGCCTGGAACTCGGGCATGCCGAAGCCGGCGTGCGCAAGGCCAACCGGAAAGACCTGCTGGTAATGCGCGTTGCCGCTGGCACGACAGTGGCCGGCGTCTTCACGAAAAACCGCTTCTGCGCCGCGCCGGTGCAGGTTTGCCAGGCGAATCTCGCTGCCGGCAAGGGCATCCATGCACTGGTAGTGAACACCGGCAACGCCAACGCCGGCACCGGCGAGGCGGGCCTGGCCCATGCCAGGCGCACCTGTTCGGCGCTTGCTGCGCTGCTGGGCTGCGATGCGGCAGAAGTGCTGCCGTTTTCCACCGGCGTCATCCTCGAACCGCTGCCGGTCGAGCGGATCGAGGCCGGCATGCCGCAGGCCATCGCCAACCTGAAGGAAGACAACTGGTACAACGCCGCCGAGACCATCATGACCACCGACACCCAGCCCAAGGCGGCGTCGCGCACGGTCGAGATCGGCGGCAAGACCATCACGCTGACCGGCATCAGCAAGGGCGCTGGCATGATCAAGCCGAACATGGCGACCATGCTGGGCTACCTGGCGACCGACGCGAAAGTCGCGCAGCCGGTGCTGGACCAGCTGGTCAGGGTCGCCGCCGACCAGTCGTTCAACTGCATCACCATCGATGGCGACACCTCGACCAATGACTCGTTCATCCTGATCGCCACCGGCGCGTCGGGCGTGGACGTCGGCGCACCGGGCTCGGCCGGCTATGCGGCGTTCGAGGCTGCCGTGGTCGGACTGTCGCAGGAACTGGCGCAGATGATCATCCGTGACGGCGAAGGCGCCACCAAGTTCATCACGGTTACGGTGGAAGAGGGTGCCAACGTCGAGGAATGCCGCAAGATCGCCTACTCGATCGCGCATTCGCCGCTGGTCAAGACTGCGTTCTTCGCCTCCGACCCCAACCTCGGGCGCATCCTCGCCGCGATCGGCTATGCCGGCGTCGACGACCTCGATGTCAGCAAGCTCAACCTTTACCTGGACGATGTCTGGGTCGCGAAAAACGGCGGCCGCAATCCCGACTACCAGGAAGCGGACGGCCAGCGCGTGATGAAGCAGAGCGAGATCACCGTGCGCGTCAGGCTGGCGCGCGGAGAACAGCGCGCCACCGTCTGGACCTGCGACCTGTCGCACGACTATGTCAGCATCAACGCCGACTACCGTTCCTGAACCTTCACCGACCTCACTAGCGGCGCCTGCGGGCGCCGCATTGCCATCATGACCCAGCTCGACTCTTTCCTGACCCGCGCCGAAGCCCTGCTGCAGCGCATTGAAACCCTGCTGCCGCAAGCCGGCGCCGCGCCCGACTGGGACGCCGGCCATGCATTCCGCTGGCGCAAGAGCAGCGGCCGCGGCCACCTGCAGCCGGTGCGGCACATCGCGCCGATTGCGCTGGACGACCTGCAGCATATCGGCCCGCAGAAGGAGCAGATTGCGCAGAACACCCGCCAGTTCGTCGCCGGCCGCCCGGCCAACAACGTGCTGCTGACCGGCGCCCGCGGCACCGGCAAGTCGTCGCTGATCAAGGCCTGCCTGAACCAGTACGCGGGCCAGGGCCTGCGCCTGATCGAAGTCGACAAGGACGACCTGGTCGACCTGCCCGACATCGTCGACCTGGTGGCGGCGCGGCCCGAGCGCTTCATCATCTTTTGCGACGACCTGTCGTTCGAGGAAGGCGAAAGCGGCTACAAGGCGCTGAAGGTCGCGCTCGACGGCAGCGTCTCGGCGCAGTCCGACAACGTGCTGATCTATGCAACGTCCAACCGCCGGCACCTGATGCCCGAGCGCATGTCCGACAACGCCACCTATACCCATGACGAAGACGGCGACCTGCATCCGGGCGAGACGGTGGAAGAGAAGATTTCGCTGTCCGAGCGGTTCGGGCTGTGGGTGACCTTCTACGCATTCAAGCAGGGCGATTACCTCGACATCGTCGGCCACTGGCTGCGGCATTTCGGCTGCGACGACAAGCAGGTGGAAGCAGCGCGCGGCGACGCCTTGCGCTGGGCCTTGCAGCGCGGCTCGCGCTCCGGCCGCGTGGCGTGGCAGTTTGCGCGGGATTATTCCGGGCGCGGGCAGGATTGATGGCGGCGCCGGTGGATGTCGCCGTCGGCATCCTGATGAAGGCCAACGGCGATGTGCTGCTGGCGCAGCGGCCGGAAGGCAAGCCTTACGCCGGCTACTGGGAATTCCCGGGCGGGAAAGTCGAGCCGCAGGAAGCCATCGTCGATGCGCTGCGGCGGGAGTTTGTCGAGGAACTGGGTGTGGTTGTCGGCGCGGCGGAGGCCTGGTGCTGTGTCGAGCACGTGTATCCGCATGCGCATGTGAGGCTGCACTTCTACATCAGCCGCGAGTGGCGGGGCGAGCCGCAGAGCCTAGAGGGACAGGCGTTTTCGTGGCAGGGGAGCGTGGGGGTGGCGCCGTTGCTGCCGGCGACGATACCGTTGATCGAGTGGCTGGATCGGGTTCGGTATGGGGGGGCTGGCGCGGGGCTGGGTGGGTAGGCAGTCGCCGTAGCGATGGCAATCGCATGCCGTTGCCGTTCCGCGCAGCGACAGTTGCGGTTGCCGTTGCCGTTGCCCGCGCAGCGACAGTTGCTTTTGCTTTTGCTTTTGACGCTGCCTTTGACGTGGATCCCCGTTAGACGGCGACGCGCCGCCAGGGACTGAAACGGATAAAGAAGCGTCGGCTGTCTGAGCGCAGCGAGTTTC
>CAUQYP010000203.1:0-8429 GCA_963522035.1 uncultured Noviherbaspirillum sp. | reverse complement strand
GCTGCAATGGCGTCTTGCGCTGTGCAACCGTTGCCAACGTCAAAAGCGGCTTCGCAGCCAAGCCCGGCTGGCGGATGAAGCAATACTTATATCCTGCCGAACGACCAAGCCCGGTCTCGGCCCGGCAGCCGACCTACTTCCAATTGGGGTCAGACTCGATTTGAATCAATTAAATCGAGTCTGACCCCAATTGAAAGTACTGCGCGGCCGCAAGCCTTATCGAAGGTCGGCAACGCCGCAAACAGCCTTCACCCCCAGGCTCAGAACGCTTCCCACTCCCCAGCCGCCCGCCGCGGCGGCGCCGGCAGGCGCGGCGCAGCAGCCAGCACCGGCTCCAGCCTGGCCGGCGCCGCGACCGGCTGGTCCTGCGTCCCCAGCCTGAACGTGCTGACGGTCAGGGTCAGCTGCCGCGACTGTGCGCTCATGGAATCGGCGGCGGCGGCGGCTACCTCGACCAGCGCGGCGTTTTGCTGGGTCACCTGGTCCATCTGCGCAATGGCGTGGTTGACCTGCTCGATGCCGGCGCTCTGTTCATGACTGGCCGCGCTGATCTCCGCCATGATGTCGGTGACGCGGCGGATGCTCGTGACGACGTCGTTCATGGTCTCGCCAGCCTGGTTGACCAGGGCGCTGCCGGCGCCGACCTTGTCCACCGAGTCGCCGATCAGGTCCTTGATTTCCTTCGCCGCCGCAGCCGAGCGCTGCGCCAGGCTGCGCACTTCGCTGGCCACCACCGCGAAGCCACGGCCCTCTTCCCCTGCCCGCGCCGCTTCCACGGCCGCGTTCAGCGCCAGGATGTTGGTCTGGAATGCAATGCCGTCGATGACGCCGATGATGTCGACGATCTTGCGCGACGCTGCATCGATCGACGCCATCGTCACCACCACCTCCGACACCACGGCGCCGCCGCGCACGGCGACGTCGGCCGCGCTGATCGCCAGCTGGTTGGCCTGGCGCGCGTTCTCCGCGTTCTGCTTGACGGTCGCGGTCAGTTCTTCCATCGACGACGCGGTCTCTTCCAGCGAGCCGGCCTGCTGCTCGGTGCGGGACGACAGGTCCAGGTTGCCCGCGGCGATCTCGCCGGACGCGGTGGCAATGGTCTCGGTGCCGGCGCGAACCTGCGCGACGATGCGCAGCAGGTTGGCGTTCATGTCGGCCAGCGCCAGCAGCAGCTGGCCGGACTCGTCGCGACTCGTCCTGTCGATGGCGATCGAGGTGTCCTGCGACAGGTCGCCGTCGGCGATGCGGCGCGCCATGGCGGCAGCCTTGCCGATCGGGCGGGTGATGCCGACCGTCAGCCGCCATGCGCACAGCATGCTCAGCGCCAGCACGAAGACCGCCAGCGCAACCAGCAGCTTGCGGCTGTTTGCGGCAATGTCGTCTACCTGCTGCGCGCTGGCGTCGATGCTCTTGCGCTGCAGGTCGAGCAGTTGCTGGACGATGCTCTCGTATTCTTTCGACACCGGCAGGAAACCCTGCTCGAAGTGCTTGCTGGCTTCTTCCTGGTTGCCGGCTTCCTTGGCTTTGGTGATGTCGGCGCGGGTCGAGAGATAAAGCTTGGAGACATTCGCCAGCCTGGCGAACAGCGCCCGCTCCTCGTCGCTCGACACCATCTCGTCGATGCGTTTCTTCAGGTCCTGCGACTGCTTCACGGTGTTGGCGGCGTCGTCGGCGAAGAAGGCACCGAGCGACGGGTCGCTGCTCTTGACGATGGCGGTGGTGCGGCGGATGCCGGCATACACATAGCGGTACCAGTCGGAGATCATGCGCTCCTTGGCCAGCGGCTGTTCCATCATCGCATGGGTGGCGTCGGCCAGCGCCTGCAGGCGCAGTATGCCGATGACGGTGCTGGCAATGAGGAAAACCAGGATAAGGGCGAAACCGAGACCGAGACGGTTCCCGATCTTGAGACGATTGAATTTCATGTTCAGGCAGCGTTGGATAAAGATGAATGGCAAGGTCGGACGCGACGGGTGATACGTGGTCCGGAAAGGAAATGACAGGCGCATTATACGTCACACTATTTCCATGAGGCAATAAACTATGACGATGCGCCTGCCTGAACCGACTAGCCTATTGCGCCGCGTACGACACCCGGTAGATCGCCCCGGCATAGTCGTCCGATATCAGCAGCGACCCGTCCGGCAGGTTGGCGACGTCGACCGGGCGGCCGAGGTATTCCTTGTTCGGAGTCAGCCAGCCGTCGGCGAACACCTCGGTCTTGTCGGCGGTGCCGTCCGCCTTCAGCGACGTGAACATGACGCGGGCGCCGACCGGCGTGGTGCGGTTCCAGGAGCCGTGCTGCGCGCTGAAGATGCCGCCCTGGTACTTGGCCGGGAACATGCTGCCGCGGTAGAAGCTCATGCCGAGGTCGGCCGCATGGGCCGCCATTTCCGACTGCGGGAACACGGCGTCCGCCGGCGGCGTCTCGGCCTTGTATTCCACCGTGCGAACCTTGCCGCCGCCGAACCATGGAAAGCCGAAGTGCTGGCCGGCCTTGGTCGCGCGGTTGAGTTCGCCCGGCGGCGTGTCGTCGCCCATGCCGTCGACCTGGTTGTCGGTGAACCAAAGCGTCTTGTCCTTCGGGTTGAAGTCCGCGCCGACCGAGTTGCGCACGCCGCGCGCATACACTTCGCGGTTCTTGCCGTCGCGGTCCATGCGCAGGATGCCCATCATCCCGACCTTGTCGTACAGCGCCAGCTTTTCCTTGGCCGGCACGTTGAACGGGTTGCCCATGGCGATGTAGAGCTTGTTGTCGGGTCCGATGCGGCAGGCGCGCGCGCCGTGGTTGAAGCTCTCCTCCTCCACCGGGATCAGCTGGCCCTGCGGCACCACGGTGGCGGCGGCGACATCGGGGCCTTCGTAGAAGAACTCGGCAGCCGGGAACGCCAGCACGCGGTTGTGCTCGACCACGTACAGCACGCCGTCCGGCGAGAAGCACACGCCGTTCGGCACCTTCATGCTGAGCGACGGCGAAAACGGCTTGACCTCGTCGGCCACGCGGGTCTTGGTGCGGTCGGTCACGGCCCATAGCTGGGTCTTGCGGGTGCCGACGAAGACGATGCCGGTGGACGGGCCGACAGCCATGTGCCGCGCATCCGGCACCAGTGCGTACAGGTCGATCCTGAATCCGGGCGGCAGCTTGACGCTTTTCAGGTTGGCGCGCAGCGCGTCGGCCTTGGCGCCGGTCTGCGGGATGGTCTCCATGTTCAGGTTGGCGCCGGTCGACTGGAAGTTTTCCAGCTTCTTCATGTTGTCCTGGGCGGCGGCATGCGGCGATGCAGCCATGGCCAGTGCGGCCACCGTAGCCACCGTGGCCACTGCGGCAAGCGTTGCCGACAGGCTCGTGCGGGCGTTCATCTTCATGTTGTCTCCGTTATAAAAATAAGTTTCATGCAAACGTGGTTGACGGTCTATCGGCCTGTGTTTCTTGCATGCGTCCCGCGCATGGCAGGCATTCCTTGCAAATTGCTTCCTGACTATAGGAGGGCCAGTCGCGGCGAACCTGATATTGATCAGCATCGCGCGCCTTGCCGGCGTTGAAAAACAGGCGCGTCCATCGCATTTCGCGTTACACGATAAAATGGCCGCGTTTCTTCGAAGCCACTACCCCGCGACCTGCGATCCCGGACGCGCCGCAGATCCATCACCCTGGCCGTATAACTTTCCAGCACCGACGCACACGCGCACGCAGGTCGTCACAGCTTTTGCACAATGAAATTGAATCCGATGAGCCGTCCAACCTTTGCGTCCTTTGCCGACGCCCTCGGGACTTCCGCAAGCGCTTCGACCGTTCTTTCGCATGACTGGTCGACCAGTCCGCTCGGCCCGATCGCGTCCTGGCAGCGCAACCTGAAGACCACCATCACCATGGTGGTTCGCTGCCCGACGCCGATGGCGCTGCTGTGGGGCGAGGACGGCATACTGGTCTACAACGACGGCTACGCGAAAGTGTTGGGCGACAAGCACCCGCTGGCGCTGGGCCAGCCAGTGCGGGAGGTATGGCCCGACGCCGCGGATTTCAACATGGCGGTGATACGCAAGGTCGCGGAAGGCGAGTCGCTGAGCTACCGCGACCAGTTCTTCGTGCTGGAGCGTAACGGCCAGTCGCAGCGCTGCTGGTTCGACCTCGACTATTCCCCGGTGTTCGACGACACGGCCATCGTCGGCGTGCTCGCGCTGGTGCATGAGAAGACCGAGCTGATGCTGGTGTCCCGGCAGCTCGAACGGGAGCGCGAGCAGTTCGTCGAACTGTTCGAGCAGGCGCCCACCTTCATGGCGGTGCTGCGCGGGCCGGAGCACCGGATCGAGCGCATCAACCCCGGCTATGCGCAGCTGATCGGCCATCGCGACGTGCTCGGCAAGACGGTCGCCGACGCCTTGCCGGAAGCGGTGGAACAGGGTTACCTGGCGGTGCTGGACGACACCTTCCGCAGCGGCGTCGCCCACTCCGCCGCCGGCGCCAGGTACGCGGTGCAGGCCGTTGCGGGCGGACCCATGGTCGAGCGCTACGTGGACTTCGTCTACCAGCCGATCAAGGACGCGGAGGGCGTCGTCACCAGCATTTTCGTCGAGGGCGTCGACGTCACGGAGCGCGAGGCGGCCGCCGCAGCCAAGCGCGCGTCCGACATCAGGAACCGCCAGATCCTCGACAGCGCGGTCGACTACGCCATCGTCGCCTTCGACCCGGAAGGCAAGGTCACGCAATGGAATGAAGGCGCGCGCCGGATCCTGGGCTGGACCGAAGAGGAAATACTGGGCCGCGACGGCGCCTGTTTCTTCACGCCCGAGGACCGTGCCGCCGGCCGCATGCAGACCGAGATGCGCTGCGCGCTGGACACCGGCGCCGGCGACGACGAACGCTGGCATATGCGCAAGTCCGGCGAACGCTTCTGGGCCTCCGGCGAAATGACGCCGCTGCGCAATGAACAGGGCGAGCCGGTCGGCTTCGTCAAGGTGCTGCGCGACCGGACCGAGCGGCGGGCGGCCGAGCAGGCGTTCCAGGAAAGCGCCGAACAGTTCCGCATTCTCGCGCAAGCCCTGCCGAACCAGGTATGGACGGCAGCGCCCGACGGCCGGCTCGACTGGGTCAACACGCAGTTCAACGACTACTGCGGCACTGTGCCGGTGGGACCCGAGGGCGCCATATGGACCACGCTCGTGCATCCCGGCGACGTGGTGGACGCCACCGGGCAATGGACCCGCTGCATTGCGTCCGGCAGTCCGTATGAAGCCGAGTTCCGGCTGCGGCGCCGGGACGGCGAATACCGCTGGCACCTGGTCCGGGCGCTGCCGCTGCGGAGCGCGTCGCACATGCTCAGGCAATGGCTGGGCACGGCGTCCGACATCCATGAACGCAAGTTGCTGGAGACGCAGAACACGCGCGACCTGAACCGCATCTGGAGCCTGTCGCAGGAGCTGATGCTGGTATGCGACTACGAGGGCCGGATTTCCGCCGTCAACCCGGCCACGACCCGCCACCTGGGCTGGACCGCGCAGCAGATGGTCGGCAAGACGCTGAGCGATTTCCTGCATCCCGACGACCTGGCCGCGACCGCGGCGGAAGTGCAGAAGCTGGGCGCGGGCGTAACCACGCTCGCGTTCGAGAACCGCTACCTGGCCAGGGACGGCGGGTACCGGCTGCTCAGCTGGACCGCGGTGCCGGACGCCGGCAGGATCCATGCGGTGGCGCGCGACATCACCCGCGAACGCGCCACCGAGAACGCGCTGCGGCAATCGCAGAAGCTCGAAGCCATCGGCCAGCTCACCGGCGGCGTCGCGCACGACTTCAACAACGTGCTGGCCGTCATGCGCAGCTCGATCGACCTGATGCGCCTGGTGCAGCTCAGCGACGAACGGCGCCGCCGCACCATGGACGCGATCTCCGACGCGGTGACCCGCGCCACCAAGCTCACCGCGCAGCTACTTGCCTTCGCCCGCCGCCAGGCCTTGCAGCCGGTGGTGTTCGACGTCAGGCACAACATCGAGATGGTCAGCGAGATGGTCGGCAGCCTGACCGGCGTGCGCATCCGGCGCGACATCCGCCTGCCCGGGCACGACTGCTTCGTCTACGCCGACCCCAGCCAGTTCGACACCGCCATCGTCAACCTGGCGGTGAATGCGCGCGACGCGATGGACGGCAGCGGCACGCTCACCATCTCGGTCAGTTGCGTTTCCGGCCTGCCCCCGGACCGGTCTGCCGCACCGGTCGCCGGCCAGTTGGTGGCGGTGTCGGTCACCGACACCGGCGTGGGCATTCCGGCGCAGCACCTGGCGCAGATCTTCGAGCCCTTCTTCACGACCAAGGGCTCGGGACAGGGCACCGGCCTCGGCCTGTCGCAGGTATTCGGCTTCGCCAAGCAGTCCGGCGGCGAGATACTGGTCGACAGCACCGTGGGCACGGGCACCACCTTCACGCTCTACCTGCCGCGTTCCATGCGGCCCGGCGAGCAGGGCGATGCGCCGGCCGCCGACGCGCACATCGTGCGTGGCCAGGGCGACTGCATCCTGGTGGTGGAAGACAACCCGGACGTCGCCGTGTCGGTCGAACAGACGCTGGAGGAACTGGGCTATGCCACGGTGCTGGCGACGAGCGGCGAGGCGGCGCTGGCGCAGCTGGACGGCAATCCCGGGCGGTTTGCCGCCGTGTTCTCCGACGTCGTCATGTCCGGCATGAGCGGCATCGATCTCGGCAATGAAGTGCAGCGGCGCTACCCGGCGCTGCCCGTGGTGCTGTCGAGCGGCTACAGCTATGTGCTGGCCAAGAATCCCGACCATGGCTTCACGCTGCTTCCCAAGCCCTATGCGCTGGAAGACCTGGCCCGCACGCTGGGCGAGACGATTGCACGCGCGCGCGCCATGCCCTTGCACGAGGACGCAGGCGACGCGGACGGCGCCGCCGGCGAGCGCGAGCTTGCGCGGCAGGTGAAGCTCGCCGGCCTGGGCATACTGGACAGCGACGAAGAGGAAGCCTACGACGAGCTGACCCGGCTGGCGGCGCAATTCTGCGAGACGCCGATCGCGCTGATTTCCCTGGTCGACAAGGACCGCCAGTGGTTCAAGTCCCGCGTCGGCCTCCAGGCCCGCGAAACGCCGCGGGAACATGCGTTCTGCGCGCATGCAATCGAGGCGCCGCAGCACCTGATGGTGGTCAGCGACGCCACGCAGGATGTGCGCTTCGCCGACAACCCGCTGGTGACCGGCGACCCGAACATCCGCTTCTATGCGGGCGCGCCGCTGGTGACAGCCTCCGGCCATGCGCTGGGCACGCTGTGCGTGATCGACCGCGTGCCGCGCACGCTGCAGCGCGGGCAGATCGAGATGCTGCAGTTCCTGGCCAACCAGGTCATCGAGCGGCTGGAAAAACGCCGGCTGGCGCGCAAGCTGCCGACCGGCGGCCCGGACTGAAGCCGCCTGCCCTGCCGCGCCGGCCATTACAATGACGACGGCGCGGGCGGCACACGGCGGCTGCCGTGCCGCACCGCCCGCGACATCGGCTCCAACAGCAACATCGGGAATTCCTCGCAATGCGTTTTCTGCACACATCGGACTGGCACCTCGGCCAGACACTGCACAGCTTCGAACGGGTCTACGAACACCAGTGCTTCCTCGACTGGCTGCTGCAGACGCTGGTCGACGAGCGCATCGACGCGCTGCTCATCGCCGGCGACGTCTACGACAACGCCAACCCGTCGGCGGCGTCGCAGAAGCAGCTGTACCGCTTCCTGCGCCAGGCCAAATCCGCCGTGCCGCATCTCAATATCATGATCATCGCCGGCAACCACGACTCGGCCGGACGGCTGGAAGCGCCCGGCCCGCTGCTCGAGGACCATGGCGTCAGCCTGGTCGGCAACGTGCTGCGCGACGAGGCCGGCGCCATTGCGCTGGAACGCCTGGTGCTGCCGCTCAGGAACCGCGACGGCGACGTCGCGGCCTGGTGCCTGGCCGTGCCCTTCCTGCGCCCGGGCGATGTGCCCCGCATCGACGGCGTGGCGGACCCTTATGCCGAAGGCATCGCGCTGCTGTACCGGCAGGCGCTCGACCTGGCGCTCGCAAGACGCAGCCCGGGCCAGGCCATCGTCGCGCTCGGCCACTGCCACATGACCGGCGGCGCGCAGTCGGCCGACTCCGAGCGGCGCGTCATCATCGGCGGCAGCGAAGCGCTGTCGGCGGCCATGTTCGGCCCCGAAGTGGCGTATGCGGCGCTGGGCCACCTGCACCTGGCCCAGGTGGTCGGAAAGCAGCCGCACCTGCGCTACAGCGGCAGCCCGCTGCCGATGTCGTTTTCCGAGATCCCGTACAAGCACCAGGTGCTGCGCTTCGACCTCGACGGCGAACGCGCGGTCGACATCACGCCGCTGCATGTGCCGCGCGCCGTCGACCTGCTGCGCCTGCCCGCCGCGCCGGGACCGCTGGACGCGGTGCTGGCC
>CAUQYP010000202.1:0-8478 GCA_963522035.1 uncultured Noviherbaspirillum sp. | reverse complement strand
AGCGCCGGCAGCCCCCGCAGCCCCGTTGCCGATTGCGCTGGCCGACGTGGCGGTGGAAGCCGAGACGGCCAGCGCGCTGGTGCGCCGCTTCGAAACCCGCAGCCGCAACCTCGACGCGCTGGACACGGCCGGCGACGAACTGCCGGTGCTGGCGCGCGACATGGGCGTGCGCACGGTGGAGATGCGGCGGCTGCTGACGCACAACACGCCGCTGGAAACCATACGCAGCCTGGAAGCCGAATGGCGCTACCTCGAAAACCGGTCCGCGGACATTACCCGCGACCTGACCAAGGCGGCTTCCCAGCTGGACCGGGACCTGGCCGAACTCGACAAGCTCGACGCCACCTGGAGCGCCACGCGCGATGCGGCAGTCACGGGCGCTGCGCCGCAGGCGGTGCTGGGCAGGGTACGCGAAGTCGCCAACGAGGTTGCCAGGGTCAGGAAGACCGTCCTCGAACGGCGCGCCCGCGTGCTGGCCCTGCAAGGCCAGTCGGCCGAGGTGGGCGCCCGCGCAGGGCAGGCGACCCAGGCGCTGGCCGATGCCAGCGAACGGGCGGCGACACGCCTGTTCTATGCCGACAGCCCGCCGATCTGGCAAACCAATCCGCTGGCGGGCGAAGCGCGCGAACTGCCGGACGCCGGCCCTGGCGGCGTCGGGGAAGCCGCGGCGCTGGTGCAGTACGCCAGGGAAAACGGGCGGCGCTTCGGCATCCACGCGGCGGTGCTGGCCTTGCTGGCCGGCCTGCTTTACCTGATCCGCAGCAAGGTGAGGGTGTTGAGCCAGACCGACGGCAACCTGCGGCGCACCGGGAAGATCTTTGAAATGCCGGTGGTCAGCGCGCTGTTGCTCAGCCTGCTATTGGCCGCCTGGTTCTATCCGCGCGCGCCGCGCATGTTCTGGATTGCCGGCGGCGTCTTCAGCGCGATACCGACGCTGCTGTTTTCCCGGCGCGTGATCGAGCGCCACCTTTACCCGGTGCTGTATGCGGTGATCGGGTTCTATGTCATCGACAAGCTGCGCGGCATCCTGACGCCGATGCCGGTGATCTGGCGCTGGGTGCTGCTGGCGGAAACCGTGCTGTTCCTGGTCGCGCTGGCCCTGACCCTGGTCCAGTCGCGCCGGACGAAGGATGGGCCGCCCTGGACCGCCACCGCAGCCTGGCGCGCCGTGCGGCTGGGCGCATGGCCCGGGCTTGTCGTGTTCGCGCTGGCGCTGGCCGCCAACCTGGCCGGTTATGTGCGGCTCGCCGACATGCTGGCGACCACGGCATTCTTCAGTGCGTTCAGCGCTGTCGTCACCTATGCGCTGACCCGGGTCGGCGAAGGCTTGCTGCATGCGCTGCTGTGCGTGCCGCCGCTGTCCTTCCTGGGCATGACGCGGCGCCATACGCCGCTCCTGACCAGCCGCTTCAACCGCTTCCTGAAATGGGTTGGCTTCCTGGTCTGGCTCAGCCTGACGCTGCGTGCACTCGGCCTGCTGCCGCCGCTGTATGCCGGCCTGCAGTCGCTATGGTCCGCCATGCTGCCGCTGGGTTCGCTGGAAACCTCGGTGGGCAATGTCATTACCTTCTTGCTCACGGTCTGGTTCACCTTCCTGCTGTCGCGCCTCGCGCGCTTCGTGCTGGAGGAAGAGATCTTTCCCAACCTGCACCTGGAGCGCGGCTTGCCGTATGCGATCAACCGCGTGGTGCATTACCTGGTGCTGCTGTCGGGATTCGTCATCGCGCTGGGGGCGATGGGCGTGGACATGACCAAGTTCACCATCCTTGCCGGCGCATTCAGCGTGGGCATCGGCTTTGGCCTGCAGAATATCGTCAATAACTTCATCTCGGGGCTGATCGTGCTGTTCGAACGGCCCATCAAGGTCGGCGACACCATCGAGATCGATGGCCAGACCGGCCGCGTGCAGCGCATCGGCATACGCGCCAGCGTCATCCAGAGCACGTCCGGCGCGGAAGTGATCATCCCGAACGGCAAGCTCATCTCCGACAAGGTCATCAACTGGACCTTGTCCAACGGCCGGCGCCAGATCAGCGTCACGGTGCTGCTCAAGCTCGACGCCGACGTTGCCCGCGCCCGCGAGCTGGTGCTGGGCGTTGCCCGCCGCAACAAGCATGTGCTGCAGGCGCCCGCGCCGGAAGTGCTGTTCGTGCGGCGCGGCATCGACCAGCTCGAGTTCGAGCTGCGGGTCTGGACCGATGCGCTCGACACCTGGATGGAGGTGAAGAGCGACATGACCGCAGAGATCAACGAGGCGCTTCGGCACAATGAAATCGTTGGCGCGGCGCCGAAGGAAACGCCGCCGCCGGCTAAAGTGGAAGCCAGCGACGTGCCGCCGAGCGACAAGGAAATGCCCGGACCGGCCGGGCCGGCGGTGAATGCAGGCCAACCGGCGACGGGCGGGCAACCGCTCCAGCCCTGACCTTGTCTGACAGCGCTGGCAATCCGGCAATAAGTTGTCAGGCCGGCTTGCCATTACTGAAAGTATCTTAAAACCCAGACATTTTTTGTGAGGATTTTTACGACAGAACGGAATTAATTTCCGTACGGAATGAACTTTGTGGTGTTTCTCTGTGTCAATATTAGGCTAGTTGACGCAGAGAAACCTTATTGCATACACCACAGAGAAAGAATTCCATGTCCTCCTTCGCACGCTCGCTGCCTTGCCGACGCTCCACGCTGTCCGCTGCGGCCCTTACTGCCCTGATGCTTTCCGGCCTGGCTTCCGCAGCCACGCTGTCGGTGGGTCCGGGCAAGACCTACACCACGCCGTGCCGCGCCTTCGCCGCGGCCAAGAACGGCGATATCGTTGAAATCGATGCCAGCGGCGCCTATAACGGCGACGTTTGCGGCATCTACCCCAGCAACCTGACGATCCGCGGCGTCAATGGCCGCCCGAAGATCAACGCCAACGGCGCGTATGCGATGGGCAAGGGTATCTGGGTCGTCAGCGGCGTCGGCACCGTGATCGAGAACGTGGAAATGTTCGGCGCGAAGGTGCCCGACCGGAACGGCGCAGCCATCCGCCTCGACGGCCGCGACCTGACGCTGCGCGGCAGCTACCTGCATGACAATGAGAACGGCATCCTGACCAATAACGACGGCGTCAGCAACATCGTCATCGAGAACACGGAGTTTGCCAGCAACGGCTACGGCGACGGCTACAGCCACAATCTCTACATCGGGCATGTCAACAGCCTGGTCTTCCGCAACAGCTATTCGCATGACGCCAAGGTCGGCCACAACCTGAAGTCGCGCGCCAATACCAACACCATCGTCTACAGCCGCTTCTCGAGCTCGGTACACCAGCCCAGCTATGAAATCGACCTGCCGAACGCCGGCACCAGCTACCTCATCGGCAACGTGATCCAGCAGCCTGCGGGCAACAGCAACCCGGGCATGCTGTCGTACGGCGTGGAAGGCGCGAGCAATACCGGCAAGGACCTGTATGTGGTCAACAATACCTTCATCAACGACGACAGCTCGCGCGGCACCTTCATCTTTACCGGCAGCAGCGTCACGGTGCCGGTGCTCATGCAGAACAACCTGTTCGTCGGCACCGGCACCGTGAACACCCAGGGCAATGCGACTGACCGCACCAATCATCGCACGCTGTCGCCGTCGTTCGTCGACCGCGCCGGTTTCGACCTGCGCCCCGCTGGCGGCTCGCCAGTGATCAATGCCGGATCGGCGCCCGGTTCCAGCGCAAGCGGCCTGTCGCTTCTCGCGACATCGCAGTATGCGCATGTAGCCGGCAGCGCGACGCGCACGACGGTTGGCGCAATCGACATCGGCGCCTATGAGGCAGCGGGTAGCGTGACGTCGACTCCGGCTCCGACGCCTGCGCCGGCCCCAGCGCCAGCACCAGCACCAGCACCGACTACGACTACGACTACCACATGGGTGAACTGCGCAGGTGAAAACGGTACGTGTTCCTTCAGCGGCACGCGCCAGGTCCGTTACGGCGCCAACGGCAGCTACGGCTACAAGTCGGCATCCGGTTCGATCGCCTGCAGCAACGCCGTCTTCGGCGATCCGGTCTTTGGCGTGGTCAAGAACTGCAGTTATGCTGAAACGACCAGCACCCCGAGCGCACCAGTCGTCAATGCGCCTGCGCCGACCGCGCCGGTAGTCACTGCCCCGGTAGTACCAGCACCGGTAGTGACAGCACCGGTCTGGACCCGTTGCAGCGGCGAAGGCGGCACCTGCAGCTTCACCGGTACCCACGCGGTCCGCTACGGCGCCAACGGCGTCTATGCAAGCAAGTCGGCCACCGGGGCGATCGCCTGCACCAACGCCAATTTCGGCGACCCGATCTTCGGCGTCGTCAAATATTGCGAATACCAGAACTGATCGAAACCAGCGCGTTCACGTGCTGGAATGAAAAGCGCTGCCGATTCGGGCAGCGTTTTTTTTTCGGCCGTTGAAAAATCTATTGCGGCGTCTTGAGCCACAGCTGCAACTGGCGCAGCACGCTGAACTCGCGCAGGCCAGCCTCCGGGTCGCAGGCAATCAGCTCGGCCAGCCGGGGAGGGTAGGCGGCGGGACGGGAGTCGAGGATACGATAATTGCGGAGATGATTGATTTCTGCGGTGGCGGCAATGCCTTGCCAGCGTTCCAGGCCCGGCGTCACGCCTACCATGCGCCGCCCGACCGGTCCCAGCAAGCCCTGCAGTTGTGCCTGCGCCGCCATGCCCTTCCAGTGCGAGTGGACGACGATACCGACATCCGGGTGCCGGACCAGCATGTCGTCGAGTATCCAGGCCCAGCGAAACAGCCATGCACGCTGCGCACTGGTTTTCAATGAACCGTACGGACTGATGCGAGACGTTGCGCTGGCCGGATGAAGCACGCCGTCGAATTCGAGAAAAAGTATGCGCATGCCTGACCTGGTTGCTGGATTGCCAGCAAATTTACTGTATGAATATACAGTTGTCAAGGCAATGCGACCTGCTGTTATTGGCCGAGCGCCTCCGCCAGTCTTGCACGCAGGTTATACGTTTCCTGCCAGCCGCGCCGTTGCGGCGAAGACAGGGCGTGTGCCCTGATTTCTGCGTCGGACCGGTCCAGTTGCGCCTGCAGCAAACGCAGCGCCTGGCCGGCGTCCGGCAGCACCGTGCCGAAAAAGACCACGGTGTCGCCGCGTTGTATCAGCAGGGTGGGAAAGTCCTCGACGTCGAAGTCGCCGACGATGTCCGCTTCGTCCTCGATGTCGACCCAGACAAAGCGGTGCGCCGGATGGCGCGCGGCCAGCGCGTCGAAAGCGGGACGGAACTGGCGGCAGACATCGCACCAGGCGGCGCAGAGGCAGGCGACGACCCAGACGTCGCCGGCGAGGGCGCTCAACAGTTCGGCGCGGTTGTCATGCTGGAGGGTAAGGCTGCTCATCGGCGCTATTTTACCGTAGGTAATCACGCCCCCGTAGCGCCTGCCCATTCGCGTTCGGCACGGTAAAATACCGCCATGTCCACGATACTAGCCGTTGAAACTTCTACCGAACTGGCCTCGGTCGCGCTGCTGATAAACGACCGACTGCTGGTGCGGGCTGCGGCCTCGGTGCAGACGCACTCGCAGAGCCTGCTTCCGATGGTGCAGGTCCTGCTGGCCGAAGCCGGCATCCGGCTCGGCGACTGCGACGCCATCGCCTTCGGCGCCGGCCCGGGTTCCTTCACCGGCGTGCGCACGGCCTGCGGCGTAGTGCAGGGCATGGCTTTCGGCGCCGGGTTGCCGGTGACCCCGATCGGCACGCTGGACGCGATGGCCGAGGCCTGCCGCGAGCAAACCGGCGCTGCCGACGTGCTGTGCGTGCTGGACGCCAGGATGGGCGAAGTGTATTGGGCGCAATTTCATTATGGCGCAGGCGGCTGGCAGCAGGTCGTCGCGCCGCGGCTCTCCCGTCCTGCCGACGTCGCGGCCGAAGGCCGCGTCCTGGCCTGCGGCAATGGCCTGTCTGCCTATGCCGACGCGTTCGCCGGTAGCGACTTTCTGGAAGGGGCGCAGCCTGGCATCATGCCCCATGCGGCCCAGGTGGCCATGCTGTCCCGGCTGGCGGTGGCTCGCGGCGAGACCCTGCACGCGTCGGCCGCACAGCCGGTTTACCTTCGCAACAAGGTCGCGCTGACCACGGCCGAACGCATGGCGGGGAAAGCGGCATGAACGCACGCCTGAAAACTGGCGCCGTGGGGTTTTCCCACATGCGCGAAGACGATGTGCCTTCGGTGCTGCGCATCGAGCAGGCGGCCTATCCCTTTCCCTGGACCGGCGGCAACTTCCTCGACTCCATACGCAGCGGCTACCTGTGCCGGGTGGCCCGGGACGACGCCCGCGACATCGTCGGTTATTTCCTGATGATGATGGCGCTGGACGAGGCGCACCTGCTCAACATTACCGTCGACCCGGCCGTGCATGGCCGCGGCTATGGCCTGGCGCTGCTCGAACATGCAAGCGAATGCGCGCGCAAGAAGGCGATGCGCTCCATCATGCTCGAGGTGCGGCCGTCGAATCATCGTGCGCTCGCCATCTACGAGCGCTACGGCTATACCCGGATCGGGGTTCGGCGCAATTATTATCCGGCGCCGGACAATACCCGCGAGAACGCGATCGTGATGAAGGTGTCGCTGTGACCGGGCGCGGCGGCTGGCGCCAGCAGGTCATCGAGGAAATGGGCCTGGGTCCGGTCTGGACCAGCCGCGCGCAGTCCGATGCCGCGGTGGCAGCCGCACCGGTGGCAGCAGCGCCCGTGGCAGCCGACCAGTCCACCATCGCGCTCGAGGCGCCGCCTGCTGCGCCGCCGGCCGCCGAAGTCGCGCAGATGGACTGGGCGGCGCTGGAGACCGCCGTTGCCGGCTGCGTCAAATGCCGGCTGTGCGAGGGCCGGACGAAAACCGTTTTCGGCGTCGGCGACCGCAAGGCCAAGTGGCTGTTCATCGGTGAAGGCCCGGGCCGCAACGAAGACCTGCAGGGCCTGCCTTTCGTCGGCCCCGCCGGCAAGCTGCTCGACAATATGCTGCTGGCGATGGGGCTCTCGCGCACCGAGAATGCCTTCATCGCCAACGTCGTCAAGTGCCGGCCGACCGATGACGACGGCCGCGACCGCGCGCCTGCGCCGGACGAAGCCGCCGCCTGCATGCCTTACCTGCAGCGCCAGATCGAGCTGATCCAGCCAGCCATCCTGGTCGCCCTGGGCAAGACTGCGGCGATTTCATTGCTCGGGCTGCCGGTCGACAGCCCGGTCGGCAAGCTGCGGGGCCAGGTCTTCGAGTACCAGGGCTTGCCGCTGGTGGTGACCTATCATCCGGCCTACCTGCTGCGTCGCCTGACCGAGAAGAGCAAGTCCTGGGCCGACCTTTGCCTGGCGATGCATGCGTACGCCGGCAAGCGCTGACGACGTGCCGACGTTCCAGGAAGGGTTCCACCAGCGCTGGCAGCAGCTGACCGACCCGCACGTCCGGGCACTGGCCTGGCTGATCGACGCCCCCGGCCTGCTCGACAACGCAGCGCCGCAATGGCAGGGCCGCATCGCCCGCCTCGACAGCGGCGCCGGCGACGCCGCGCGCGGCTGGCTGCATGACATCGACCGCGCGCCGGCGGCATTGCATGCCCACCTGGCCTTCCAGCCCTTCGGCCGGCTCGGCCGCTATGCCGAGAAGCTGATGACCTTCTACCTGCAGCACCTGGGCGTGCTGGCCGCGCACAATGTGCAGGTCCGCGCTTCCGGCAAGCAGACCATAGGCGAATTCGATTTCCTGGTATGGCGCGGCAATGCGCTGCTGCACTGGGAGTTCGCAACCAAGTTCTACCTGCTCGAGCCGGGCGGCACCGGCACCGGCGCCGCGCAGCACGCGGATTATTTCGTCGGCCCCAACCTGGCCGATAGCCTGGGCGCCAAGATGCAGAAGATCTTCAGCCGCCAGCTTGCGCTGTCCTCCCATCCGGCCGCGCAGCCGTTGCTGCCGCAACCGGTGGCCGCAGCCGAAGCGCTGGTCAAGGGATGGCTGTTCTATCCGGACGGCGACTATCCGCTGCTGCCGGGCCTGGGGGTGTGTCCAGCCCACTGCCGGGGCTTCTGGTGCAGCCTGTCCGGGCTGGGGGACGCGCCGCGCTATGCCGTGCTGCCGAGGCTGTCGTGGCTGGCGCCGGCGCTGCTGCCGGCAGCCGGGACGCTGGACCGCGGCGAACTGGAACGCAGCCTGAACGCCTACTTCGAGACCGACAGCATGCCGGTGATGGTGGCGCTGTTGCGCGTGGCTGGGGCCCAGGCGCTGGAAGTGGACCGCGGCTTCATCGTGCCGGACGGCTGGCGCGAGCGCGCCGTTGAGCGGGTCAGGGCGGCGCCGGGTAACGAAGCTTAGAGCAGTTTCGTGCCGCCATGCCCAAGCGGCCAGCGATATTGATTGCTGCGCGCAGCGACAGTTGCAGTTGCAGTTGCTTTTGACGCTGCCTTTGACCTGGATCCCCGTTAGACGGCGACGCGTCGCC
>CAUQYP010000201.1:0-8525 GCA_963522035.1 uncultured Noviherbaspirillum sp. | reverse complement strand
CAGCGACGTGGCGTCATCAACGGGGACCCACGTCAAAGGCAGCGTCAAAAGCAACTGCAACGGCAACTGTCGCTACGCGGAACATCAAGAGCAACGGCAACTGTCGCTGCGCGGAACGGCAACTGTCGCTGCGCGGAAGTGGCGCACCTGGCGCAATCCAGCATGAAAATGCTCTACACGTAGGCCAGCAGCCTCCCACACGCGATAACGCCCACCCACAACACCATCGACAGCACCGCATGCGCCTTTGCCGACGCCGGCGCCGCCAGCCCACTGTCCCACGCGGCCACGCGCTGCCAGACCCCGGTATGAAAGATTGCCGCGTTCAGGCCCGCCGTCATGATCAGCGTCATCTTGAGCAGGAACACCCGGTTGCCGATGAAGTCCTGCGGATGCGCGGAAAACATCAGCAGTCCCGCCGGCACCACCAGCGCCAGGCTGGCCACCGACCAGCGCAGCAGGTGACGCGCCAGCTGGGTCAGCGGCAACTGGCGGTTCAGGCCCAGCAGCCGCAGGTCGAACATCAGCACCGACCCCACCAGCAGCACGAAGCCAACAATGTGGACGATCTCCACGGCCGGATACAGCCAGCGCCCGCTGCGCATCAGCTGGCCCAGCGCGCCGCCATCGAGCAGGAACGGCGCGACCGCCGGGTTCAACGCAATTCCGTGGTCTTGCCGCCGATGGTGATGCGCTCGGCACGCAGTTCGTCCGGCTTGCTGCGGTTCGGATAACCGTTGACGATGGCGTCGACGCCCGGCGCCAGCGCCTTCTGCTCCAGCCCGCGATTCGCCATGCGCCCTGGCGGCGCCAGCACCACGTTCCAGGTCTTCCCGCCCGCTTCCAGCTTCACGGTGCCATGCGGATTGTCATAGCCCGCCGAGCGGATGACGCCCTTGAGTTCCAGCGGCTTGCTGTCGTCGTACTCGCTCCAGCCGTGGTGGGCCAGCGCGAGCGGCGCGACCAGCAGCAGTGCGGCGGCGAGGGTTTTCATGGGTGTGCTCCTTGCTGTGGTTGATGAAGTTCGTAGGGCAGAACCTTTTCGCGTTCGTCGGGGTCGTTGCGCGCCACGACCGCGCGCGCCGCCTCGGTCTGGCTCAGGTTGCGCGCCTCGTGCGGCACCCCCGGCGGTATGAACAGGAAGTCGCCGGCCGCGCTCACCACCGCCTGTTCCAGCTGCGCGCCATAGCGGGTTTCGACCCGCCCCTGCAGCACGTAGATGCCGGTCTCGTAGCCCTGGTGCACATGCGGCCGGGCGGCGCCGCCCGGCGGGATCACCACCAGGTGCATCGCCAGGCCGCGGGCGCCGGCGGTGGCGGCGGAGATGCCGGTGAAATACGGCAGTCCCTGCATGGTGTCGACTTCGGGACCGGGGTGCAGCGCAACGACGCGCTGCGGGGGCTGGCTGTGTTCCATGGCGTTGCTCCCTTCTGCTGGCGATCAAGTCTAGCCGATTGCGCCGCACTGCGCCGGCGGCCGGAACATCAGGCCAGGTCGGACTGCCCCAGTCCCTCGCGCAGCTCTTCCATCAGCTGCGCCACGCTCCAGTTGCGGGCCAGCGGCGCGGCCTGCCCGGCCCACAGCGACAGGAACTCGGCCCGACCCTGGCGGCTGGATGCCTGGCGCATGTCGCGGGTCAGCGCATTGGTGACCGGGTACGCCGGTGCGCCGGCTTCGAACGCCTGCATCTCGTCCATATAGCGGTTGCGCACGCCGCGCGCAGGGCGCCCGGAAAACACCCGGGTGACGCCGGTGACGCGGCCGCCGGGCCCGGTCAGCGCCAGCTTGTACGCGTCCGACACCGCGGACTCTATCGTGGCGAGGAAGGCTGTGCCGACCGACACGGCCGACGCGCCCAGTGCCCGCGCCGCGCGCACGCCGCGGCGGTCGGCAATGCCGCCGGCAGCCACGACGGGCAGGCGCACCGCGTCGACCACCTGCGGCACCAGCGCCATCGTGCCGATCATCGCGTCCTCGAATGCAGCGCCGAGAAAGGTGCCGCGATGGCCGCCCGCTTCGGCGCCCTGCGCCACCACCATGTCGACGCCGCGGCGTTCTAGCTCGAGAGCTTCGTCGACCGTGGTGGCGGTGCCCATCACGCAGGCGCCGCCCGCCTTCAATGCGTCCATCTGCTGCGCCGTCGGCACGCCGAAGGTGAAGCTGAACACCGGCACGCCGGCCGCCAGCACCGCGTCCATCTGCTGGTGGTAATTTTCCTCCAGGCTGGCCGGCAGCGCCGGCGCGCCGATGCCGAGTTCGGCGTGATAAGCCGCCAGCGCCTGCGCCATCGCCTCGACGCCGCTGCGCTCGCGCGGCGCCGGCTCCATCACGAACAGGTTGACGCCGAAAGGCCGGCTGGTCAGCGTGCGGATCTCGGCAATGGTGGCGAGCAGCTTGTCCGGCGACATGTAGCCGGCCCCCAGCATGCCCAGCCCGCCGGCATTGCTGACCGCCGCCACCAGCGGCGCCTTTGCCGCCTCGCCAGCCATCGGCGCGAGCAGGATCGGATAATCAATGTGCAGTCGTTGCGCTATCGTGCCGGGCATGTCGGGGCTCCATGGAATGCGGGTCAAGTCCGCAGTATAAACAGCCGATCAGGCAGCCGCAGATCCTGCGCAATCGACCGGCGCATTGTCGCCGCACTGCGCCGTCTTCCCCCTATACTTGCCGGCATGATAACCGTACACCACCTCGAAACCTCCCGCTCGCAGCGCGTGCTCTGGCTGCTCGAAGAACTCGGCTTGCCCTACGAGATCGTGCGTTACCGGCGCGACCCGAAGACCCGGCTGGCGCCGCCCGAGCTGAAAGCCGTCCATCCGCTGGGCAAGTCGCCGGTAATCACCGACGGCGGCATCACGGTGGCGGAATCCGGCGCCATCCTCGAATACCTGGCCGAGACCTATGGTGCGCAGGCCGGCGCCACGCTGATGCCGCGGCCCGGCACGCCGGAGCACAGGCAGTGCCGCTTCTGGATGCATTACGCGGAAGGCTCGCTAATGCCGTGGCTGGTGATGAAGCTGGTGTTCAAGGCCATCCCGACGCAGCCGATGCCCTTCTTCGTGCGCCCGGTCGCGCGCGGCATCAGCAAGCAGGTCCAGGGCAAGCTGCTCGACCCTAACCTCGCGACTGCGCTCGAATTCATGGACAGGCACCTTGCCAGCCACGCATGGTTTTCCGGCGACCAGATCAGCGTGGCGGACTTCCAGATGAGCTTCTCGGTGGAGGCGGCGATGTCGCGTGCGGAGAATGCGGCGTCGTACCCGCACCTGAAGGCGTACCGGGACCGGATGGTAGCGTTGCCGGCTTACCGGAAGGGCGTGGAAAAAGGCGGGCCGGTGGTGATGGGGTAGTGCCTGGATCGGCCTTTAGTCTGCTGATTGTGACGGCAACCGGCGAGTATTTTCTCCGTGAGACCTTTCGGATGTTTCGGAAGCCCGGCCATTCCCTGACTTTGCTGCACCGCGGTATTGCTCAGAGTCCATGCCAGCACCTGTCCTGCAGCCCGTATGAAAGTGACTGTGCTAAACAGGAAAGACTCTTTTCCAGCAAAAAAAAACGATGCCAGCCAAAGCCCTCCGCCTCCCCACTGCCTCCGACGATGCGCCGGCGGTCGCCAGAAAGGTCGGCCTGCGCTACGTCGACGACAGCAAGCCCGGCATTACGCGCAAGAAGACCGCGACCGGCTTTCGCTACCTTGCACCCGACGGCAAGCCGGTGCGCGACGAGGATGAGCTCAAGCGCATCCGTTCACTGGCGATTCCGCCGGCCTGGACCGATGTCTGGATCTGCCCCCATGCCAACGGCCATATCCAGGCCACCGGGCGCGACGTGAAAAAGCGCAAGCAGTACCGCTACCACGCGCAATGGCGCAGCGTCCGCGACGAGTCCAAGTACGAGCGCATGCTGAGCTTCGGCAGCGCGCTGCCGCGCATCCGGCAGCAGGTCAACGAGGCGCTGGCCCTGCCCGGCCTGCCGCGTGAAAAGGTGCTGGCGACCGTGGTGGCGCTGCTGCAGGAAACCATGATCCGCATCGGCAACGAGGAATATGCGCGGACCAATAAATCCTTTGGACTGACCACGCTGCGCAACCGGCATGTCGAGGTCAGCGGCCGCGAGATCGAGTTCCACTTCCGCGGCAAAAGCGGCGTGATGCACACGATACGGCTGCGCGACCCCAAGCTGGCGCGCATCGTCAAGCGCATCCGCGAGCTGCCCGGCCAGGAACTGTTCCAGTACATCGACGACGATGGCGAACGCCGCAGCATCGACTCGTCGGATGTCAACGACTACCTGCGCACGCTGACCGGCGAGGACTATACCGCGAAGGACTTCCGCACCTGGTCCGGCACCCTGCTCGCCGCGCTCGAACTGCAGGCGCTGCAAGCCTCTACGTCAGAGACCGAGGCGAAGAAGAATATCGTCCAGGCCATCGCCAATGTCGCGCAGCGGCTCGGCAATACGCCGGCCGTCTGCCGCAAGTGCTATGTGCATCCGGCGGTGCTGGACTGCTACCTGCAGGGAGTGATGCACGAGACCTGGGACCAGTTGATGAAGTCGGTCAAGGCGGCGGACGACCCGCATGCGCTGAAGGTGGAGGAGATGGCGGTGCTGGCCTTGCTGCAGGCGCGGCGGGAGGCCGCGTAGGGGTTAAGGGACCATAAGGGACTAAATTAGTTGCCCTGGCAAATAGCCTGCTTCGCGCTGATGACGAATCGATAGCACCAGGACTGCGTCGTCCATGTGCCGCACGGTATAAAGGGCAACATACCCGGAACGGCCCCGCGAAATGACGAGCTCATAAAGCCCGTCGTCGATCGCACGCCCCAGGTAGGGATGGCGACTCAGCAACGAAATCGCTTCCGCAATCAGGCCGACTGTTCTCGAGGCCGCCGAGGAGGAAGTCTCCACCAGAAAGTCAGCAAGGCGCTCCAGGTCCACAAGCGCTTTCCTCGAATAACTTACTTGCGCCAATTTCTGGCCACCGGTCGCGGCAGATCTTTTCCTGCAACGCGTGCCGCGATGTAAGCATGCACCTCGTCGGCATCAAAGCCCAGCCCGGACGCCATCATGTCTTCTCTCGCGTCTATGGCTTCGGCAATAAAAGCAGCCCGGTGCTCGGCTGCCGAGGCCGCCTGTTCAATAGCGCCGACCATGAAAGCATGTGGCGAAATACCCTTGCGTTCGGATTCCGCAAGAACACGCTGCTTTAGCGCTTCAGGTAGCTTTAACGAGGTTGTCGACATGGGAACAGTCTTTGCAGGAATGAGGTGTCACTACGGTAACACCGCTTTTACAGCTTCGCAACAGCGCCGTTCAACTGTGGCAGCCATCCTCACGTGCTTGCTCGAGGCAATCAGCCGCCGCTGACTGGTGCGCTCCTGGTCATGTGCTTGCCCCTACTGCATCATGAACGTCTGGTACTCCAGCCGCTCCATGGTCCGCTCCAGCATCACGAAACCCGCCAGCACCACCGCCAGCAGCGCCAGCGCGAAGCCGTAGCCGTAGAACGCCGGTCCCAGCACGATGGACAACTGGGTCAGCCCCACGTTGAGCAGCACGAACGAGCCGGTCAGCGCCAGCACGATGCGGCGCTTGTCCAGGTAGAAGAACACGTTGAGCACGCCCAGCAGCACCACCTGCAGGCTGGCGGCGATGACGTCGATGTAGAGCAGCGGCAGGTAGAGCGTGGAAATGCCCATCCATGACAGGATGCGCTCGCCCAGCACGAACACCGCGAGCGAGGCGATGGCCTGGATCTTCACGATCTCGAAGATGCCCAGGCGTATCGTCTCGACCATGCTGTTGCGGTATTCCTCGATGGTTTCCAGCGAGCCGCCGGAGCGCACCGCGTTGTAGAACGCGTCGTAGTACTCGATGAAGTCGGTCTCCATGCGCACCAGGAATATCGCCATGCCGGGGATGATGGCCAGGTAGGCCAGGAACACCGGCAGGTCGTAGATGACCGAGGCCCGCAGCGGCCCGATGATGGCCTGGCTGGTGTCGGGGGTGAACCAGAAGATGAACTTGTCGACCCAGACGCCGAGGTTGTAGAACAGCCCGATCGCGCACAGCGCCGGGTAGAACAGCTTGCGGTCGAAGAACTCGAAGGAGATGAAGCGCTTGGCCGGGAAGTTGCGCAGGATGAGCGCCATCATGCCGGTCAGGATCAGCGCCTGGCCCAGTACGAAGCCCGCCATCAGCCCTTCGAGGCCGAGGAAGCGCAGTGCCAGCGCCGCCGCCACGGTGGCCGCATAACCGAGCAGGTAGAGCAGCACGATGGCGCGGTACTGCTTCATGCCGGACAGGAAGATGGTGGCGATCCACACATTGCTCATCAGGACGAAGGCGGCCAGCAGCAGCAGCCGGTACATCACGCTTTGCTGCGGGAACAGGAAGAGCGCGGACAGCACGCCCAGCACGCCGCCGATTGCGGTGACGGTCAGCGCCACCGCGTGGAAATTGGGCAGCACCGTTTCATGATTCTTCTCGAACAGGCGGTCCGCGGAAAAACGGGTGAACGACAGCTGGAACGGGCCGGTGAAGATCAGCGACACCGCAATCACATAGGTGACCGACACCTGGAACTGCGTGACCAGCAGCTCGGGCACCACCACCGAATAGCTGAGTATGCCGATGATCAGGATGCCGACGATGGACAGGATCCATGGTCCGGAACTGATGACGGCCGCATACGAATACGCCTGCAGCAGCGACAGCAGGTTGTCGCGCTTCAAGATCTTGCGCAGCTCGAAACCGATGCCGGCCATGTCAGCGCGGCCTCATGCAGCGCGGCGCGGCGGCTGGCTGCGCGCGCGCGATGTCGGGCGCCTGCAGCGCCTCTTCATATAGCTGCCGGTATTGGTCGAACATCAGGTCCTCGGTGTAATAGCGTTCCACGCGCTGTATGCCGGCGCGCTGCGCCGCCTGCCATCGCTCATGGTCGTTCAGCAGGCTGACCGCCGCCTCGGCCAGGGCTTGCGGCTCGGCGATGCCGACCACTGCGCCGGCCGCGCCCAGCGCCCGGTCCTCGTCGTCCATGCCGTGGATCAGCTGGCGGCACGAGCCGACGTCGGTGGACACTGCCGGCACGCCGGCGGCGAAGCCTTCCAGCAGCACCAGCGGCAGCGCCTCGCTGATGGACGACAGCACCACCAGCCCGACCTGCGGCAGCAGCGCGCCGATCTGCTGGAAGCCGAGAAAGCGCACTTTATCGCGCAGCCCCAGGCTGTCGGCCAGGTTCATGCATTCGCGCGCATAGTCCGGGTCCTCGTCGGCAGGCCCGGCGATCCAGCCTTCGGCCTCCGGCATCAGGGTGACGACCGAGCGCATCGCGCGGATGAAGGTCTTCACGTCCTTGATCGGCACCACGCGGCCGATCAGGCACAGCACCGGCGGCGGCGTCTGCGGCCGCAACGCGCGCAACGGCGCCAGGCGCGGCAGGTTGACGCCGTTGGGAATGTTGCGGGTACGCGCCGCCGGTGCGCCGTCGCGCACCTGCCGCTGGCGGTTGGCTTCATACAGCGCGGTGATCTGGTCGGCGCTGTCGTAGCAGAGCATGCCCAGCGCCTCGAAGAAGCGTATCCACAGGTCGCGAAAATAGGACAGCTGCGACGCATCCTTCTCGAACACGCCGCGGTTGTCGGCGATCCACTCGCTCTGGAACAGGTCGATCTTGCGTTCCTTGGTATAGATGCCGTGCTCCGACAGGATCAGCGGACGGCCGCTGCGCAGCTTCAGCATGGTGCCGAGCAAACCCGCGTAGCCGGTCGACACCGTGTGGTAGCAGCGCGCCGGGATCAGGTTCTCGGCAATACGCGACAGGGTCCAGATCGGCGCATGCATGATGCGCACGGTCCAGAAGTAATCGACGAAGGACGGGTCGGTGCAGAAGCTGCGGTACTGCCCGGTGATGTACTGCCACGACGCCTCGCTGTGCAGGAAGGCGGTCTCGTCTAGCGGCTGGCGGTCGGCCAGCAGCGGCAGCAGCGCCGCCATGCCGGCGGACAGCCCCGCATTGTCGGGCCGGTCGCGGTGCGGCGTGCGCAGCGCCTGGTGCAGTTCGGCCATCTGGGCGAAGGCGGCAGCGTCGCCGCGCTGCTTCCTGCGCGCGCGCTGCGCGGCCCTCTGTTCGTGCAGGTAATGATCTTCGAAGTGCACGACGTTGTCCGGCAATTCATAGCGCGCGCCGTCGTAGTCGCTGCGGCGGCTGCCGATGAAGCAGATGCCGAAGCGGATTTCCGGGAACGCGCGGATGATCTGGTTGACCCAGCTCGACACGCCGCCGCTGACGAAGGGAAAGGTGCCCTCGAGCAGCAGCATCACGTCGCAGTCGGCTGCGCGGCGGTTCAGGGTGTTGTCGGAATGTTTCATGGCATGGAGCGTAGGGTGTAATAAGCGCAGCGCATTACACCATTCATCGATTGACCGCCAGCTTTGATGCGTTGCAGTTGCCCGCGCAGCGACAGTTGCAGTTGCAGTTGCAGTTGCAGTTGCTTGTGAAGTGGTTTTTGACGTGGATCCCCGTT
>CAUQYP010000200.1:0-8554 GCA_963522035.1 uncultured Noviherbaspirillum sp. | reverse complement strand
GCTTGGGCGTGGGCTCCGGCGTGGGCGGCGGTGCCGGCGCCGGCATGGCGGCCGGTGCAGGTGCCGGAGCAGGCGCAGGCGGGGCTGGCGGCGGCAGCAAGGTTACTGCAATCGCCACCGGCTCCGGGCGCGGATGGGTATGCGTGGCCACGCCCGACAGCACCAGCAGGACCGCGCCGGCATGGACCAGCACGGAAATGGCAATCGCCGGCAGCGAGGGACGATCGGCCACGCGCATCGCGGTATCAGGCGCGTCGCGGTTTAACGCAGCCCAAGCACGTCCTGCATGTCGTAGAGCCCGACGTCGCGGCCTGCCAAGAAGCGGGCGGCGCGCAGGCTGCCGTTGGCATAGGTGACCCGGCTCGACGACTTGTGGCTGATCTCGATGCGCTCGCCGATGCCGGCGAACAGGACCGTGTGGTCGCCCACGATGTCGCCGCCGCGTATGGTCGCGAAGCCGATCGACGACGGGTCGCGCGCGCCGGTCACGCCTTCGCGCGCGAACACGCCGACCTCGTCCAGGTCGCGGCCCAGCGCCCGGGCGACCACTTCGCCCATCTGCAGCGCGGTGCCGGACGGCGCATCGACCTTGTGCCGGTGATGCGCCTCGATGATCTCGATGTCATAGCCTTCAGCGAAACTTTTCGCCGCCATCTCGAGCAGCTTCATCGTCACGTTGACGCCCACGCTCATGTTCGGCGCGAACACCACCGCGGTATGCCGGGCGGCGGAAGCGATCGCGGCCTTGCCGGCATCGTCGAAGCCGGTGGTGCCGATGACCATCTTGATGCCATGTTCGGCGCAGTATTCCAGGTGCTTCAGCGTGCCTTCCGGGCGGGTAAAGTCGATCAGCAGGTCTGCTTCCGACAATGCCTGGTCCAGGTTGTCGGTGATCAGCACGCCTGATGCGCTGCCGAGAAAGGCGGCGGCGTCGGTGCCCAGGCCGGGCGCGCCGGCCACGTCGAGCGCGCCGGACAGTTCGGCGTCGGGCGCGTTGCGGATCGCTTCGATCAGCATGCGGCCCATCCGGCCCGATGCGCCGGCAACAGCTATCTTCATGTGGGTCATGGCTTGGAGGTGGCGGGAGATTGCGGGTCGGCGGCAGACGATGGAATAGGCTGCGGGCCGGGCGATTCGGTTCTCGACTTCTTGGGCGGCTCGCCGGAAATGCGCGACAGGTAATCGGCCTCGGTCGGCAGGTCGCCGCCCTCGATGCGCGCCAGTCTGTCGTCGACGAAGGTCAGGGTGACCCGGCTGGTGGTCATCTCGCCGTTCCCCTTGGCCATGCGGAAAGGATAATCCCAGCGCTGGCCGTGGAACACGTCGGTCAGGAGCGGCGTGCCTAGCACGAAGCGCACCTGGTCCTTCGTCATGCCTTCCCTGAGCTGCGAAACCATCTCGCGGGAGATGAAGTTGCCCTGTTGAATGTCGGGCCGATAAGGCCGCAGGAAACCGAGGAAGGGCCGCGCTTTTGTCACCTGCACGTCGCTGGCGGTATTGCTTTCCCTGGCCGCCGGAGTTTGGGCCTGGGCCGGGGCTGCAGGTTCGCTGCGGCGCACGCTGGCAGGCTCGTCGATCAGCGGATTCTTCGATGCGCAGCCTGCCAGGCAGGCTGCGAACAGCACGCACAGCGCACCGGTGTGGAGCGCCGGCTGGCGGCCGGAGCGGGGGAACAGCAGTCGCATAGGGGGGATCTCAGTCGATTGAGCTAGTAGGTCAAACGCTATATGATAAAGCAGTTCATCTCCCTCCGACCAAATCCATGCCCAACAACCCCACCGACCTGAAGGCCAGCGGCCTCAAGGCAACCCTGCCCCGCCTCAAGATTCTGGAAATATTCCAGGGCAGCGCGGTACGCCACCTGAGCGCCGAGGACGTCTACAAGATCCTGCTCGCGGAAAATATGGACGTCGGCCTGGCCACTGTCTACCGGGTGCTGACGCAGTTCGAACAGGCCGGCCTGCTGAGCCGCAACCATTTCGAGTCCGGCAAGGCCGTGTTCGAACTCAATGAAGGTTCGCACCACGACCACCTGGTCTGCCTGGACTGCAGCCGCGTCGAGGAGTTCTTCGACGAGGAAATCGAGCGGCGGCAGCAGCAGGTGGCGCAGGAGCGCGGTTTTGCCATCGCCGAGCATGCGCTGGCCTTGTATGCGCATTGCACCAAGAAGGATTGCCCGCACCGGGGGCGCTGAGCAGGGCTGCACAAAATCGCAGGGTGTAATAACCGGAGGGCATTACACCGATTTTTCGATAAACCAAAGTCTTCCGCGATTGACGAATGGTGTAATGCGCTGCGCTTATTACACCCTACATGGCTACACCGCAAGCGCTTGTATCGTCGCCGTCGCCTTTCCGTCCACGATCTCCAGGAAACCGACCGTCACCGGCAGCTTGAACCGGCGCGGTCCCGCGCTGCCGGGGTTGACCCGCAGCACGCCGTCGCGGTCTTCTACCGCCGGCTTGTGGCTGTGGCCGGCAATCACGACCTGGACCGGCGGCATACGGCCTTTCAATTCATTGATGTCATGCAACAGGTAAATCTGCACGCCGCCGTAGGCGAGGGTCTGGCTGTGCGGTATCGCCGCGGCCCAGGCGCCGCTGTCATTGTTGCCGCGCACCACATCCACCGGCGCGATCGCACCCAGCGCCTCCAGCACGCCGGCGTTGCCGATATCGCCTGCATGGATAATGCGATCGACCCCGGCCAGCGCTTCCAGCGCCTGCGGCCTGAGCAGGCCGTGGGTGTCCGAAATGAGTCCGATGCGCATCGCTTGCGCCGCCATCAGTTGTGGCTCAGCGCATTCGACAGCAGCTTGGCGGTGATGTCGACGATCGGTATCACGCGCTCGTAGGCCATGCGGGTGGGGCCAATCACGCCGAGCGTGCCGACCACCTTGCCGTTGACTTCGTAGGGCGCGGTGACCACGCTCATCTCGTCGACCGGCATCAGCTGCGAGTCGCCGCCGATGAAGATCTGCACGCCGGTGGCCTTGCTGGAGACGTCGAGCAGCTGCATCAGGCTGGTCTTCTGCTCGAACATGTCGAACAGCTTCCTCAGCGATGTCATGTTGGACGACAGGTCGCTGACCGACAGCAGGTTGCGTTCGCCGGAAATCACGACTTCGTCATTGTTTTCCGTCATCGCGTCGCTGCCGGCTTCCACCGCCGCCTGCATCAGCCGCGTCATGTCGTCGCGCAGCTGGCGCAATTCGGCCTGCAGCCGGGTGCGCACGTCGTCGAAGCTCAGGCCGCCGTAATGGCGGTTAATGTAGTTGGCCGCTTCGACCAGCTGCGAGCGGGTGTAGTCGACGTCGGTCAGCAGCAGCCGGTTCTGGACGTCGCCGCCGGGGCCGACGATGACCAGCAGGATGCGTTTTTCCGACAGGCGCAGGAATTCGACCTGCTGGAACACCGACTCGCGGCGCGGCGTCAGCACCACGCCGGCGAATTGCGACAGCGACGACAGCACCTGCGCCGCGCTGGAAATGATGCGTTGCGGCGAACCGCTCTGGTGGCGCGGCTGCAGCCGGAATTCGACCGCGTTTTCATCGAGCGTCTGCACGGTCAGCAGCGTGTCGACGAACATCCGGTAGCCGCGCGGGGTGGGGATGCGGCCGGCCGAGGTATGCGGGCTGGCGACCAGTCCCATTTCCTCCAGGTCGGCCATGATGTTGCGGATGGTGGCCGGCGACAGGTCCAGGCCGGAAATCTTGGACAGCGCGCGGGAACCGACCGGCTGGCCGTCGGCGATATACCGTTCCACCAGGGCTTTCAGCAGCGTTTGTGCGCGATGATCGAGTTGCATGGCCGTAGTCTAATGTCGTGACGCGTCAGGCGCTACCATTATGTGTCCGGCAAGCCATTCGTCAAGATCGTGCAGCGAGCCGCAGACCGCGTCCGGCTGCACGTGGCCGGGCATGGTGCGCGCCGGCAGGTCGCCGCGCCGCAGCCAGACGCCGCGCAGGCCGGCCTTCTGCGCGCCTTCCACGTCCAGCAGCGGGTCGTCGCCGACATAGACCGCCTCGCCGGGCTCGACCTGCAGCGCGTCGCAGGCGGCGCGGAAGATGGCCGGGTCCGGCTTGGCGCTGCCGAACTGGTGCGCGGCGACCGAGGCGCTGAAGTAGTGCGACATGCCGATGGCGCCGAGATCGGCGACGCCGTTCGAGACCGACCCGAGCGCCACGCGTCGCGACAGCGAGGCCAGCACCGGGTGGACGTCGGGATAGGGCTCGACCTGGTTGCGGGCGGTGTTGAAGATGTCCATCGCGGTGTCGACCGCGGCCGCGTTCGCGCCGCAGGCGAGGAACACCTCCGACAGCACCGCGTGGCGCAGCGCGGCCAGGTTGATCGCATAGCGCGGCTCGGCTTTCATCAGCGCAACCCGGCGCGCGCGCATTTCCTCGATGCTGTAGCTGGCGGCCACCGCCGGCGCATGCTCGCGTATCCAGTCGAACAGCAGGCGCTCGGCGCGCAGGATGACGGGCACGATGGGCCACAGCGTATCGTCGAGGTCGAACAGCACAGCTTTGATTGGCGGCATTTTGAAAGGGATCCGATAGTTTTAACGATTTGTCGGCGCACTAACCGGCCTGACGGCAAATTATGGTCTAATCTGCCGCATGCCGCAGTCCTTGCCCCAGACCAGACAGATGACCTTCCAGAAAATCGCCATTATCGGCAAGCCCGGCGCAATCGGTATCGGCGAGTCGCTGAAACAGCTTGCCGCTTTCCTGCATGCCGCCGGCATCGAGGTGCTGTTCGAGGCCGAGACGGCGCGCAACATCAATCACCAGGGCTTGCCGGGGCTTAGCGCCGAGCAGATAGGCCAGCAGGCCGATGCCGCCATCGTGGTCGGCGGCGACGGCACCATGCTGGGCATCGCCCGTCAACTGGCGCCGCATGACGTGCCGCTGATCGGCATCAACCAGGGCAGGCTGGGCTTCATGACCGACATCCCGGCAGAAGGCATGCTGCCGCTGCTGGCCGACATGCTGGCCGGGCAGGTCGACTCGGAACAGCGCAGCCTGCTGGAAGGCGCGGTGCTGCGCAACGGCGAGATCATTTCCCGCGGCCTGGCCTTCAACGACGTGGTGGTGGCGCGCGGCTCCGGCTCCGGCATGGTCGAGCTGCGGGTCACGGTGGACGGCCATTTCATGTACAACCAGCGCTCGGACGGCCTGATCGTCGCCACGCCGACCGGCTCGACCGCATATGCGCTGTCGGCCGGCGGGCCGCTGCTGCACCCGAGCCTCGGCGGCATCGTGCTGGTGCCGATTGCGCCGCATGCGCTGTCGAACCGGCCCATCGTGCTGCCGGAGTCGAGCGAGATCCGCATCGAAGTCATCGCCGGGCGCGACTGCAGCGTGAATTTCGACATGCAGTCGCTGGCCAGCCTGGAGCACCACGACTGCATCCTGATCCGGCGTTCGGCGCATTCGGCCACTTTCCTGCATCCGCGCGGCTGGAGCTACTACGACACGCTGCGCGAGAAGTTGCACTGGAACGAATATCCTTCCGTCGAAGGTCAGTTAAAATAATTTCCCGCCGCTACCTGATCCCGGACTGATCCCGGATCGCGCGGCGGTCGTTTCCACTATTTCGCCTGCCTCCGGGCAATACCCGAACCTTCCCTCTCCAGATGCTGCGCACACTTTCCATACACGACTTTGTCATTGTTGATGCGATCGAACTCGAGCTGGGCTCCGGCTTCACCGTCTTCACCGGCGAGACCGGCGCCGGCAAGTCCATCCTGATCGATGCGCTGGCGCTGGCGCTCGGCGGCCGCGGCGACGCCAGCGTGGTGCGCGAAGGCGCGAACAAGGCCGACATCAGCGCCGAATTCGCCACCAGCAGCGAAGCCGACGCCTGGCTGGAAGTCAATGAATTCAACGCCGAGGACGGCAGCGTGCTGTTGCGCCGGGTCATCGACAACGCCGGCCGCTCCAAGGCGTATATCAATGGCGTGGCCGCCACCGCGACGCAGTTGCGCGACCTGGGCGAGTTGCTGGTCGATATCCATGGGCAACATGCGCACCAGTCCTTGCTCAAGGCCGAGGCGCAGCGCGCGCTGCTCGACAGCCAGGCCGGCCTGTCGGAAGACACCAAGGCGGTCGGCGCGGCGTTTCGCGCCTGGCGCACGCTGGCGCGCCAGCGCGAGGAGTTCGAGACTAATGCCCGCAACGTGCTGCTGGAGCGCGAGCGTCTCGAATGGCAGGTGGCCGAACTGGAAAAGCTGGCGGTCAAGCCGGGCGAGTGGGACGAGATCACCAACGAGCACAGCCGCCTGTCGAACGCGGCCAGCCTGATCGAGGGTGCGCAGGAAGCGCTGACAGCCATTTCCGAGTCGGACGAGCATCCGATCCTGTCGCAGCTGTCGTCGCTGAACCAGAAGATCGGCAAGCTGGCCGGCGTCGACGACGGCCTGAAAACCGTGATGGAGGCGCTGGAGCCGGCCCAGATCCAGCTGCAGGAAGCAGTGTATGCGTTGAACGATTACCTGAGCCGGGTCGAACTCGACCCGGGCCGGCTGCGCAAGATCGAAGACCGGATGGAAGCCATCCACACCACCGCCCGCAAGTTTCGCGTCACGCCTGACGAGCTGCCGCGCGAACTCGAAACGCTGTCGGCGCAGTTGCAGCAGCTGGCCGACGCCTCCGACCTCGACGCGCTGCGGGCGCAGGAGGAAAAACTGGAAGCGGCCTACATGGCGCTGGCGCAGAAACTGTCGCGGCAACGCGCGGCGGCAGGCGAACAGCTGGGCAAGTCGGTCACCGGCGCGATGCAGGAACTGAGCATGGCCGGCGGACGTTTTGCCGTGGCGCTCAACCCGTGCGAGCCGGCGGCCTACGGGCTGGAACAGGTCGACTTCCTGGTCGCCGGCCATGCCGGCACCGCGCCGCGGCCGCTGGCCAAGGTGGCGTCGGGCGGCGAACTGGCGCGGATCTCGCTGGCGATCTCGGTCATCACTTCCAGCGCCACCGCGACGCCGACGCTGATCTTCGACGAGGTCGACAGCGGCATCGGCGGCGGCGTCGCCGAAGTGGTCGGCCGGCTGTTGAAGCGCCTGGGCAGCGGCCACCAGGTACTGTGCGTGACGCACCTGCCGCAGGTCGCCAGCCAGGCCAACCAGCATTTCCAGGTTAGCAAGGCCGGCGCGCCGGACGGCAAGACCGTCTCGCGCATCGAGCCGCTGGACCCGAAGGCGCGCGTGGAGGAAGTCGCCCGCATGCTGGGCGGCCTGGAAATTACCGCCACCACCCGCAAGCATGCCCGCGAACTGCTGGCGCTTTGACCGATTCATCCCTTTGCATTTCCTGACAGGCGAGCTGCCCCCTTATGCGCTTTGAGCAAGAACCCGCCCATCACCATGGCGCACCCGGCCGCACCGCCATCGTGCTGGTCAACCTCGGCACGCCCGACGCCCCGACCGCCGCCGCGGTCCGGCCCTACCTGAAGGAATTCCTGTCCGACCCGCGCGTGGTGGAAATCCCGAAGGCGGTCTGGTGGTTCATCCTGAACGGCGCGATCCTGCCGTTCCGCTCGAAGAAATCGGCGCACAAGTACGCGTCCATCTGGACCGCCGAAGGTTCGCCGCTGCTGGTGCACACGATGCGCCAGGCCACGCTGCTGCGCGGCGCACTGGGCGAACGCGGCCACCAAGTCGAGGTGGTGGCCGCAATGCGCTACGGGAACCCGTCGCTGCCGTCGGTGCTGGACAAGCTGCGCGCCGACGGCTGCCAGCGGCTGCTGCTGCTGCCGGCGTATCCGCAGTATTCGGGCACCACCACCGCCTCCACCTTCGACGCGGTATTCCGCCACTACGCCCGGGTGCGCAACGTGCCGGAACTGCGACTGGTGCGCAACTACCATGACGACCCGGGCTACATCGAGGCGCTGCGGCAGTCGGTGCAGAAGCACTGGGAAGCGCATGGCCGGCCCGACAAGCTGGTGATGAGTTTCCACGGCGTGCCCAAGCGCACGCTGATGCTGGGCGACCCGTACCACTGCGAATGCCACAAGACCGCGCGCCTGCTGGCCGACGCGCTGGGCCTGTCGCAGCAGGATTACCTGGTGACCTTCCAGTCGCGCTTCGGCAAGGCCGAATGGCTGCAGCCCTATACCGCGCCGACGCTGCAGAAGCTGGCGAAGGAAGGGCTCAAGCGGGTCGATGTCATGTGTCCCGGCTTTACCAGCGACTGCCTGGAAACGCTGGAGGAAATCGACATGGAAGTGCGCAGCGACTTCCTGACCGCCGGCGGGACCGACTACCGCTACATTCCCTGCCTGAACGAATCGCCGTCCTGGATCGCCGCGCTGGCGTCCATAAGCGAGCGCCACTTGCTGGGCGGGGCGACCGCTGCCGCGCCGGCGCGGCGCGCCGCCAGGGAGCAGGACGCCGCTGTCGGGCGGGAGCGGGCCCTGGCGTTGGGCGCGCGCGACTAGAGCAGTCTCGGGCTGACTTGCCCGAGTCGGCCTGTGAGCACTATTGCCGCTCCGCGCAGCGACAGTTGCCGTTGCCCGCGCAGCGACAGTTGCTGTTGCTGTTGCTGTTG
>CAUQYP010000199.1:0-8564 GCA_963522035.1 uncultured Noviherbaspirillum sp. | reverse complement strand
GCCGTCTAACGGGGATCCACGTCAAAGGCAGCGTCAAAAGCAACTGCAACTGCAAAAGCAACTGCAACTGCAACTGCAACTGCAACTGCAACTGCAACTGCAACTGCAACTGCAACGGCAACGGCAACGGCAACTGCAACGGCAACGGCAACTGCAACGGCAACGGCAACTGCAGCCGCAACTGTCGCTGCGCGGAGCAAGCGATATCGCATACAGACCGGCTTGGGCAAGCCAGCACGAAACTGCTCTAACGCAGCCAGGCAAACACCCGCGCCGCCAGCGGCAGCAACAGCGACGCAATCAGCACCTGCAGGCCCAGCGCAATGCCGGCATAGGCGCCGGCTTCGGGATGCACCTGCATCGCCCGCGCCGCGCCGATGCCGTGCGACGCGGTGCCCAGCGCGAAGCCGCGCACGCCCCAGTCGCGTATGCCCAGCAGGTCGAACAGGTACTTACCCGAGAGCGCGCCGACCAGCCCGGTCAGCACCGCGAACACCGCCGCCAGCGCCGGGATGCCGCCCAGCCTTTCGGCAATGCCCATCGCCACCGGCGCGGTGGTCGACTTCGGCGCCAGCGACAGCAACATGTCGGCCGGCAGCCCCAGCGCCCATGCCAGCAACACCGCGCTGCCGGCGGCGGCGGACCCGCCCAGCGTGGCGGCGGCCAGCAGCGCAAGGCCGCGTCCCCGGAGTTCACCGCGACGCTGCCAGAGCGGCCAGCCCAATGCCACCACGGCGGGCCCCAGCAGCACGTGCACGAACTGGGCGCCGGCAAAATAGGTCGGGTAGGGCGTGCCGGTCGCCAGCAGTACCGAGCCCAGCGCCAGCACCGTCCACAGCACCGGGTTGGCCCACGGCGCATGGCCCAATCGTTCATACGCGGCCTGCACGACGACATAGACAATCAGCGTCGCGGTCAGACCGAACAGCGGTGCCGACGACAGGTAAACCCAGAGCTGGACGAATTCATTCATGCTCGTGCCCCAGCAGCGCCCGCAGCACCAGCGCGGTGACGGCCAGCCCGATCCAGGTCGACAGCACGATGACCATCACCAGCTTCAGCCCGTATTGCGACAGCAGGCCCAGGTGGGCAATGACGCCGACGCCGGCGGGGACGAAAAATAAGGACAGATGTCCCAGCAGCAGTTGCGCCGCGGCAGCCAGGCTGTCGCGCAGCGGCGTCCATTGCAGCATGGGCCAGAGCAGCAGCATGCCGATGACAGGGCCGGGAATGGGCAGGGCAAGCAGGCGTGCCAGGCCTTCGCCGCACATCTGCAGCAACAACAGCAAGGCAAAGCCGCGTAGGGCAATCATGGTGTGTCCTCTGTCTATAGGCGAAAAACGGGTTCGACCTTTTCATCGGCGGCGAAATCCGGCATGACTAGCTTGCATGCCATTGCTCGTAGCCCATGCCTGTCATCTGATGTCGCTAAAGCCTTGCGCGACACATTAATGTCGCGATACTATGGATTGCGACATTAACCGTTTTTAATGTCGCAATCCATAGTATCGCGACAGGACTTTTATGGCCAAGCCGGTTTCAACTCGAGAAATGGATGCCGCGCTCGCCATTGTGCGGCAGTTTCCGCAAGGCGCCGGCATCGAGGACATCGAAACCAGGCTAGGCACGCCTGCGGTACGCCGCACGCTGCAGCGATGGCTGCAAGCGCTGATACACCAGGAGCGCCTTCAGAAGTTCGGGCAAGGACGCGCAACGCGTTATTTCGTGCCGCTTCGTGTCGACATCGCCGTTCATGAGCCGGACAGGGAGCAGCGCAGAAAACCCGCTGCAGCGCAAGACAACTTCCAGATTCCCCTGAGCCAGGCGGGCGCCGACGTCGAGCGCCAGGTCAGGCAGCCTTTGCAGGAACGCACGCCGGTCGGCTATCGCCGTGCGTTCCTGGACAGCTACCGGCCCAATGAAACCTTCTACCTCTCCAGGCGTATCCGCACCGAACTGCTGGCTCATGGACAGGCTGTCGGCGCCGACGAGCCGGCGGGCACCTATGCGCGCCAGATTGCCCATCGCCTGCTGATCGATTTGTCATGGAATTCGAGCCGGCTCGAGGGCAATACCTATTCGCTGCTGGAAACCGAGCGCCTGATCCAGGAAGGCGAGGCAGCGAGCGGCAAGGGTGCGCTGGAAGCGCAAATGATCCTCAACCACAAGGATGCGCTGGAATTCCTGATCGATTCGGCTGGGGAGATCGACTTCAACCGCTACACGCTGCTGAACCTGCATGCGCTGCTGTCGGACAACCTGCTGGCGGACCCGATGGCATGCGGACGGCTGCGTTCGATTTCCGTCGGGATAGGGCGTACCGTCTTCCTGCCGCTCGAAGGGCCGCAACGCATCGAGGAATGTTTCCAGCAGATCCTGGACACTGCCGTGGCCATCGCCGACCCGTTTGAGCAGGCATTCTTCGCGATGGTCCACCTGCCGTACCTGCAGCCGTTCGAAGATGTCAACAAGCGCGTTTCACGTCTTGCGGCCAATATCCCGCTGATCAAGCGCAACCTGTGCCCGCTGTCATTCGTCGACGTGCCTCAACAAACCTATGTCAGCGCCATGCTCGGCATTTATGAAGGCAACCGGGTCGAGCTTTTGCGCGATGTGTTCGTCTGGGCCTACAAGCGCTCCTGCGCACGCTACTCCGCCGTGCGCCAGTCGCTGGGCGAACCCGATCCGTTCCGGCTCAAGTACCGCCAGCTGGTCATGGATGCGGTTGGCGATGTGGTGCGTGGCAGCATGGGCAAGTCCGACGCGATTTCCTTCGTCCATCGCCATGCGCAGGAACATGTCCCGGAGCAGGACCGCGCCCGGCTGGTCGAGGTGATCGAAACGCAGCTGATGAGCCTGCATGAAGGCAGCATCGCCCGTTACCGCCTGCGCCCGAGCGAATACCAGGCATGGCAGGCGGCGTGGAAATGAACGGTACTACATGCTGCGCCGGTACTGCCCGCCTACCTCGAACAGCGCCTCGGTGATCTGTCCAAGCGAACAGACCCGCACCGCATCCATCAGCAGATTGAATACGTTTTCGTCGTGGATCACTGCCTGTTGCAGCTTGCCCAGCATGGCCGGCGCCTCGGCCGCGTGGCGCTGCTGGAAGTCGGCCAGGCGCTGCAGCTGCGACTGCTTTTCATCGTCGGTCGAACGGGCCAGCTCGATCTGCTGCGGCGCCTGGCTGGCGTTCGGGTTGCGGAAGGTGTTGACGCCGACGATGGGCAGGCTGCCGTCGTGCTTGCGGTGTTCGTACAGCATGGACTCTTCCTGGATCTTGCCCCGCTGGTAGCCGGTTTCCATCGCGCCCAGCACGCCGCCGCGCTCGGCGATGCGTTCGAACTCCTGCAGCACCGCTTCCTCCACCAGGTCGGTCAGCTGCTCCAGGATGTAGCTGCCCTGGTTAGGGTTCTCGTTCTTCGCCAGCCCCCATTCGCGGTTGATGATCAGCTGGATCGCCAGCGCGCGCCGCACCGACTCGTCGGTCGGCGTGGTGATGGCCTCGTCATACGCGTTGGTATGCAGCGAGTTGCAGTTGTCGTAGATCGCGATCAGCGCCTGCAGCGTGGTGCGGATGTCGTTGAAATCGATTTCCTGCGCATGCAGCGAGCGACCCGAGGTCTGGATGTGGTACTTGAGCTTTTGCGAGCGGTCGTTGGCGCCGTACTTGTCGCGCAGCGTCACTGCCCAGATGCGGCGCGCGACCCGGCCCAGCACCGTGTATTCCGGGTCCATGCCGTTGGAAAAGAAGAAGGACAGGTTGGGCGCGAAGTCGTCGATGTGCATGCCGCGCGCCAGGTAGGCTTCGACGAAGGTGAAGCCGTTCGACAGCGTGAAGGCCAGCTGCGAGATCGGATTGGCGCCGGCTTCGGCGATGTGGTAGCCCGAGATCGACACGGAGTAGAAGTTGCGCACCTGGTGATGCACGAAGTACTCCTGGATGTCGCCCATCACCTTCAGCGAAAACTCGGTGGAAAAGATGCAGGTGTTCTGGCCCTGGTCTTCCTTCAATATGTCTGCCTGCACCGTGCCGCGCACATTCTGCAATACCCAGGCGCGGATCTTCTGCGCCTCGTCGTCGGTCGGCTCGCGGCCGTTGTCGGTGCGGAACTTGTCCTGCTGCTGGTCGATCGCGGTGTTCATGAACATCGCGAGTATCGTCGGCGCCGGGCCGTTGATGGTCATCGACACCGAGGTGCCGGGGCTGCACAGGTCGAAGCCGTCGTACAGCACCTTCATGTCGTCCAGCGTCGCAATCGACACGCCGGAGTTGCCGACCTTGCCGTAGATGTCGGGCCGCAGCGCCGGGTCGGCGCCGTACAGCGTCACCGAGTCGAACGCGGTGGACAGGCGCTTGGCGTCCATGCCCTCCGACACCAGCTTGAAGCGGCGGTTGGTGCGGAAGGCGTCGCCCTCGCCGGCGAACATGCGCGTGGGGTCCTCGTTCTCGCGCTTGAAGGCGAACACGCCGGCGGTGTAGGGGAAGGAGCCGGGCACGTTTTCCAGCATCAGGTAGCGCAGCTGTTCGCCGTGGTCCTCGAAGCGCGGCAGCGCGACCTTCCTGATTTTGCTGCCGGACAGGGTCTCGTAGACCAGGCCGGTGCGGATTTCCTTGTCGCGTATCTTCACCACGTATTCGTCGCCGGCATAGGCAGACTGCATGGCCGGCCACATGGCCAGCAGTTTCTTCGCCGCGCCGTCCAGGCTGGCGTCGCGCTGCGCGGCCAGGTCGTCGAGCGCGGCAGTGTCGCTGCCGCCTGCCTCGGAGACCATGCGCGCGGCTTCCTGCAGTTGCTGCCGCTGCCGCGCCAGCTTTACCTGCGTATCGGTATGGCGATGGTAGCCGCGCACCGTGTCGGCAATCTCGGCCAGGTAGCGGCTGCGCGCCGGCGGCACGATGGCATTGCGGCCGGATGAATGGCGCACGGTGACCGGCGCCAGCTTGCCGGGTTTGACCTGCAGCCCCTGTTCGGCCAGCCGCGCCAGCAAGCCCTGGTACAGCGCGGTCACGCCGTCATCGTTGAAGCGGGAAGCCTGGGTGCCGTAGACCGGCATCTCCTCGGGCCGCTGGTTCCACAGTTCGCGGTTGCGCTGGTACTGCTTGGCGACGTCGCGCAGCGCGTCCTGCGCGCCCTTGCGGTCGAACTTGTTGATGGCCACGAAGTCGGCGAAGTCCAGCATGTCGATCTTTTCCAGCTGCGACGCGGCGCCAAACTCGGGCGTCATCACGTACATCGACAGGCCGACGTGCGGCACGATGGCGGCGTCGCCCTGGCCGATGCCCGAGGTCTCGACAATCACCAGGTCGAAGCCGGCCACCTTGCAGGCGGCGATCACGTCGGGCAGCGCCTGCGAGATCTCGGAGCCGGCCTCGCGCGTGGCCAGCGAGCGCATGAAGACCCGCACCTGGCCCTGCCACGGCGCAATGGCGTTCATGCGGATACGGTCGCCCAGCAGCGCGCCGCCCGACTTGCGGCGCGACGGGTCGATGGAAATGACGGCGATGTCGAGCGCATCGTCCTGGTCAAGCCGGATGCGGCGTATCAGTTCGTCCGTCAGCGACGACTTGCCGGCGCCGCCGGTGCCGGTGATGCCCAGCGTTGGCGTCGTCAAGCCAGCAGCGGCGTCGCGCAGCCGGACCGGGAGCGCCGGGTCGGCCTTGCCGTTTTCCAGCGCCGTGATCAGCTGCGCCAGCGGCCGGTGGCGCGCGGCCATGTCGCCGTTGGTCAATGCGTCGAGCGAGGCCGGCGCGTAGGCGGAGAGGTCGGTGTCGCAGGCCTGGATCATCGACTGGATCATGCCGACCAGGCCCATGCGCTGCCCGTCTTCCGGGCTGAAGATACGGGTCACACCATACGCATGCAGTTCGGCGATCTCGGACGGCACGATCACGCCGCCGCCGCCGCCGAACACCTTGATATGGGCGCCGCCGCGCTCCTTCAGCAGGTCGATCATGTACTTGAAGTACTCGACATGGCCGCCCTGGTAGGACGACAGCGCGATGCCCTGCGCATCTTCCTGCAGCGCCGCGGTCACGATGTCGTCGACCGAGCGGTTGTGGCCCAGGTGGATCACCTCGGCGCCATTGGCCATCAGGATGCGGCGCATGATGTTGATCGAGGCATCGTGGCCGTCGAACAAGGAGGCGGCGGTGACGAAGCGTACCTTGTTGGCAGGTTTCCAGGCGGCGAGGTTCTGGGTAACGGACAGGTCGGTCATGCGGTCTCCGGAAAGCTTCTGGCGCCCACGCTGTCGGATCGCGCTGCGGGTCGGCCGTGGTTGGCTTGATTGACGTTAACGTCAACGTCAAGAAGTATAGCCTGAAAAGACAGGCTTGAAACAAAGCGCAGGAACGCAAAATTTGTTGCAACCAGGCATCAATATAAGGCGATTCTTGCGGGAATCGCCATCTGGTTTGTTATTATTTCCAACAAGAAATAACCTTGAGCTTCCAGATGATCCCAGCCTTGATGCGCTCCCTGCTGTCCGCTCTTATCCTGACCATACCCTGCGCTGCGCTGGCGGCCGATATGGCCTCGCCCGACCTCGGCAAGCTGCTTGCGACCGGCGGCGTGAGCCAGGTCGAAGGCGCCGGCGGCGGCGGACTGACGCCGTGGGCGCTGATCGCCGGTTACGGCAGCCGTGACAGCTATGGCGGCAACATCCATGCAACGGCGATCCGCACCCAGGATCATGCGCTTTATACCCACGGCTTTGCGCTGGGCCTGGCCGACCGCGTCGAACTCTCGCTGGCCCGGCAACGCTTCCGCGGCGACGGCGGCCCGCTCGACGGCTTGCGCATCGGCCAGGACATCGCCGGCATCAAGCTGAAGCTGGCCGGCGACGCGGTGCTGGAGCAGGACAGCCTGCTGCCGCAGATTGCGCTCGGCGTGATGGCCAAGCGGCATACCGGCGTCTCCGGCCTGGGCGCGGTCGGCAACGTGAAGCAGCTCGGCGCGGCCAGCGACCATGGCGTCGACGTCTACCTGTCGGCGACCAAGATCCTGCTCGACCGGAGCCTGCTGCTCAACGCCACGCTGCGGGCCACCCGCGCCAACCAGATGGGCCTGCTCGGGTTCGGCGGCGAGCGCGGCAACCATTACCAGCCGATGCTGGAAGCCTCGGTTGCCTACCTGTTCAGCCGCAATGTCGTGGCTGGCGTCGAATACCGGATGAAGCCGCGCAACCTGGCGGTGGACAATGAAAAGGATTATTACGACGCCTTCGTCGCCTGGTTCCCGTCCAAGCACCTGTCGGTGACGGCCGCCTGGGTCGCGCTGGGCGACATCACCGTGCTCAACCCGACGCGGCAGAAGGGTTTCTACCTGTCGCTGCAGGCCGGTTTCTGACCATCACCTCGCTCAACCCGGATAACCATGCAAGCCATACGCCCCCTGATTGCCCTTCTTCTCGCCGCCAGCCTCCAGGTCCATGCCGCCGACGACAGCCTCTACACCGCGCTTGGCGGCAGCGCCGGCATCCGCCGCGTGGTCGCCGACCTGGTACCGGCGCTGCAGGCCGATGCCCGCATCCGCGCCTCGTTCGACGGCGTCGACATGGCGCGGCTCGCGGCCAAGCTGGAAGAGCAGTTTTGCGAGGTGTCCGGCGGCCCTTGCAAGTACAGCGGCAAGGACATGAAAACCATCCATGAAGACCTGGCCGTCAGCCGGGCGCAGTTCAACGCGCTGGTCGAGGACCTGCAGGACGCGATGACGAAGAACGACGTGCCGTCGCTTACGCAGAACCGGCTGCTGGCGCGCCTGGCGCCCATGCATCGCGAGGTCGTGACGAAATAAGCCGTTTGGCGCAAGCCGGCGCGCCGCCGGCCGAACCGACGTGCGGCGGAAACGCTCCAACCAGTGTGTCCTTTTCCGCTGCGCGCCATGTCCCTGTTTTTCCGCGTCCTGCGCCCATTGTTCTGGGCGATTTTTCTGATGCTCGCCGCCGCGCTGGCGGAAGGACCGCTGCGCCTGGCGCTCTACACCACGGAGCTGGCGGCGATGCCCGCGCCGCAATTCCTGGCCATGCCGGTCGAGGGCGTGCGGCCGGCGGCGCTGCGCGACACCTGGCATGCGCCGCGTGACGGCGGCGGGCGGCGCCACGAGGGGCTGGACATTTTCGCGCCGCGCGGCCGTCCGGTACGGTCCGCAACCGAGGGCATCGTGCTGAGGGTCGGGACCAACCGGCTGGGCGGTCAGGTGGTCTGGGTGATGGGGCCGGGCGGGCAGCGCCATTATTATGCGCACCTGGACCGCTTTGCGGGTGTGCGCGCTGGACAGCGGGTGACAGTGGGCACTGTGCTCGGCTATGTCGGCACCACTGGCAATGCCCGCGGTACGCCGCCGCACCTGCATTACGGTATCTACACCGCGGGCGGTGCGATCAGTCCTTATCCGCTGCTTACGCGTGCTGCGCCGCCCGCAGAGGGGGCTGACGGCTGAGTCCTGGAATCGACGCCGGCGCTGGCCGGTCAGTTTCAATTGGGGTCAGACTCGATTTGAATCAAATCGAGTCTGACCCCAATTGAAAGTAGGTCGGCTGCCGGGCCGAGACCCGGCTTG
>CAUQYP010000198.1:0-8602 GCA_963522035.1 uncultured Noviherbaspirillum sp. | reverse complement strand
CCGATTTCGGCACCAGCGACGTGTCGCCATCGACGGGGACCCACGTCAAAAGCAGCGGCAGCGGCAGCGGCAGTGGCAACGGCAACGGCAACTGTCGCTGCGCGGAACGTCAAGAGCAACAGCAACTGTCGCTGCGCGGAAGAGGCGCTTCTGGTGCAAGCCAGCATGAAAATGCTCTAATGCGGCCGGCTCGCCAAGGTCTACGCGCCAGGCAGGCCGGGGCTGCATCGCCGCAAGCCCCGCCCACAAAGTCGATGCGGTTTTGGCATGCATTGGTAAAATGCCCGTTCGCCTCTTACCCGTGACGACCATCCCATGCGCACCGACACCTCCCCGGCTATCCTCCGCAGCAACTATGCCCCGCCGAATTACCTGGTGGACACCGTCGAACTCGGCTTCGACCTCGACCCCGCGCTGACGCGGGTCGCCGCCCGCCTGACCATGCGGCGCAACCCCGACGGCCGCAGCAACGAGATCGTGCTGCTTGGCGACGCGGTCGAACTGGTGGCGCTGCGCATGAATGGCAAGCTGCTGTCGCGCCGCGCCTACCGGATCAATGGCGGCGAACTGCATATTCCGAACGCGCCCGACGAGGTCACGCTGGAAATCGAGACCGCGCTGCAGCCCGACGCCAACACGTCGCTGATGGGCCTGTACGTTTCGAACGGCAATTTCTTTACCCAGTGCGAGGCGGAAGGCTTCCGCAAGATCACCTGGTTCCCCGACCGTCCGGATGTGATGGCCCGATACACCGTGATGCTGCGCGCCGACAAGCGCGCGTATCCGGTGCTGCTGTCCAACGGCAACCTGGTCGAAGAGGGCGACCTCGGCGACGGCCGCCACTACGCGCTGTGGGAAGACCCGTTCCGCAAGCCCTCCTACCTGTTCGCGCTGGTGGCCGGCAAGCTGGTCTGCCAGGAAGAGCGCATCACCCAGCCTTCCGGGCGCGAGGCGCTGTTGCAGGTGTGGGTGGAGGAGGGCAACCTCGACAAGACCCAGCACGCGATGGACTCGCTGGTAAACAGCATCCGCTGGGACGAGGCGCGCTTCGGCCTGGAACTCGACCTCGACCGCTTCATGATCGTCGCCGTCGGCGACTTCAACATGGGCGCGATGGAAAACAAGGGCCTGAACATCTTCAACACCAAGTACGTGCTGGCCAACCCGCGCATCGCCACCGATGCCGACTATGCCAACATCGAAGCCGTGGTCGGCCATGAATATTTCCACAACTGGACCGGCAACCGCGTGACCTGCCGCGACTGGTTCCAGCTGTCGCTGAAGGAAGGCCTGACCGTGTTCCGCGACCAGGAGTTTTCCGCCGACATGGTGGGCACCGACAGCGGCCGGGCGGTCAAGCGCATCGACGACGTGCGGGTGCTGCGCCAGGCCCAGTTCCCGGAAGACGCCGGCCCGATGGCGCACCCGGTGCGGCCCGACAGCTATGTCGAGATCAGCAATTTCTATACCGTCACCATCTACGAGAAGGGCAGCGAAGTGGTGCGCATGTACCTGACGCTGCTGGGCCGCGACGGTTTCCGCCGCGGCATGGACCTGTACTTCGAACGGCACGACGGCCAGGCCGTCACCTGCGACGACTTCCGCGCGGCGATGGCCGATGCCGGCGGCCGCAACCTCGACCAGTTCGAGCGCTGGTACAGCCAGGCCGGCACGCCGCGGGTGACGGTGGCGACGCGCCATGACATCGAGGCCGGCACCTACGACATCACGCTGACGCAGTCCTGCCCGCCGACGCCGGGCCAGAAAACCAAGCTGCCGTTTCACATTCCGTTCAAGGTCGGCTTGCTGGACGCCAGCGGCAACGACCTGCCCCTGACACTGGAAGGCGACGATGCCGCCGACGCCGGAGAGGCGCCGACCACCCGCGTGCTGGAGCTGACCGAGGCCAGCCAGACCTTCCGCTTCACCGGTGTCGCCGGCAAGCCCGTGCCCTCGCTGCTGCGCGACTTTTCCGCGCCCGTGATCCTCGAGTACGACTACAGCGACGACGAACTGGCCTTCCTGATGGCCCATGACAGCGACCCGTTCAACCGCTGGGAAGCCGGCCAGCGGCTGGCGACCCGGCGCCTGCTGGCGCTGACCCGCATGGTGCAGGAGCAGGAGCCGATGCGCGAGTCCACCGCCAACCTGGAAACCTACACCACGGTGCTGCACAAGACCCTGAACGACGCCAGGCTGGACCCGTCCTTCCGCGAGATGGTGCTGACGCTGCCGAGCGAAGGCGTGCTGGCCGAGCAGATGGACGTCATCGCCCCGCAGGAAATTCATACCGCGCGCCAGTTCATGCGGCGCCTGCTGGCACGCACGCTGCGCAACGAGCTGGTGCAGCTTGTCGACCTGAACCAGACCCCCGGCGAATACAGCCCGGACGCGCTGTCGGCCGGCAAGCGCGGCCTGAAGAACGTGGCCATGCTCACCCTGGCCGAACTCGACGACACCGACACCCACGCAATGGCGCAAGCCCAGTACGACCAGGCCACCAACATGACCGACCGCATCGCCGCGCTGTCCGCGCTGCAGAACAGCAGCGCGCCGGGCCGGCAGGACGCGCTGGAGCGGTTCTATACCGAGTTCGAGGACGAAGCCCTGGTCATCGACAAGTGGTTCTCGCTGCAGGCCATGTCGCCTGCGACCGATGTCGCCGCAGTGCGCGCGCTGATGCAGCACCCGGCCTTCAGCATGAAGAACCCGAATCGCGCGCGCAGCCTGATCTTCAGCTTCTGCAACGGCAACCCGTCGCAGTTCCATGCGGCCGACGGCAGCGGCTACCGGTTCTGGGCCGAGCAGGTGATTGCGCTGGACGCGATCAACCCGCAGGTCTCGGCCCGGCTGGCGCGCACCATGGACCGCTGGCGCAAGTACGCGCCGGCGCTGCAGTCGCAGATGCAGGCCGCGCTGGAGCGCGTGGCCGCCACGCCGAGGCTGTCCAAGGACCTCGCCGAGGTCATTACCAAATCACTCGCCACGGATTAACGTCGCGCAGGAAACCCCCGCTTGGGAAATTCGCTTAGGAAAATTATTTATGAAACGTATCAGCCTGACCCAGCACCTGATTGAAGAGCAGCGCCAGCACAACACCATTCCCGCCGAACTGCGCCTGCTGATCGAGGTGGTCTCGCGCGCCTGCAAGACCATCAGCCATGCGGTGGGCAAGGGCGCGCTGGGCGAAGTGCTGGGCACCAGCGAAGCCAGCAGCGAGAACATCCAGGGCGAGATTCAAAAGAAGCTCGACATCATCTCCAACGACATCCTGCTCGAAGCCAACGAGTGGGGCGGCCACCTGGCGGCAATGGCGTCGGAAGAAATGGAAAGCATCCACCCGATTCCCAACCGCTACCCGATGGGCGAGTACCTGCTGCTGTTCGACCCGCTCGACGGCTCGTCCAACATCGACGTCAATGTGTCGATCGGCACCATTTTCTCGGTACTGAAAGCGCCGCCCGGCATGACCACGCCGACCGAGGAAGCCTTCCTGCAGCCCGGCCGCCAGCAGGTTGCCGCCGGCTACGCGGTGTATGGCCCGCAGACCGTGCTGGTGCTTACCACCGGCAACGGCGTGCATTCGTTCACGCTGGATCGCGAGATGGGTTCCTGGGTGATGACCGACAGCGGCGCCCAAATCCCGGCCGACACCAAGGAATATGCGATCAACGCATCGAACGCACGCCACTGGTACGCGCCGGTCAGCCGCTATATCGACGAACTGCAGGCCGGCGAAACCGGCGTGCGCGGCCGCGACTTCAACATGCGCTGGGTCGCCTCGATGGTCGCCGACGTCCACCGGATACTGACCCGCGGCGGCATCTTCATGTACCCGGCCGACGCCCGCGACCCCGGCAAGCCGGGCAAGCTGCGCCTGATGTACGAAGCCAACCCGATGGCCTTCATCGTCGAGCAGGCCGGCGGCGCCGCCACCGACGGCCGCCAGCGCATCCTCGACATCCAGCCGGAAAAGCTGCACCAGCGCGTGCCGGTCTTCCTCGGCTCGAAAAACGAAGTCGAGCGCGTGACCTCGTATCACGACGCGGCATGATCGCCGGCAAGCACAAGCAGTGGCAAGTTACGCGGATTTCTTGTTAGAATACGCGTCTTCGCTGATGTAGCTCAGTCGGTAGAGCAACTGATTCGTAATCAGTAGGTCGGACGTTCGATTCGTCTCATCAGCACCAATGGATTCAAGCACTTAGCCCAGCCCACAAGGTTGGGCTTTTTGCTTTTCGATGCTTTTATACCTGGCAAACCCGGATGTATGTCGACCGCCCGGCTAGCGCCCTCCCTGGCAGCAGGCTTTTGTCTTGTGGAGCAGTAACGCCCTTTCGATGAACAGCCTGTTGTGTTTTCGTGTTAAGGAGGCGGCTGGGGACTTACTTCTGATGCTTGTCAAAAAATAGCGCATTCCCAAGTGGATAGTGAGGTGATTGCAGCGCTTTTTTGGGTGGGAGGTAATCATGGACCGGCTCAGCAAGCCAATCGAAGAACGGGTTCGCGAAGTATTGGAAGAAGCAGCGAACCAGCATAAGCCTGCTCCTGATCCATCGGAAATCCGTCGGCAGCTTGCATGGCGGTTGTCGGAGGAGAGGTATCAGGAATGGCGCTTGCAGCTACTTTAGCTTGGCGCCAATTGAACAAGAACCGAGTGGGTGTCGGCTGTGAGGTCTATTTAAACTGTTATTTATATAATGGTTTTATGCGGGGATCGACCAATTCGTTAAAACCCGATTGCTTATGCAGCAACTCCTGGCGGACCTGCTCTCCGCTCACTGGCAAGCCTTGCAGTCGAAACGCCTGAATAATCCTGGATTGCCCGCAATTGGTATGGCTCCCGACATGAATTTGCCATTTATGTGCATTTGGCCCGCCATTAATTACTGAGCGTATAGCCTCCTTGCCTATACCGACTTTTGTGTACTCGGAAATTAATCAACTTTTGCTATACATGAAGCCGGGGCACGCGCACTGACAATTAAAGCCAGCTTGACGTCGCGCCGCTTGCGCGATATCGCGCCTGGAACTCCCTGCGGCCAAACCGTACGTATCAGCTTGTTATCAGCATTGCTGCTCGATAGCTCACTGGCTAGGCAGGTTAAAAAGTTTTTGGGAGACAAGATGAACGGTCATGGAAAATGGCGCATACTCGCCGCCGGCTTTTCAAGCTACATGTTCGATGCTGTTGAAATTATCGTTTTGACGGTGGCAATTCCTGTCTTGATGGTGGCCATGAACTTCACGCCCCGCGAAGCGGGTTTATTAGTGACTGCGACACTTCTCGGGATCGGCTGCAGCAGTGTCCTGATTGGCTGGTATGCCGACAATTATGGGCGCCGTAAGGCCTTGCTGCTTTGTTTGCTGGTGTTTGGCGCCTTGACCGCCGCCATTGCCGCTGCTGATAACTGGTTCCAGATAATGGTGCTTCGCTTTCTTGCCGGGATCGGCCTTGGCGGTTTGTGGGGCGTGGTCGCCGCCTATATTGCCGAGAGCTGGCCAGAGCAGCAGCGTGCCCGTGCCACATCCTTCGTTCTCAGTTCCTTTCCAGTTGGTGCAGGACTGGCAGCCGGGGTGGCAGCCTTGGTATTGCCATTGTATGGCTGGCGCATGCTGTTTCTGGTCTGTGGATTGGGCGCAATGACTCTGGCAGCCATACTCTATTATGTACTTCCAGAATCGGCTGGCTGGACGCACCACAGAACCCAGGTGTTGAAGCGAGGAAAGTCAGCCAACAAAGTCTCGGTACGAGCAATTTTCGCTCCCGAACTGTTGCGCAATACAATCCTTGGGACTCTCGCCGCCTCACTCGCATTGACTGCCTATTGGGGCTCGGCCACATGGCTGCCAACTTACCTCGTTAAAGAGCGCGGCCTTAGCGTCGAATTAATGGCGGTTTTTATCGTGATCTTAAATGTCGGCATGTTTATCGGCTATAACGTCTTCGGCTATCTTGCCGATGTGATCGGAAAACGCAAAGCCCTGATTCTTTCCCTGGCAGGAACTGTCATCACCCTTCCAATGTATATGCTGACACGCGACCACACGGCTTTAATGTGGCAAGGTCCGGTGTACGCCTTTTTCATTTCCTTCGCAGGCTTGTTTGGCGTTTATTTTGCTGAACTCTTTCCCACGCATGTGCGCGCCGCCGGTGCAGGATTTTGCTTCAATGTGGGCAGAGGGGTATCCGCTTTCGCACCATTTATCCTTGGCTGGATTGCAACCCAATACGGCTTGGGCACCGGCATTGGCTTGTGTGCCGGCTTTTTTTTCCTGGCGGCTGTAACCGTCTTTTTCATGCCCGACGACGTCCCGCATGTTTCGTTCCTGCCTGCGGCGCCGCATGCCAAACCTCTCTGACTCATTTTGATGAATGTTTCGAGAGTTTCGCCCTTGACCATTTTAATGACATCCCAGCACTTGGAGAAAACAATGCCCCGCAAATTCGTCGACCTATCGATCTATCTGGAAAACGATGTAATAAGTGACCCGCCTGCATTTGCTCCAAAGATTGAGTATTTTAATCATGAAAATACCTTCGATCAGATTGCGCCGTTCTTTCCTGGGTTGAGGAAGCAGGACCTTCCTGATGGCGAAGCATGGGCAGTGGAAAGGGTGCAACTGTCGACACATAATGGAACCCATCTGGATGCGCCTTATCATTTCCATTCAACAATGGATAATTCCTTGGGTGAAAAGAAGGCATCCATTACGATTGATGAAGTGCCTCTTGAATGGTGTTTCCAGGCTGGGGTAAAACTGGATTTTCGCCACTTTTGCGATGGTTATGTCGTTTCGGCAGCCGACGTGGAGGCTGAGTTGAAACGTATCAAGCATGTCCTCAAGCCTCTTGATATTGTCGTAGTGAACACGCGTGCTGGCTCCCGATATGGCTGCCCCGACTATGTCTCAAGCGGTTGCGGAATGGGTTTCGACGCCACGATGTACCTACTGGACCGCGGTGTCCGTTTGACAGGCACCGATGGCTGGAGTTGGGACGCACCGTTTGTCCACACTGCAGGCAAATATAGTGAAACACTCGATCCTGGCTTGATCTGGGAAGGTCATAAGGCCGGGCGGGAAATTGGCTATTGCCATATTGAGAAACTCAACAATCTCGAGGTTTTGCCGCCCGACGGATTTTTCATTAGCTGCTTTCCCCACAAAATCCGTGGCGCTTCGGCTGGATGGACGCGGGCTGTAGCAATATTTGATGATGCGATAACGGCATGAGCGTCCAACCACGGCATGTAGTACCGCGTCTCAAGAAATTTGATAGGTTTATCCGGTCGCTTGTTTCTTTGCCGCCAATTGCCGAATGATTGCCAGTGGTTGGTAGAGGCGATTGAATTTTTCGCGCGCCCGTTCCGTGGTGAACCTCCATTGAACGCGTGTGGCCTTTTGGTTGAGGCGCGCCTGCCAAGCTGCAATCTCGCCTCCGAGGCGTCTCGCGGTCTGCGATGCGGCGCGCGAGGCACTGCTGCTTGAGCACGCCGATGTCGATCATATTTAGTCAGCTGGCATCCTTGGGTATGTAGTGAAACTCCAAGCGGCGGGGCTGAAAATTTTGGATAGCGCTTTTTACAGCGTCAACTGCTTGTACCGCAACGGTCTGGAAAAGCAGGGCGACGCTGCATTGCTGGGCGTGTATGACTTTTCGTGCAGGCGTTTCGGGGCGCCGGTAATGGGCCGGAAAGTGCTTTTTCTGCTGCGCGCCGCTTGCCGCTCCTACGGTAAATATCAGGGAAAAAAGGTTCGACAGCTCTGCCGTTATTGCCAGTTCGAGAATCTGAAGCCTGATTTGGCAAACCGGTCATGAAATTTCCGGATTGAAACAACAGTGCAACGATAGCGCTCACCAGGCAAGCGCCAGCAGGCGCTCAGCCATGCGCGGCCAGCACAGAGTCCTTACCTCGTCCCGCCCGGCCCACATGAAGCCGTCCACTTCCGGCGTCATCGTCCCGGTGGTCTGGTGCGGAAAGTAACTCGTACATTTCAACCCTTCCAGCGACGCCAGTTCCGCTGGTGCCCGTACCTTGTACAGGTGCAACCGCTTGTCCCGGCGATAATCGTAGGTTCCCAGGTCCTCGAATGCCGCTGCGTCGAACGCCAGTCCGGCTTCCTCGAACAATTCCCGTATCGCCGCTTCCAGCGTGGATTCGCCGGGGTCCTGCATGCCCTTGGGGATATCCCAGTTGCGGGTGCCGGTGACATGGCACAGCAGGATCTGTCCTTGCGGGTTGATCAGCAGCGTGCCGCAGGAAATCGGCAGGGGTTTTTTCAATGCGGGCATGCTTGACTGTCGCCAGGATGAAGGAAGATCCTCCGAGTATGCCGCAAGCCGCGGGTAACTTGCCATCGGGCAGTCCTGCAGGACATTCACAAAGATTGCAGTACGAACAGCGGAGGTATTGAAGATCGGGAAAACCGGTGGTAGAATCCCGGCTCCTGACGACGAGACGCACCGCCGAGTCGTTGGAAACAGTCATTACCGGTGGCATGCTGCCGGTTCCTGACAAGCCGTATCAATAACGGCGCATTACAAGCGGCTGTAGCTCAGCTGGATAGAGTACTTGGCTACGAACCAAGGGGTCGTGGG
>CAUQYP010000197.1:0-8671 GCA_963522035.1 uncultured Noviherbaspirillum sp. | reverse complement strand
GGCACCAGCGACGTGTCGCCATCGACGGGGACCCACGTCAAAAGCCGCGTCAAAAACAACTGCAACGGCAACGGCAACGGCAACGGCAACGGTCGCTGCGCGGGGTTCAGTGCATGGCCCTTGTTGCCTGGAGACAGCATTCGTGTCGAGCGCCTCTCCCCGTGCTGCGCTACACTCGTAGCTCAAAAAATCATAACGAGCATCTCATGCATCCGGACCCCCGCGCGCCCAGCCTCAAAACCATCCTTCTTTGCACCGGACTGATCCTGACGCTGGCCATGGGCGTGCGCCACGGTTTCGGATTCTGGCTCCAGCCTATTTCCCAGGCCAATAACTGGACCCGCGAAACCTATTCGCTGGCGATGGCGCTGCAAAACCTGATGTGGGGTGTCTTCGGGCCGTTCGCCGGCATGGCCGCCGACCGGTTCGGCACTGCCCGTGTCGCCATTTTCGGGGCCTTGCTGTACGCGGCGGGGCTGGTGTGGATGGCAACCGTCACCCACCCGGCGCTATTCGTCGTCGGCTCGGGATTGCTGATCGGCGGCGGTCTTTCCTGTACCGCGTTCGGCGCAATGAGCGGCATCATCGGCCGCACTGCGCCGGAAACAAAACGGTCGTGGGCGTTCGGCATTTCCGGTGCGGCCAGCTCCTTCGGCCAGTTCGCGTTGATGCCCATCGAGCAGCAGCTGATCGGCGCCATCGGCTGGCAATACGCGTTCTTCGCGCTGGCTGCGCTGGTCGTGCTGGTGATGGTGCCGATGGCGCTCTTCCTGCGCGAGCCGAAGGCGGTGCGCAGCGGCCCGCAGCAAAGCATGCCGGAAGCGATACGCGAAGCCTTCGCCTACAAGTCCTTCCTGCTGCTGCTGGTTGGCTACTTCGTCTGCGGCTTCCAGCTGGTGTTCATCGGCGTACATATGCCGGCCTACCTGAAGGACCGCGGGTTGACCGACCCCGGCGTGGCAGTCATGGCACTGGCGCTGATCGGGCTGTTCAATATCGTCGGGTCCTACACGGCCGGTCGCCTCGGCGGATGGTTGCCCAAGCGTTACCTGCTGTCGTCCATCTACCTGACGCGCGCCGCGGCGATTGCGCTGTTCCTTGTCGTGCCCCTGAGCCCGGCGTCGGTCTACGTGTTCTCCGCCGTGATGGGCCTGTTGTGGCTGTCCACGGTGCCGCTGACCAATGGCGTGATTGCCGGCATCTTCGGCGTGCGCTACCTGTCCATGCTGTCGGGCTTCGTTTTCTTCTCGCACCAGGTCGGCAGCTTCCTGGGCGTCTGGCTGGGCGGCTTCCTCTATACCCGGCAGGGGAACTACGACACGGTCTGGATGATCACTATCGGACTGGGCATTTGCGCCGCACTGGTCAACCTGCCCATCGATGAAAAACCTATCGTCCGCATCCAGCCGGCCACCGCCTGAAGGAGTCCGTGATGTCCATCCTCGTCAAACGCCTGTTGTGGTATGCCGTGATGGCGGCAGTGCTCGCGCTGTCGTTCGCGGCGTACCTGCAACCGCAGTTCATGGTGGACCTGGCGAACCGGATCATGCTGTGCACCTGAGCGGGAAACACCATGGGAATGAATGCGGCTGACATCACGCTGGGGGACCTGGAGCAGGCGATCAACTACTGGCGCGGCCTGCGTCCGTCCCGCGGCGAGGAGCGTGCGCTGTCGCCGGAGGTCAACCAGCTGGCAGAAGTCTATGCGCTGATGATCTACGAGCGGCTGCGCAGTGTGCCGAGGACGCGGATTGCCAGCGGCGCGCTGGGCCTGATCGACGCGTGGCGTGGGCAGCGGGTTTGAGCAGCTATACTAGCTCTGCGGACCGCCTTATTCACGTATGGGTGTCATGCGCATTTCTTCATGAGGAGAAAATAATGCATAAAAGCGTGACCATTACGCTCGACGAAAAAGTGGTCGACGGCCTGTACCGGACCGTAGGCAAGGAGCATGTCAGCCGGTTTATCGAGGATCTGGTAAGACCGCACGTACTGGATACCAGCCTGGACGACGGTTACAAGGCGATGGCGGCGGACAAGGAGCGTGAAGCAGAAGCACTGGAGTGGAGTAATGCTCTCGCATCCGACATCGCCAATGAAACGCGGTGAGGTGTGGTGGGTAGAATTCGATCCCTCGGTCGGCAGTGAAATCCGCAAGACTCGCCCGGCTGTCATTATGAGCAACGATGCGGCAAACCGGCATCTTGGCCGCGTGGTCGTCATACCGTTGACCAGCAATACGGGCCGCCAATATCCGGGAGAAGCGCTCGTTACGGTTGGCGGACAGAGCAGCAAGGCGATGGCAGACCAGATCATGGCCGCCGACAAGGCGCGGATCAGGAAGCAATTGGGCGAATTATCCGCCTCTGACCTGCTCGCAGTGGAAACCGCAGTCTAGCTGCATCCAGGTCTTCTGCATTAGCCAGTGCATAGCCGTTTCGAACAGGACAAATCCATTCAAGGACATTGTCAAGACGCCAGATGCCGCGCCTGCCTTTGCGGCGCCGCCTTCTTCCCCTCGACCGCCGGCGCCGCCTGCGCTTTCCCCGCGTAATCCCCACCCATCGCCCTGCGCACTTCCGGCTCGGCCCATCCCTGCAGCACCAGCCATTTCGTCACCAGCCCGGCCAGCCGGTCCAGCGCGATCCTGTGCGTGGCGTCGGTGTTTTCATACAGCCAGTCGGACAGCGCCATGAAGTTGGCGAACGGCGACGTGCCCAGCACCATTTCCAGCGTATGAGCGAAGCGGCCCGAGTTGGCGACCAGGTCCCAGTAGCGGGCGAAGCGCACCAGCCGCTGCATGGTCGCGAAGTCGATGCGGTCGTTGGCCAGGATGGTGTACGGCGGATGCGGGTCGTACAGCATGCCGAAGTCCTGCGTGTGCCGGATGATGGGCGTGCCGCGCAAGCGCTTCAGGATGCCGAACTGGATCTCGTGCGGTTTCAGCGCCAGCAGCCGGTCGAAGCCGCGCGCGAAGCTTTCCAGGTCCTCGCCCGGCAGGCCGGCGATCAGGTCCACGTGCAGGTGCGCGTGGGAATGCTCGCACAGCCAGCGGATGTTGTCGGCCGCACGGTCGTTGTTCTGGCGGCGGCTGACCAGCCCCTGGACGTCGGGGTTGAAGGACTGGATGCCGATCTCGAACTGCAGCGTGCCGGGCGGGAAGCGCTTGATGCCTTCCTTTAATGCATCCGGCAAATGGTCGGGCACCACTTCGAAATGCGCATAGACAGGGTCTTCGGGATGCGCGTCCAGCTTGTCGAGGAAGAACTGCATGATCGCCAGGCTGGTCTTTACGTTCAGGTTGAACGTGCGGTCGACGAACTTGAACAGCCGGGCGCCGCGCGCATGCAGCTGCTCCAGCTCCGCCAGGAACTGCCCCAGGTCGAACGGCCATGCGGTCTTGTCCAGCGAGGACAGGCAGAACTCGCACTTGAACGGACAGCCGCGCGACGCTTCCACATACAGCGTGCGGTGGGCAATGTCCTCGTCGGTGTAGAGCGCATACGGCAGTGCGATGTCCGACAGCGGCGGCTGTTCGCCGGCATGCACTTTCATCAAGGGCTTCGGACCATGCAGCACTTCGCGGCACAGGCGCGGGAAGGTGATGTCGCCCCAGCCTGTGACGAGATAGTCGGCCATCCGGACGATGTCCTGCTCCCCATGCTCGTACGACACTTCCGGTCCGCCCAGGATGATGACGACCTCGGGCGCGACCCGCTTGAGGAGCGCCACCAGCTTCGTGGTTTCCTCGACATTCCAGATGTAGACGCCGAAGCCGATGATGCGCGGCTTGTGCGCCAGCAGCTTCTCCACCAGGTCGGTGGTGCGGGCGCCGATGACGAATTCCTGCAGCCTGGTTTCCGGCTGCAGCTCGCCCATGTTGGCGAGCAGGTAGCGCAGGCCCAGCGAGGCATGGGCATAGCGGGCGTTGAGGGTGGAAAGCAGGATGGTCATGAAGGCAGGCGCGCGGCGAAACCGCCATTCTACGCGCCTGCCCCCGGTGCTGCCGGCGCGCGCCTGCCGTCCTTTCCTACTTGCCCATTTCCTTTTCCTGCAGCGCGCGCCACATCACCTTGCCGGTGGCCGACTTCGGCAGCGCATCGACGAACTCGACCATTTTCGGCACCTTGTAGGCGGCCATCTTGGCGTGCGCCCATTGCATGATGTCTTCCGGCGCCGCCTCGACCCCCGGCTTCCTGACAATCACCGCCTTCACCGTTTCACCGCGGTAGGGGTCGCGCGCGGCGATGATGCAGCACTCCTGCACCGCCGGATGCTGGTACATCATCGCCTCGACTTCCGCCGGCCAGACCTTGAAGCCGCTGGCGTTGATCATGCGCTTCAGGCGGTCGGTGAAGAAGAAAAAGCCGTCTTCGTCCATGTAGCCAAGGTCACCCGACCGGAAGAAGCGCTTTCCGTCGATCTCCGTGAATGCCTCCGCAGTCTTCGCCGGATCGTTCCAGTAGCCCTCGAACACCTGCGGCCCGTTCATGATGATCTCGCCGACCTCGCCTGGCGGCAGCGCCGCCATCGTGGCCGGGTCGACGATGCGGGAATCGACGCCGAACAGCGGAATGCCCAGGCATTGCTGCTTGAGCATCTGCGGCGGGTTGGTATGGGTGGCGGCGATGGTTTCCGACAGCCCGTAGCCTTCCATGTATTGCAGCCCGGTCAGGTCCAGCAGCTTCTGCGCAATGGCGGCCGGCATCGCCGCGCCGCCGCCGGACACCCGGCGCAGGCTGGAAATGTCGTACTCGGACAGGCGCGGGTTGGACAGGAAGTCGATCATCATGGTCGGGATGCTGGTCCAGGCCGTCACGCCGTAGCGCGTGATCAGCTGGCCGGCGACATCCCGGTCCCAGCGCGGCAGCACCACGATGCTGCCGCCGTTGAAGATCGGCGCGTTCATGCTGACCTGCATGCCGGTGACATGGAAGAAAGGCAGCACCGCCAGCGTGACCTGGTCCGGCACCGACGCAATCGACCAGGCAATGCTGGACACGGCGGACGCCATCACCGAACGATGCAGGTGGATGCAGCCCTTGGGCTTGCCGGTGGTGCCCGAGGTATAGGGCATGACCGCGAGGTCGGACGGGCCGGCCAGGTGCGGGCCCGGCTTGCGGGCGGCAGCCAGTGCGTCATGCCACGAAATGATGCCCTCGCCTTCGAGCGGCGCCCGCGGCGCCTTGACCCAGTCGGGCACGGCTAGTTCGGTCTCGGCCGGCAGGTAATCGGAATACGCGGCAACGATGGCCTTTTTCAGCCCGGTGCTGCCGACCAGCGGCGCCAACCGGGAAAAGATCTCCTGCGACGTAATGGCTACCGCCGCACCGCTGTCCTCGATGTAGTGGCGCAGCTCGTCCGTCATCAGCATCGGATTGACCGGCACCACCATCGCGTCGGCACGAAGGATCGCGTAGAAGCTGATGATGCACTGCGGGCTGTTCTGCATGTTCAGCAGCACCCGGTCGCCACGCTGCACGCCGCAATCGCGCTGCAGGTAGCCAGCCATCGCCTCGACCTGCGCATTGAACTCGGCATAGCTCAGGACGGCATCGTAGAAAATGAGCGCGGCCTTGCCGGGATAACGTCGCGCGGCGATTTCCAGGTTGGTGTAAACACTGGTCTCGGGTGTGGTCAGCGTATACGGGAGGCCAGCCGGCCAGTTTTTATAGTGGGTGGTGTTCATGTCTCTCGGTCTCTTGGTCGGGAACGGGCTGTCAGGCATTATAGGGCCGTGTTATTAAAACCGCACGTTCGTGCATAAAATTTCAATATGGCAATTTTTGCGATGAGCAAACCTGTCGAAACTGCAGGATTCCTGCAATGACCCAGCACTGGAAACCCGCCTGCATCGCCTTCCTGGCCATCCCGCTGCTGCTGCTGCATGCGGCACCGGCGCTGGCTGCGCTGGACGGACCCGCCTGCACCCGCCTGCAGGAACGTGGCGTCATCGACGCCAGTGCGCCGGTCGGTTGCGACCGGCTGGCGGTGGTGCGGTTTCCCTATATCGATTTCGATGGCCGGCATCACGACGACGGTGAATTGATGGTGCTGGCAGCGGTGGCGCCCGAAGTGCGCCAGCTGTTTCAGCGCCTGTACCAGCGCCGTTTTCCCCTGGCCCGGGCGCGGCTGATCGAGCGTTATCATGGCGACGACGCCGCTTCCATGCAGGACAACAACACGTCGGCTTTCAACAACCGTCCGGTGACCGGGGGCGGTCCGCCATCCCTTCATGCATATGGCCTGGCAATCGATATCAACCCGGTGCAAAACCCGTTCATACAGCCAAGAAGGCAGGGCAATGCCCGCGTCAGTCCGGCAGCAGGGAATGCTCACCTGGACCGCCGCGGAGCCAGCACCGGCAGTTCGCCACGGCCGGGCATGGCAGAAGACGTTGCTGCACTGTTTGCAGAAGTCGGCTTCACCGTATGGGGCGGCAACTGGAAGTCGCCTGTCGACTATCAACACTTCCAATTCACGCGGGCATTTGCCGAAAAACTGGCGAACCTGCCGGAAAAGCAGGCACGGCAGTACTATCTCGAGCAACTTGCACGTCTTGGGAACTGTCTTAGGGAAGAGGCCAGGAACCAGGCGAAGAAGGCAGGCACAACTTGTGCGTTGAAATAACCAGGCATCAAACCCCAGCCAATGGTGCACCGCACAAATTAATGCTTGACACGCGTGCCAGTCCATTTACAATGTTTATGTTGCGCTGCACAATACAGTTTTGCCTGTTGCAGAGCCAGCTTGTTCCGGTTCCAGCGCGCTTCCCGCAGTTTCGCTTTCCACAAACAAGGAGAATCACATGTTCCCGAACAATGACCAGCTTTCCAACGCCGCAAAAGCCAACTTCGATGCACAGATCGCGTCGATTACCGAACTCACCAACAAGGCGTTTTCCAGCATCGCCCAACTAGTCGAACTCAATGTCAATGCCGCCAAGGCGTCGCTCGAGCAATCGACCGCGACTGCCCAGCGCCTGATGGCCGCCAAGGATCCGCAGGAGTTCTTTGCACTGAGCACCCAGAACCCGCCCAGCGCGGAAACCGCGATTGCTTACAGCCGTAATCTCGCGTCCATTGCGACCGCAGCCCAGGCCGAGTTCAGCCGCACTGCCGAAGCCCAGATCGCCGAGACCACCCGCAAGGTGACCGCGCTGATCGACGACATCGCAAAGAATGCGCCGCCGGGATCGGAAAATGCCATCGCCATCCTGAAAACCGCGATGGCCAATGCGAACGCCGCCTATGAGCAAATGAAGAACACGACCCGCCAGGCAAGCGACACGATGGGCGCCAACGTGACCAACGTGGTCAACCAGTTCTCGCAAGCCGCCGAGAAGGCCACTGGCCGCAGCAAATAAGCGGGAACGACGCATTCGAAGGACCGCTTTGCGGTCCTTTTTTTTTGGCACATGCAGCACGCCCCGTGTAAGCTTTGTCCAATGGAAATGACGGAGCCTGCAGCATGCTGATCAATTGCGTGGCCTATCAGAATGGCCGAAAACTCCGGGACATCCCGGTCTCCGAAATCAGCAATGTCATTGCGCGACCCGACTGCTTCGTCTGGGTCGGGCTGGCCGACGCGACGCCGGAAGAACTGGAGCAGATGCGCACCGAGTTCGACCTGCACGAGCTGGCGGTCGAAGACGCCCTGGTCGGTCACCAAAGACCGAAGATCGAGGAATACGGTGACTCGCTGTTCGCCGTAATGCGGCCGGTAGAGCTGGAAAACGGCGAACTGCAAATCGGCGAGCTGGCGGTCTTTGTCGGGCCCAACTATGTACTGTCGGTACGGCGCGAAAGCAGCCACGGTTTCCAGGACGTGCGCGCCCGTTGCGAACGCGAACCGGACCTGCTGCGCAACGGCTCGGGCTTCGTTCTGTATGCGCTGATGGATGCAGTGGTCGACCGCTACTTCCCGGTCATCGAAGCCATGGAAAACGAGCTCGAAACCATCGAGGAAAAAATCTTCGAGAAAGATGCGCAGCGGGCCAACATCGAGCAGTTATACGAACTCAAGCGCAAGGCACTGCGCTTCAAGCATGCAGTGAGCCCGCTGATCGAAACCGCCGGCAAGCTGCACGGCGGCCGCGTGCCACGCGCGGTGTCGAATTGCGACGATTATTTCCGCGATGTGTATGACCACCTGTACCGGATCAATATTTCGATCGAAGCGATCCGCGACACCATCACCACCGCCATACAGGTGAACCTGTCCATGGTCGCCATCGATGAAAGCGAGGTCAACAAGCGCCTCGCCGCCTGGGCCGCCATCTTCGCGGTGGCGACGGCGTTTGCCGGCATCTGGGGCATGAATTTCGAGCACATGCCCGAACTGCACTGGAAGTATGGCTACCCGGTGGCGCTGGCGACGATGGTGGGCACCTGCCTTTACCTGTACCGGCGCTTCAGGAAGTCAGGCTGGTTGTAGAGCCGGGATACCGGCTAGGGCCGTTTCGTGCTGACTTGCCCGAGTCAGGCTATAAGCGATATTGCTTGCTCCGCGCAGCGACAGTTGCCGTTGCCCGCGCAGCGACAGTTGCCGTTGCCCGCGCAGCGACAGTTGCAGTTGCAGTTGCAGTTGCAGTTGCCTTTGACGCTGCCTTTGACCTGGATCCCCGTTAGACGGCGACGCGCCGCCAGGGACTGAAACGGATAAAGAAGCG
>CAUQYP010000196.1:0-8674 GCA_963522035.1 uncultured Noviherbaspirillum sp. | reverse complement strand
ACGGCAACTGTCGCTGCGCGGAACGTCAAGAGCAACCGCAACTGTCGCTGCGCGGCAACATCCGCGATCATCGTGAGCCCGCATATCGACCCACCTTCGTCAGCGCCACGCGCTACCGCGCGCCGAAAGCCACCTCAACTACCGTCGGGCCGTATCATCTGCTCCGGTTTTACCCACTGCTCGAACTGCGCTTCCGTCACATAGCCAAGCGCCAGCGCAGTATCCTTCAGCGTGCCGCCTTCCTTGTGCGCCTGCTTGGCAATCTGCGCAGCGCGATCGTAGCCAATATGCGGGGCCAGCGCGGTCACCAGCATCAGGGAACGGGACATCAGGTCGGCGATGCGGTCGCGGTTGGCCTCGATGCCGCTGGCGCAGTGCGCGTCGAAGCTGTCCATGCCGTCGGCCAGCAGGCGCACGCTCTGCAGGAAGTTATGCGCGAGCAGCGGCTTGAAGACATTGAGCTCGAAGTTGCCCGACGCGCCGCCGAAGTTGATCGCGACATCGTTGCCGAAGACCTGGCAGCACAGCATCGTCATGGCCTCGCACTGGGTCGGGTTGACCTTGCCGGGCATGATCGAACTGCCAGGCTCGTTTTCCGGGATCGTCAGTTCGCCCAGGCCGGAACGCGGACCGGAAGCCAGCCAGCGCACGTCGTTGGCGATCTTCATCATGGCGGTCGCCAGGGTCTTCAGCGCGCCATGCGCCGACACCAGCTCGTCATGCGCGGCCAGCGCGGCAAACTTGTTGGGTGCGCTGATGAATTCCAGCCCGGTGCGCTGGGCCAGCTGCGCGGCCAGCCGCTCGCCGAACTCGACATGGGTGTTCAGGCCGGTGCCGACCGCGGTGCCGCCGGCGGCCAGGCGCAGCAGCGGCGCGAGCGTCGCTTCCAGCATCTTCCGCGCATGGTCGAGCTGGGCCACGTAGCCGGAAAACTCCTGGCCCAGCGACAGCGGCGTGGCGTCCTGCAAGTGGGTGCGGCCTATCTTGATGATGTCCGTAAACTGTTCGGACTTGCGCTGCAGCGTCGTGCGCAGCCGGTCCAGCGAAGGCAGCAGGTGCTGCGCTACCGCCCGCGCGGCGGCGACATGCATGGCGGTCGGGAAGATGTCGTTGGACGACTGGCCCATGTTCACGTCGTCGTTCGGATGAACCTTGCGGGCCTGGCCACGCTCGCCGCCCAGCAGTTCAGACGCCCGGTTGGCCAGCACTTCATTCATGTTCATGTTGCTCTGGGTGCCGGAGCCGGTCTGCCAGACCGACAGCGGAAACTCGTCCGGATGGCTGCCGGCAATGACTTCGTCGGCTGCGCGCACCAGCGCGTCGGCCTTGTCCGGCGCCAGCAGCGACAGGTCGCGGTTGACCAACGCGGCGGCGCGCTTGACCTCGGCAAGCGCATCGATCAGTTCAGGCGCCATGCGTTCGGACGAGATCCGGAAAAACTCGCGCGAGCGCTGCGTCTGGGCGCCCCACAGGCGCTCCGCCGGGACGTCGATCGGGCCAAAGGTGTCGCGTTCGGTTCTGCTGGGCATGCGGTTCTCCTGGGACAAGATAGGGATTGGACTGCGCCTGGCGGGCAAGTTCCCGGCGCAGGCATCCATGCCGCTAGTCTGTCACCTCGCGCCAGTTCGTGCGCGTGACCTTGCGCGACGCCGCCGGCAGCGCCGGGTCGGCATAGCTGCCGACGCGTCCCGCACTGTCGGCTGCCAGCGTGATGGTGTTGCCGCTGGCGAGCTTGAGCGTACTGACCCCGGTCAGCAGCGCCCGGTCCGAGGCGAGGATGCCGGCCGTGGCGGCGCCGGGCGCGACGCCGCCGGTGGCCAGGTCCAGCGCATAGAGCCAGGATGAGCCGCCGCGGCTGCATACCGCTGCGGACGGCACATTGCCCACTGCTTTCAAAACGCCCAGCTCCACCTGCATGTCGACATGGATGCGCTCGCCCGGCGATGCGCCGCCGGGGTCGAGGTCGACATACCAGCCGGCGCCGCTGGCCCAGTCGACCGGCTGGGTCGTCATGCCGCGGCCGCCCTCTTGGGTTGTCAGCACCTGCCGCACCAGCGCGCCTTCACGGCGTACCTGCCCGAGGCCTTCGGCCTGTAGGCTGTCCTTGAGCACATAGAGGCTTTGCTGCGCGGTGCTTGCGACGTCGCTCGTGCCCAGGTAGCTGCCAGTGCCCACGACGACCAGCGGGTAGGTCGCGCCGCCGCGCCGCACCACGGCCAGTTCGGGCCGGGTGGTGACAGGCTGCGGCGTGCCAACGCCGCCCGACTGGCCGAGCTGCGCCAGGCGCACGGCGCTGCCATTGTCGATATCGAAGCGCCATACATTCCCGAGCAGGTCCCCGCCGTAGATACGCGCCGCGGTGTTGTCGGACGGGCTGTCGACCCAGGCGCTGATGCGCGCCAGGCCGGACGGCGTGTCGGCGCTGCCGGCGCCGGTGGCAATCTTTTGCAGCCGAACGCCGGTTGCCGCCTCGAGCACGGTCAGGTAACCGCCGCCGTCGCCAGGACTGACATTGTTATAGCCGGAAGCCAGGGCCACTACCCAGGTGCCGTCGCCGCGCTTGGCAATTACCGGGTTGCCGAAGCTCAGGCCAAGGTCGGCGTCGTTGGCCACGGTGTATTGCCACAGCGAGCGCGGCGCCGCCGGGTCGGTGATGTCGAGCGCGTAATAGCCGCGGCCGCCTGCGCCGTAGCCGCCCACCAGGATGGTGCGCCATTCGCCGGCGTCGCAGCTAGCGGGCGGCGCCTTCGGACAGATGTCGCCGGCGACCGGTGAGGCGTCGAGCAGGTAGCGGTGCAGCGCTGCATGGTTACGGTCGGCCAGCCGATAGAGCTCGGGCAGCATCAATGCCGGCACATAGGCCCAGGCCTCGCTGCCGGCATCGGCGCCGCTGGCGCGGAACGCATGCAGCATGCCGTCATTGGCGGCGGCATACACCATGCGCTGGCGCGACGACGCCTTTGCCTGGAAGGCAAGGTAGCCGGTGTCCGCATAATTGAATGGCGGCGCCGCCACGTAAAGCGGCTGCGCATTGACGATGTCGCCCAGCACTCGCTCGCGCTCGCGGAACAGGGCCGACACGCCACCGGCATCGCGGCTGCTGCCGCGCAGGTAGGCAAGCAGCTTTTCACCGTCGATCGCCGCGCGCTGATCGGCACTGAAGTTGGCGCACTGGGATAATTTGGCTGCCGGCGTACAAAGGTCACCGAACAGTGGTCTCTCATCGGCGCTCAATGCCTCCCAGGTAAATGGCTTGAGCCGGCTGTCCTCCTGTCCCGCGCCACTGTCGGTGAGTATGGTGCGGTCGCCGCTCTCTGCCTGGGAGCGCAGCCTGGTTTGCGCAGACCACAATGCCGTCGCCGACACCTGGCCGGTAGCCGGGTCGATGCTGCGGGCTTCCAGTTCGCCGTCCCAGGCAACGTTGCGGTAGCTGGCAAGAAACACCTGGTTGTCGCCGGCAATCGGCTCGAGCCGGCTGGTCGCCACCGCGGCCGCTGCGCCGAGGCCGGAGCGCACCCTCGTCAACGCGTTCGACAGCATCGTCGCCAGCGCGGCGGAATCGGCGGCGCTGAAATAATAGCCGCCGCCGTTGACCGCCGCATGCCACAGGTCGTCCACCCTGGCCGGCCCGAATTCCACCGGCGGCGGCCAGTCGGCGACACCGTTGCGGATATCGGCAAAGGGGCCGGACTGTGCGCTTGCATAACCGGGGTCGTAGCGCAGCGTGCCGCTGACCCCCAGCCCCAGCGTAAAAGTGGTCATGTGCTGGTGGCTGGCGGGGTCCTCTGGCGAAACCGGTACATTGTTGTCGCAGACATCCGTATCCACCGCGTTCATGCAATTGCCCAGGCCGGGACGCCGCAGGTCGGTATGGTAGTAGTAGGCGGCAACGTCGGCCAGCGTGTCTGCTGCGCCCCCCTCCGTCCCGGCAACCGCCGGCGTGCCGTCGTACTGCGGCCGCGGCAGCAGCGCATCGGCGTTGCCGACCGGCGTGCCATCGACGTCGAGCGGGCCGTAGCCGGCACCTTCATCCACGCCCGACCCGACATTGCTGTTCCAGTAGCCGTCGGTCGACAGGATGGTGTAGTTCTGCTGGCAGGAAAACTGCACCGGGTCGCTGCCACCGGTGGCCAGCCGGCCCGCATACATGCGCCCGGTCTTGGACAGCGCGCCGCGCAACGGCGTGCCGGACGCCGGCACGACCAGGCTGGAGAGCTTGGTATAGAGCGATTCTTTCTGTGCCGCGTCGAAGTCGGCGATGCCGAGGTAGGCATGGTCCTTGGTGTCGGCGCCGGTATAGCCGATGGTGCTGTAGCCGATGCGGTAGCTGGCATCGAGCTCGCGCACGGCCCGTATCAGCGAGGTTTTCATCAGCAGGATGCGGGTGCGGTAGAAGCTGTACCAGTTGGCGAAGTTTTGCCGCTCGTCGCCGCCGTCCGGTCCGGATTGCGGTCCTATCGTGACCCGGGTCCAGTTGGCGGCGCCACCGGGCGTGGCATCGAACGCGGTGTCCTTGCAGTCGTCTTGCGACGAGCCGTCACCGAGCCGTGTTCGGCGCTGACCCTTGTACACGAAGTAGTAGGCCGGGCCTGGCGCATTGCCGATGTCGCCCACACCCGGGTTCGCACAGTCGCCGTCCCGGTTCCAGCAGTCCCACGATGTCGCATCCGGGTCGCTATTGCGCGAACGCCAGGCCCGGAATTCGGTGCCGAGGTCGACCCTGGCGTCGTTGACCGTGCGTCGATAGCCGTCCAGCCAGGCGGCGTCGAACGCCGCCGGGGCCACCGGCAGGCCGTCCGTGCCCACCGGCGGAAGGTAGGTATTGACCGGGTTGTAATAAATCGTGTTGCACAAGGCATTGCGATAACCGACCGTGTTTGCATAACCGTTCGTCTTGACGCTGTCGCCGAGATAGCTCCACTGCATGCTGCCCGAATCGTCGAGCACCAGCATGATGTTGGGCTTGGCGCCGGCGCTGGCGAGCGGTGCGTTGGCCAGGTCGGTCAGCGCTGCCTGGGCGACGCCTGCCGCCAGCAGGCAGGTTGCGGCGGCCGCATGCTGCAACCAGCGAGTTATTCGATCATCGAACATGGCGGTCTCCGGTATTGGTGCCAAGGCAGGTGTCATCGACAAGCAGGCGCAAGCGGCCCGTCGTACTCGTCACGTCAGTAGCGGACCAGGACTTCGATCACGCTGACGGTGTTGCGCGGTCCACTGGCACGCGCGGTGATACGGTAGTGAGCCAGGGGCGTGCCAGCCAGCCGCTTGCTGCGGCCATAGCTGAGGCCGGCACGACTGGTGCTCTCCGCTTCCGTCGGCAGATGGAAGGCGCAGCCGCCGGTTGCCGTATGCGGCCCTGCGGAGGTGCACAGGCGTTGCACGACATAGCGCACCGTGTGTCCCGCGGCGTCCTGTCCGGTGAGGGCCGCCGGCTCCATGCAGCGCGCCACGGCAGCGCCGGCGCAGCTGTCGCCATTCCAGTCGATGCCGCTGGCGTCGACGTTCGCTGTATCGCTTGCGTAATACCCATCCGCGACCTGGTCCTGCTCCAGCGTTGCTGCGTCCTGCAGCGCCAGCCAGCCGATAGCGGCCTCGGTACCGGCCTCGGCTGCCAGCATCGCCGCCCGCTTGAATGCCAGGTTGCCCGAAAGCAGGTTGGCGCTCTCCACCATGCGCATCAGCGCGGCCGCGCCCAGCATCAGCGCAACCAGCATGACCAGCGCCGCCAGCAGCACGGCGCCGCGGCAGTCCTGGCTACGGTGTCGAGCAATCAATGCGCACCCCATAGTACGTTGCGCAGCGGCACGACCGTTTCAGCGACCCGGTAGCGGTAGCACTGCCAATCGGGAACGTGCGCGAGGCTGATGGCGCTCCTGCCTCGTGAGCCGTCTGCCTTCGCCGTCTCCCAGCCCGGCGCATTGGCGGCAGTCGTGGCGCTGCAGGCGCCGCCTGCGCCGGGCGCCTGCCGGAACGGACTGCGAGCCACCACGGCCAGTTTTAGCGCCGCCATGCGCTGCCAGTCGCCACGGTCGCCGCTGATGCCGCTCTGGTCGGCGTCCAGCATGGTCACGCTCCAGCGGTCGACCTGCAGCCTGGACTGCTCGCCCGAACGCGTGTCGAAGCCGTACTGCAAGCGCAAGCTGACGATGCCGGACGCGTTGTTTTCCGTCACGGGTTCAGCGCCAGGATAGGCAGTCCGGGTTCGCTGCAACATGGCGCCGCCGAGCGCATACGAGACCTGTGCAAGTTGTCCCAGGTTGAATGCGATGGCGCCGGCACCGTGGCCGCCGCTGCCGACCGCGTCGGTCTCGCCCTGCGGTGCATTCCCGTCCCCCAGCACCCGGCTCGCCTGCAGCGGGCTGTCGACACTGGCGATGCGCACCAGCGCACAAGGCAAGCCGTCCTGCTGCAGCGCCAGCGTATCGCCGGCCCGCATGCCCAGCGTACTGCCGACTGCGAGGACCGTACCGCCGGGCGCCAGGGCGGCAGACATCGCCGCGGGCGGTGCCCGGCTTTCGCCCAGAAGCAGCTGGAGCGTATCGGGAGCGCCATTGGCGCCGGCTGTAATCTGCGCCGGGACCAGCGCCATGCTGGCGCCACCGTCGCGCCGGCCGGTACAGCCCAGCAGGCGGCGGTCGCCCAGGCCATGGCCTGCCTGCAGGAGGTCGCGCTCGATCGCATAGAGCGCGTTCATCGCGCTGGTCTGCGCACCGATGTCGCTGTCGGTGCCCCGGTGCTGGACATGGAACGCGACATAGACCTGCGACATCGCCAGCAGGGTCAGCAGGCCCAGCGACAGGCCGACCATGAGTTCGGCCAGGCTGAAGCCTGCGCACGCTGCGGCTGTGCCCTTGCCGACGCGCCGGCCGCTATTCGGCAATGCGGGTAGCGGCGACATACTGGTGGGATGCTGGTTCGCCGGGCGCCTTCCAGCGCAAGGTGACGACGACATGGCCATCGTCACTGGCAACGATCGCCGGCGGATTGCCTGCGACGCCGGGAAGGACCGCCGCAGCGTCGCTGCTGAAACGCACGGCGCCTGCGCCTTTTCCCTGGTAAAGCGCGGCGAGCGCAGCCGCATCGCGCGGGCCGAGACGCATCCGTGCGGTCAGATCCGCGACCAGCATGCTGGCGACGGCGCGGTAATGGGCGTCTGCCGACTGCCGTTTCGCACTGGCAGACAGTGCCAGGACAGCCAGCGCGCCGACCGAGAACAGGGCCATGGCCATGACGTTCTGCAACAGGAACATGCCGCACTGGCGACCGCGGCTCATGCGCACTCCGACTGTGGCTTGCAGATACGCACCATCCCCGCATCGATCCTGACTTCCAGCCGCCGGGCGCTGCCCAACCTGACATGGCTGACCTCGACCCGGCCCGGTGCCGGACCGGCCAACTGCCCCAGGCCATTGAACGCGATGCTCACCGGCAGCCCGGCGCCAGCGGCCAGCGCGGTGCCAGCGCTGGCATTGCCGGCGGATGGGACGCTGGACACCGCCATCCGCGTATTCAGCCCGCCCTCCCCGCGCTTGCGCTCCGTGATGGACACGGGACAGGCCGACTCGACCGAAACGCAGCCGATGCGCCATTCCACCAGTCCGCCGGCGTCGGCCAGCGTCAGTTGCACCGGCCGGTTGCGCCGGATCGCTTCACTGCGCGCCAGCAACAACCCGGACTGGATGGACTCGGCCGCACCGCGGACCTGCAGGTCCTGTATCCAGTGGGTGAACGAAGGCATGCCGACCATCAGCAGGCTGGAGATGATGATCATCCCTATCATTAGTTCGATCAGCGTGACGCCATGACACCGGCTCAGCATGCGCCACCCTTGGCCATGACCCAGCATTCGCTGGGCACTGCGCCCCAGCCTTGCGGCAGCCCGGTGGTGCGGCGCAGGCCGGCATGGTCGATGGTGTAGATAAAGCCGTCCATGCCGCGGGCTTTATTCCCGGTCGCCGTCACCAGGAAACCCTGGCCGGCGGACGCTGTTTCGCAGCCGTACGAAAATTCGCCGTTGGACGGCATTGTCACGCCGCAGGCGCCGGTTGTTTCGCTTGTTTCGCTTGCGCCGTAGCGGCGGTGGTCCTGGTAAAACTGCTCCAGGCTGACCCGCAGCGTCGCCAGTGCGGCGGTGGCGGCGGCGGCATGGCCACGCCTGACATGATCGGTATAGGAAGGAATGGCAACGGCGCTGAGGATGGCGACTATCGCAACGCTAATCAGAAGTTCGATCAGCGTAAAGCCGGCTGATGGAGCACGATCCATGGTGGTGATTTCCGCGAGGGTGGTGGGCGAGACGCCCGGACCGGCGCCAGTCTGGCGCGCCGGTCCGGGGAACGAACAGTGCAGGGAACCGTGCCGCGTGGAGCGGGTGATTCCCGGAACGCGGAGAATGCAAAATTGCGCCGGATGGCGCATGCAATATTAGGCGGAGTTAATTTTGCTGGCGTGAAGCCGCCCGCTGCTGATCTTCAACTAGAGCATTTTCATGCTGGCTTGCTTTAGCCGGCTGCTACCAGAAGCGTTACTTCCGCGCAGCGACAGTTGCCGTTGCTCTTGACGTTCCGCGCAGCGACAGTTGCCGTTGCCGTTGCCGTTGCCGTTGCCGTTGCTTTTGAAGTTGTTTTTGACGTGGGCCCCCGTCGATGGCGACACGTCGCTGGTGCCGAAATCG
>CAUQYP010000195.1:0-8689 GCA_963522035.1 uncultured Noviherbaspirillum sp. | reverse complement strand
TTATCCGATTTCGGCGCCAGCGACGTGTCGCCATCGACGGGGACCCACGTCAAAAACCGCGGCAACAGCAACAGCAACAGCAACTGTCGCTGCGCGGAACGTCAAAGGCAACAGCAACTGTCGCTGCGCGGAACGTCAAACGCAACTGTCGCTGCGCGGGCAAAGGCAATCGCTATGGCTACGGCAACTGTCATTGCGCGAAAGCCGCGCCTCTGGTGCAAGCCGGCCAATGCGGCCCAGCATGAAAATGCGCTAGCGCACGATCAGCACCGGCACGGTCGTCGCGGCAAGAATCTTGGTGGCCACTGACCCCAGCACCAGGCTGCGCAATGCCGTATGCCCATGCGAGCCCATCACGATCAGGTCGATCGCATGCTTCTCGGCGTACTTCTGTATCTCCTGAGGGATCGGGCCAATGGCATAGGATGAATGGAAAGGAACATTCTTCTCACGTAGTATTTTCTCCGCCGGCGCCAGCGCAGCTTCGCATTCCGTCTTGTAGTAATGATCGACGACATCCCCCCCCAGCGCTGCACGTGCGCGGGGCGAAGTGACAGGAGGCTCGACGTGAAACAGATGCAGCTGTGTATCGGCCTGCAGCCAGGCAGGCTGCGATGCGACATATTCAATGGCCTTGCGGGTGTAGGCTGAACCGTCTGCAGCAATCAGGATGTTCATTTGTTCCTCGCGATCGTCAGGCTTGCTTGTTTGAACCGGATGCAGGCACCGTCGTTCATGCCTGTCAAGGCCTACGGTATCAGAACAACGTCCAGTCCACGTCCTGATTTACATGAGCCTCTATTCGGTAAATCAGGCGTGCCTCAAATGCCTGCCAATCGCATGGCGCCGATCACGGTCCGCCAGCGCCTCCGACAGCCCCGTATACCTGCCCGGTGGCAAAGCTCGATTCACCGGAGGCCAGCAGCACATAGATGCCCGCGATCTCCGCCGGCTGGCCGGGCCGCCCCATCGGCGTGTCCTTTCCGAACGACGGCAGCTTGTCGGGCAACTGTCCGCCCGTCACTTGCAGGGGCGTCCAGAACGGGCCGGGAGCCACCGCATTGACGCGGATACCCTTTGGGGCAAGCTGCTTGGCCAGCCCCTTCGTGAAAATCATGATTGCGGCCTTGGTGGCGGCATAGTCGATGATGCTTTCCGGCGGGTCGTAGGCCACGACCGAACTGGTGTTGATGATAGCCGCGCCCGGTTTCAAAAGCGGCAGCGCGGCCTTGGTAATCCAGAAGGTCGCGTACATGTTCGTCTTGAAAACCTCGTCGAACTGCGCCGACGAGATATCCATGATGGACGCCTGCGCCATCTGCCGTGCCGCGTTGTTCACCACGATGTCCAGGCCGCCCAGTTCCCTGGCCGCGTCCTGCACCAGCTTCCGGCAAAATGCCTCGTCCTTGATGTCGCCCGGGATCAGCACGGCCTTGCGCCCTTCGGCACGAATCAGCTTCTCCACGTCGCGGGCATCCGGCTCTTCCGCCGGAAGATAATTAATGGCGACATCCGCCCCTTCGCGCGCGTACGCAATGGCGGCCGCGCGCCCGATGCCGGAATCGCCGCCGGTGATCAGGGCCTTGCGTCCCTTCAGGCGTCCCGACCCCTTGTACGAGGTTTCGCCATGGTCGGGGCGCGGATTCATCTGGCTGGCCAGGCCCGGCCATGGCTGCTGCTGTTGCGGGAACGGCGGCTTCACGTAAGCCTCCACCGGGTTGGGCACGGACACGTTCGGCGACGCCGTGCTGGCGGTCTGGGCGGACGCCGGCAGCATGGACGAGGCCAACAGGCCGCCAGCCATGCTGCCCAACATCATGCGCCGGGACTTGTCGGGAGTGTTCTCATCCATGGAAGCACTTTCGTTAAAGGGTGGGTCGGAAATGGTATAGAGAGCGCCATCCTTAAAAGTTCCGGGTAGGCGAGGGGAAAATCGGCCGGGCTTGACCATTCCGTAAGCCGGGACCGCCCGCGTCCGGCCGCATGCCGGTTGCATGGTCATGCCGGGTCTTTATTCGACGTCGTCGAGCGTGTAAAGGAAGGCCGCGATGTCCTGCGCGTCCCGGTCTGTCACGCCAAGCGCCGGCATCGCCGAGAGCGGGTCGAATTGCTGCGGGTCGATCAGCCAGCGCACCATGTTTTCGGGGTTGTTCGCGATGATGCCGCCGATATAGCGCCGCGTGGCAATGCCGTCCAACGGCGGGCCGACGTGATTGTTCGCGCCGGTTATGCCAGGGATCTGGTGGCAGGTGGCGCACAGGTACTGGCCGAGCGCCCGCCTGCCCGCCTCCACGTTTCCCGCAAGGTTGCCGGGCGCCGGCTTGCCCGCCAGGGCGGAGGCCGGCATCGCGGGGACGGCTGCGCGCTCTTCCCCGGCAGGCGCGGCGGCCGCCTGCCCTGGCGTAGCGGCGCCGGCAATCTGCTTGTTCAATGCCGCGTAGTCCGGAACGGTCATGCCGGCCATCTTCCGGACGAAGGCCACGACATTCCATATTTCGTCATCGCTCAGCCGACGTTCCCATGCCGGCATGCCGCTCATCTTGATGCCGTTGCGCACGACCCAATAGATTTCTTCAGGCTGCCACGTGCGTGCGGTGGACACCAGGTTGACCGGCATCGGCGCCATGCCGTAGGCCAGCGCATGCGGCGCCACGCCGGGCGCACCGTGGCACTGCACGCACTGGGCCCGGTAATGGATCGCGCCATCGCGGATGCGCGCCGCGCTGGCCAGGTCCGGCACCGCCACCTCGTCTGCCCGGACCACGACCGAGCGGCGCATTGCATATTCAAGCAGGCTGTAGACCGGCCGCGCATGCTGCTTGACCGCCGAGATGTTGTAGATGCCGAAGTAGACGAACAAGGCCGCGCCCGCCATGAAGGACATGGCCGCAAGCAGGAACAGCATGAAAATCGTGCGCAGTCTGATCTTCATCGGCAGGCCCATGCTCGCTAGCGCAGCGTGTAAAGGTGGGCCGCGATGTCGCCGGCCTCGGCCAGCGAGACGCCGAGGTTCGGCATCGCGGTCCGGGGGTCGACCGACGGCGGATCCTGCAGCCAGCGCACCAGGTTGTCCGGCGTATTCGGCAGCACGCCGCCGATATAGGCGCGCAGCCCGAACTTCTGCAGCGGCGGTCCGACATTGCTGCCCGGGTTGTCGATACCGGGTATCGCATGGCAGGCGACGCAGCCGTACTGCCGGATCAACTGCTTGCCGCGCTGTGCATCGCCGGAGGCAAGCTGCATGACAGAGGCCGGGTCGCCGCAGGCGGCCAGCACCGCGACAGTGGCCAGCATCGCAAGGCCGCTGGCCGCGGTTCCAGTCCCGCGCCTAGTCCGCATGCTGCCCGCCCGCCCGCTCGGGCATGACAAGCTTCGCCGCCACGGCCAGTGCCGCCAGGAGCAGCACGAATCCGGCCGGCACCCACATGATCAGGCCGCCGAGCTGCTGGTCCTCCAGCACCGTCAGTCCCCATGCCTCGGTCCTCCCGGCATAGACCGGGTACCAGACCGTGGACGAAAACGTCAGCAGCGCGCCCAGCATGCCGGTATGGATCAGGGTCGTCAGGATATACAGGACCGCCGACCCGTCCCGCATGCGCGCCGAGGTGCCGATCAAGGCTGCCCAGAACAGCAGCGCCGACACCAGGAAACTCAGGTGCTGGACCGTGTGCACCGCGTCGCTCCTCAGGCTGGCCTGGAACATCACCGGAAAATGCCATCCCCACAGCACGATGGCATGCAGCAGCCAGGCCGGCAGCGGCATGGTCAGCGCACGCCAGGTGCCCTTCACGGCGCCCAGCTTCGTCCACTGGCCGATGCGCTTGCGTGCGCCGGGACTGAAGGCCCACAGGGAGAGCACCAGCGGATGGCCCAGGATGATCAGCGGGGCTGCCACCAGCATCATCAGTTCGTGCTGCACCATGTGCATGGAAAACAGCTCGCTCCCCAGCGTGTCGACCGGCGACAGCAGCGACACGACCAGCGCCGCCATGCCTGCCGCAAAACAGCCGACGCGCCATGCCGGCACCCCGGCGCCGCGCCCGGCGTTGTTCCACAGGCGGCGCATGCCGAGCGTGTACAGCAAGGCCGACAGCGCCAGGCCGCCGATGATCCATGGGTCGCCGTTCCAGGCCAGGACCCCGCCTGCATGGTCTTCGCCCGCATGCGCCAGCACAGGCGCCGTGCGCACGCCGGCCAGCGCTGCTGCGCACCCTGCCAACACCTGCTTCGAACAACGCATCATCGACATCCACACCCCATCTTCGCCACCTCCATGCATGCACTCGTTCCGGCCAGACCATGTAATACCCCCGGCAGCGACTTTCTGCGTTGATGAAAACGAATTTTTGCAATTTTACTGATGGTTCGCGTGCCCAAAGTTCCTGTCCTGCTCTAGGATCACGGCCATGCTTGCAAAACTTGCCGCAGCCGGGCAGGAGCCGACCAACCAACACCGCGGCGCATGGGAATGCGTCCTCATCAAGCTGCCCATGCGACTACCGTTTTTCGCCATGCTGTCCATCCTGCCATTGCATGCCGCCGCGGCCATGCAGTCGGCGCTCGACCCAAAAGGCATCGATGCCGCGCTGATCCTCGAACTCACGAAAGTAATGACCGTCGGCGGCGGCGCCATCTTCCTGTTCGTCATGGCGCTGCTGGCGCTGGCGCTGCTCGTCCCTGCCAGCGTGCGCAGAAGCCTGCAGAAGCCCGGCTGGATCATCGGCGGCGGCATCGTGTTCCCGGTCATCGTACTGAGCGCCCTGCTCGTCTACACCCTGATGTCCACCAACCGCATGGCCAGGGCCGGGAACGGCGCGGCCACCCGCATCGAGGTCAGGGGGGAGCTATGGTGGTGGCGCGTGCGCTATCTCGACGCCAGGGGACAGGTCCTGTTCGAGACCGCCAATGAAATCCGCATTCCGAGCGGCCAGCCGGTCGAGCTCCTGCTCAGGTCCGACAATGTGATCCACAGCTTCTGGGTGCCCAACCTCTCCGGCAAGATCGACATGATGCCGGGGCATACCAACCGGCAGACGGTGCAGGCCACGCACCCGGGCGTCTACCGCGGGCAGTGCGCCGAGTTCTGCGGCGCGCAGCATGCAAAAATGGCCTTCCATGTCCTGGCGCAGCCGCCGGCCGAGTTTGAACGATGGCGCGCCGCGCAGATGCAGCCGCCGCCTGCGCCCGGTTCGGCCACGCTCCAGCACGGCAAGCGCCTGTTCCAGGACAACCGCTGCGGGCTATGCCATGCGATACGCGGCACGGAAGCCAGCGGCGCCATCGGCCCCGACCTCACGCACGTAGGCAGCCGCCATTCGCTGGGCGCCGGCGTGCTGCCGAACGGCCTGGGTTCGATCGCCGGGTGGATCGCCGGCAACCAGCAGATCAAGCCCGGCAACCTGATGCCGGCGTACAAGCGGTTTTCCGGGGAAGAACTGCAGGCGCTTTCCGCCTACCTCGACAGCCTCAGATAGACATGCCCGCCGTCGATGGCGGATTGCAGGGCCGCAAGCGCCGCGGCCTTTTCTTAACCAACGTAACTGCGCTGATCGCTTATGGCCGAGACAAATAACACTGCCGTCGAATTGCCCAATCCCGGCCCCCGGCCGGAGGGCGAGCTGGAGCAGCTCGAAAGACTCTGGAAACCGCCGTCCGGCCTGGCCTTCCTCACCGTCGTCAACAACACCTATGTCGGCCTGTTCTACGTCGCCACCGCGCTGCTGTTCTTTATATTGGCCGGCATACTCGCGCTGGTGATGCGCACGCAGCTGGCCGTCCCGGAAAACAGCCTGGTCGGGCATGACCTGTACAACCAGCTGTTCACGATGCACGGCACAGTGATGATGTTCCTGTTCGCCGTGCCGGCGGTGGAAGCGATGGGCGTCCTGCTGCTGCCCAACATGCTGGGCGCGCGCGACCTGCCTTTTCCCAGGCTGAGCGTGTATGCGTTCTGGGCCTATGCGATCGGCGGCCTGGTATTTTTCTGCAGCATTTTCGTCGACATGGCGCCGAAGGGCGGCTGGTTCATGTACCCGCCGCTGACCAGCTACCAGTTTTCTCCGGGGAGCAATGCCGACTTCTGGCTGCTCGGCATCGGCTTCATCGAGATATCGGCCATTGCCGGCGCCATCGAGATCGTGGTCGGCATCCTGCGCACGCGCGCGCCCGGCATGACGCTGGGCAAAATGCCCGTCTATGCATGGACCATGCTGGTGCTCGCCGGCATGATCATCTTCGCCTTCCCTGCCGTGATCCTGTGCACCCTGCTGCTGGAAATCGAACGCACCTTCCACTGGCCATTCTTCATCGCCGAACGGGGCGGCGACCCGCTGCTCTGGCAGCACCTGTTCTGGTTCTTCGGCCACCCGGAGGTCTACATCATCTTCCTACCTGCTGCCGGCATGGTGTCCATGATCATCCCAGCCATGACCGGCCGTCCGCTCGTGGGCTACCGCATGGTGGTGCTGGCGGTGATCGGCGCCGGCTTCCTGAGCTTCGGCCTCTGGGTCCACCACATGTTCGCGACCGGCATACCGCAGATCTCGCTCAGCTTCTTTTCCGCCGCCAGCATGGCGGTCAGCATCCCGAGCGGCATCCAGGTCTTCGCGTGGATCGCCACCATCGCGGCGGCCACGCGCTTGCGTCCGCTGAAGGTGCCGATGCTGTTCATCCTCGGCTTCTTCTTCATCTTCGTGCTGGGCGGCCTGACCGGGGTCATGGTCGCCATCGTGCCCTTCGACTGGCAGGCGCATGACACCTACTTCATCGTCGCCCATCTGCATTACGTGCTGGTGGGCGGCATGGTGTTTCCGCTGTTTGCGGCGTTCTACTACTGGGCGCCGTTCGCCAGCAAGAACCCCTTGTCCGAGCGTTTCGGCCGCTGGTCTTTCGGCCTGATGTTCGCCGGATTCAACATCGCCTTCTTCCCGATGCATATCACCGGGCTTGCCGGTATGCCGCGCCGGGTCTACACCTACGGCAGCGAGCTGGGCTGGGGTCCGCTGAACATGGTGTCGACCGTCGGCGCCTACCTGATCGCGGCCGGCGTGCTGGTGTTCCTGATCGACCTGGCGAAGAACTTCCGCGTTGGCGCGGAGAATGCCGGCAACGTCTGGAATGCAGGAACGCTGGAGTGGCTGCCTTCCGGCGACTATTCCACCCGCAGCATTCCGATCGTGACCAGCCGCGAGCCGCTGTGGGACCAGCCCAACCTGGCGGCCGACGTCGAAGCCGGGCATTACTACCTGCCGAATGCGCCGACCGGCACCCGCGAGACCATCATCACCAGCCCGCTCGACGCCCGTCCGCAGTACCTGATGCAGATGCCGGGGCCAAGCTGGGCGCCCCTGCTGGGGGCGGTGGGCACCGCCGGCTTCTTCCTGCTGCTGACGGTGAAGCAGGTCCTGCTGGCCGCCGCCTTCGGCGTGCTGGCCGCCGTCATGGTGCTGCGCTGGCTGTGGCAGACCGATACCGGCCCGGTCCACCCGCCGGTCGATATCGGCGGCGGCATCCGGCTGCCGGTCTACCAGAACGGCCCGTCTTCCCACTCCTGGTGGGCAATGGTGATCCTGATCATGGTGTCGGGCTCCATTTTTGCGTCGCTGCTGTTCGCCTACCTGTTCCTGTGGACCGTGTCGCCCGACGTCTGGCCGGCTGCCGACCAGCTTCCGGCGCTCGCCTGGCCGCTGGCCTCGGCCGGCCTGCTCGCAGCCAGCGGCGCGCTGGTGGCCTATGCCGGGCGCCGGCTGAAACAGGACGCGCCCGGTCGACAGCGGCCACTGCAAGTCGCCCTCGCCCTCGCCCTCGTCCTGCTCGTCGCCGCCGTCGTCGTGGAGTGGTACGGCCAGATGCAGACCGGCCTGCGGCCGCAGCAGACCGCCTACGCCGCCGCGGTCTACATGCTGATCAGCCTGCAAGGGTTCTTCGTGCTCATCATGCTCTTCATGGGGATCTACACGATTGCGCGCTCGCTGTGCGGACTGCTGGGGCCGGAGCGCCGGGTCACGTTCGAGAACGCCATGCTGTTCTGGTTCTACACCGTCATCCAGGGACTGATCGCGCTCGCCTTGGTGCATTCGTTTCCCCGGCTGGTAGGTTAAGGGCATGGCTACCCCTACCTTCACCCGGAGTTTCCTGAGGCTGTTCTCCGCGCCGATTATCTGGGCGGTGCATTTCCTGGCGGTGTATACGCTGACGGGCATAGCCTGCGCCCGGCCGCGACTGCCACGGCTATGGCTCGGCATCGACGCGATCGTGCTGGGCATCTGCATTGCCTCGGCCGTGGCCATCGCCGCAATCTGCGTCCTGCACCTGCGCGACTGGCGGCAGTGCCTGCGCTCCGGCAAGACCGACTTTACCCACTGGATCGCGTCCAGCCTGGGGCTGCTGTCGGTGGTCGCCATCTTCTGGGAGAGCATTCCAGTATTCCTCGTGCCGCTGTGCGGCGCACCGTGAACCGGCCATAGCGCAAATTCTTGCTGGCTCGCGCAAGCCGGCCTGCAAGCGGCATTGCTTGTTCCGCGCAGCGACAGTTGCCGTTGCCGTTGCCCGCGCAGCGACAGTTGCAGTTGCAGTTGCAGTTGCAGTTGCAGTTGCAGTTGCAGTTGCAGTTGCTTTTGACTCTGCTTTTGACTCTGCTTTTGACTCTGCTTTTGACGCTGCCTTTGACGTGGATCCCCGTTAGACGGCG
>CAUQYP010000194.1:0-8764 GCA_963522035.1 uncultured Noviherbaspirillum sp. | reverse complement strand
GCAACTGCAACTGCAACTGTCGCTGCGCGGGCAACGGCAACTGTCGCTGCGCGGAACAGGCAATATTGCTTACAGGCCGGGTCAGGCAAGTCAGCACGAAACTGCTCCAGCGGCGTTCCGCGCCTGTGACATGATAGGCAGCAGCGCATGTTGCCTATCGCACTCCATCGGATACTGCCTGGCAGCTTACCGCCTGTAACTATTTCTGAATGAACCACTTGCCCGGTTTGCGACCTAATCGGCAACGACGCAGCATCCACCAGACAAGGGCACACATGACAACACCCCACGACCAACAGCCAGACTACCCTGAGCGGGACAAGGAAGCGGAGGCTGCCCCTGCCGCAGTCGAACCAGGCGATGCGGAGCCGGCGGTGAATGGCGATACGCCCGAAGTCAGCCTGGCAGACGAAGCGATGAACCTGCTGTCGGAGCACAAGGGCAAACTGGCGATCGGCGTGGCGGCGACCCTGGGCATGATGGTGTATTACGGCTGGCGCGAGAAACGGCTGGCGAAGACGGACCCGGAAGAATATGCGCGGCTGCAGCGCCTCAAGGCCAGCGTGCGCCATAGCGACGACCAGCCAAAGGCAAGACCGGCAAGGAAAACCGCCGCTGCCCGCCAAGCCGAGCCACAGGCAGATCCGGCCGCAGACGGCGCGCCGGGGGAAACGGAAACCAAGCCTGACCTCAGCTGAGCGCTTCCTCGACGCCGGAATAGTTAATGCCGGCAAACTGGCCGCGTATCCATTTATGGGATGGATTGCGGGCATCGCGTTCATGCCACAGCATGTCGACATGCACCACCGGCAGCGTGAACGGCAATTCCTTGGCAACCAGCGATTCGATCACGCCGGTGGACGCCACCAGGTGGCGTGGCACCACCGAGATCAGGTCGGTGCCTGCAACCACCCGGCCCACCGTATAAAACTGGTTCACGGTGAGCGCAATCCGGCGCTGCCGCCCCATGGCTGCCAGCGCCTCGTCGGCCGGGCCATGCGCGCGGCCGGAGAAACTGACCAGCGCATGATGGGCCGAGCAATAACTGTCCACCGTCAGCTCGCCCTCGGCCAGCGGGTGATCCTTGCGCATGATGCAGACCGACTCGCTGCTGTAGAGCCGCTGGTGGCGGATTGCCGACACCGAGGTCTGGCCGCCGCTGAGCTGCGATACCACGCCGGGGAAATTCCCGATCGCCATGTCGATATCGCTTTGCAGCAGCATCGCCCGCGGGTCGCGCGTGGTTAGCGGCAGCATGCGGATGTCCAGCCCGGGCGCCTCCTTCTTGATCGCCCGCATCAGCCGCGGCAGCAGCAGCGAGGCGGTGGAGTCGGCCATGGCGAGCCGGAAGGTCGCATGGGTTTCCGAGACATCGAAGTTTTCCGGGGCGATGGCCGCTTCCAGGGCGGACAGCGCGCTGCGCACCGCCGGCCACAGTTCCTCGGCCCGTGCGGTCGGCTTCATGCCGTGTGCGGTGCGCACCAGCAGTTCATCGTCCAGCGTCTCGCGCAGCCGCTTCAGCGCGTTCGACACCGCCGGCTGCGTGGTGGCGAGGCGCTCGGCGGCGCGCGTCAGGTTCTGCTCCGTCATGATCGCGTCGAAGATCCGCAGCAGGTTCAGGTCGAAGGTGCGAAAGCTCATGGTGTCTATTGGTCGGCTAAAGGGGGGCTTGCACGGGCGCCAACGGCAGGGTCACGCGCACGCTGGTGCCCTCGCCAGGCGTACTGGCCAGGTGCAGGCTGCCGCCCAGGAAGGCGGCACGTTCGGCAAGGCGTCGCAGGCCATGGCTGCTGCCAGGGTCATGGGACGCCGCATCGAAGCCGACCCCATCGTCGATGACAAGCAGGCTCAGTGCCCGGCCGTTCTGCTCGAATGCCAGCGTGGCGCGTACCTGCCCTGCCGCTGCATGGCGTTGCACGTTGCGGAGGATTTCCTGGAACATGCGAAACAGCGCGATTGCCCAGGCTTCTTCCAGCACCAGTTCCTGGTCCGGCAGCGTAAGGCCGGTGCGCAGCGCGTGGCGAATGCCGAAATCGTTCAGGTACTCCTCCAGTGCCAGCTTCAGGCCCATGACGTCGAGCGCTCCCGGGCGCAAGTCGCTCTGGATGCGGCGCGCGGTCTGCGTCAGGCTGGCGAGAATGCCATTGACGCGGGTCCACTGGTCGGCGGCAGGCGTCTCGCCCGCCGGCTGGCGCGACAGCACGGCCACGCGCATGGCAAGCGCAGTCAGGGTTGAACCGAACTCATTGTGCAACTCGCGTGCAAGCCGCTGCTTCTCAAGCTCGTGCATTTCCTCCGCGTGGGCCAGCATGGCCCGCAGCCGGGCTATCTCGCTGTCGCGCGGGTCGCTGTTTTCAGGTGGGGACATGGCATGAATTCAGGTTGATCTGGCCTGGGCGTCGATAAAGCGCAGCAGGATGTCGGCTTCCAGCGGCTTGATCAGGTGATGGTCGAAACCTGCCTCGATCGCGCGCTGGCGGTCAGTTGGCTGGCCGTAGCCGGTAACGGCGGCCAGGACCATGGGCCGCGGTCCGGCTAGGCGGCGCAAGGCAGGGGCCAGTTCATAGCCATCCATGCCGGGCAGCCCTATATCGGACAATACGAGCTGCGGATAGAACAGCGCGGCCGCCTCGAGTGCCTTCGCACCGTCGCCAGCAGTGCGCACGGTATGTCCGCACAGCGTCAACAGCTCCGCCATCGACGAACTCGCGTCCTCGTTGTCATCGACCAGGAGGATACGCAATCCCTGGCCGGCGTCGATTTGACTGGTATTGATCACTGCTCCCGATGGTTGATAAGCTTGCCCGTGTCGACTGCCTGCGTGGCGCAAGCCGTTGCCTATTATAGGCTGACCGGCGTCTTCTCATCATTGGCCAGGGGCAGCTCGACGGACACCACGGCGCCGCCGTTGCGGCCTGCGGAGACAGTGACTGCGCCGCCGAGGAACGCAGCACGCTCCTCGATGCCACGCAGGCCATAGGCGGCATCGCCGTCCTTGCGTTCGGCAGGCATGCCGATGCCATCGTCGCGCACCGTCAGCGCGACCCGGTCTTCATCGACATCCAGGATCACATCGACATGGCCGGCCTGCGCATGCGTGACGATGTTGTTGAGCAGTTCCTGCAGCATGCGGTAGACGGTGATTTCAAGCTTGTGGCCGATGGCGATGTCTTCGTCCGGCAAGCTGACTTCACAAGCGATGCCGGTGCGTTGCCTGAAGTCGTCGGTCAGCTCGTGGATAGCGGCCTTGATGCCGAACAGGTCGAGCATGGTCGGCCGCAGCTCGGTTTGCATCCGGCGCGTCGTCGTGACCAGGGAACGCAGCAGCGTTTGTATCTTGGCCTTGCGCTCGGTCCATTGCGGGTCGCCGGGTAGCAAGGGATAGGCACCCTCCATGTGCATCGAAAGCGAGGTCAGCGATGCGCCCATGTCGTCATGCAGCTCCCTCGCGATTGCCCGCTTCTCTTCCTCGCGCACCGTCTCCAGGTGGTCGGCGAGGCTGCGCAGCGCCGCCGTGCGGCGCGCCACCTTTTCCTCGAGCCGAAGCTCGCAGGCGCGCACCGCGTCTTCTGCTTTCTTGTAGCGGCTGATGTTGGTGCTGACGGCGATTACGCCCAGCGCGGTGCCGTCCGGCCCCAGCCATGGCGAGCTGGTGGTGGCGAAGGTAGCCGCCCCCTCGGGCAACTGCAGGCCGTGCTCGGTTGTCACCGAAACTTTCTCCTCCATCACGCGCCTGTCCTCCGGCCCGCCCCAACCGATGTCGCCGCCGTCGGGAATCATTTCCTTCAACGGACGGTTTGTCGTTTCCTCGCGGGTTTTGCCCAGCATGGCAAGCGCTGCCCGGTTGGCAAACACCAGCAGGCCGTCCCGGTTCCTTACAATGACGGGGTCGGCAATACTGTCGCTGACAGCCGCCAGGACAGACGTGGTCTCGGACAGGCTTTCCGCGGCCCGCAGATGTGCCTCGCAGTCGAGATTCACCCTGCGCGCAGCGCGCCAGAAGATCAGCAGCAGCAGAAGGCCGCTGGCAATTATCTGCAGCGGGGGCAACAGGATCAGTGGGTACAGTCCTCGAAGCGCGCTCGTCGTGAGCAGCCAGTTCAGCACCAGCAGCAACAGGACCTGCGGCAAGGCATGGCGCAGCATTTTCGCGCCGGGGGCCTGGCTCGACCGGGCCGGTCGCATGCTGTCGCCGCGCGTAGCCGATTTGTCAGTGACCACCGCGCAATACCCTTCTCATTTCAATCGACGCCGCTTTCGCTGAAGCGCGACAGCAGCCGCTGCAACTGCGGGAACTCGCTGGTCTTATCGAAGAAAAACTGGACGCCGTACTGCTCGCATATGCGCCGGTAGGTGCCGCTTACATGGTTGCTGAGCACGATCTTGATGGTGCGGGCGTAAGCCGGGTCGGCCGACAGCACTCGCAGCAGGTTGATGCCGTTACCCTGTCGTAGCTGGATGTCGAGGATAAGCACATCGCAGGGCTGCGCATGGAGCATGGCCAATGCCTCGCTTTCGGTCTCGGCAATGCCGAGCAATTCGAGCTTGGGTATGCGTGCGAGGTTTTCGCTGATAAGGTCGCTGATGATGTGCGAGTCTTCCACCAGCATTACCTGGAGGGCAGCCTGACGGGCCGAGGACAGCGAAGTGCCGCCGGCGTCCGGCATCATATGCCGCCCGGCGTCGACTTGGTACGCTCTCTTCGTGTGTTCATGTTCGAGAAGTCTCATCCCGTTTTAAATTCCGGTTTTAGTTAAGCTGCTGTTGCAGCCGTGCGGCACGCACCAGGCGCGCAGAACTGAATTGATCGAAATGACATTATGCGCCGGCCGTTGCGAGCGACATTGAGCGCATCGCACCTTCAGCAAATTTGTCCAGCCTTACGGGCGCCTTTAGCCAAACGATCGCAGCAGCGTCAGCACCAGCGACACGTCGCCCACTTCTGCCATGCCGGCGCTTGCGCCATTGGCCCATGAGGCTGCCACGACACCGGCGCTTGCCAACACAGCGCGTGCCACGCGCGCCTGCGGTTTTTCGGAAAGGATGGCAACGGCGACTAGCCAGGAAGCGACAAGCGCAACTGCGGCAAACAGGAAGAGGTCCATGACGTGCTCCATAGGCAATGGACCTCTGACGTTTTCCGCAGGTGCAGATCGTGTTGGCCCGTGGAAAGAAGCGTAGCACCGGAGCAATTTAATCTGTATAGGACAGGTTGCCATCACGTTGTAGGAATCATGGAGAATCGATGTTCCGCAAGGACCGATGGCATGGAATTACCAGCGGTTTCGATAGTCCAACTCATCAAGTGGAAAGGTCTCGCCTTATAACTTTCAGTTACTAACTCACGACTTTTAGTAAGCACAACGGCACGGTTCCGGATGACATACGGTTGGGTCTAATCCAATGTAAAAAGATGTTTTGAAATTGAACGAAAACGCTACAATCTTCTATAGCAGGCGCGAAGGCTCTTACACCGCGTTTAGAGGCTGGTGGCTTCAACTCATTCGATACAAACCTGATGTAAAGTCGTAATCCTTATGATAAAAATTCTTGTAGTCGACGACCATGCTGTTGTGCGTGCCGGGGTCCACTATTTCATATCTGAAATTCCAGGGATGGAAATTGCGGCGGAGGCTGGTACGGCACAGGAAGCAATACGGTTGATCCGTTCCCAGGAATTCGACATTGTATTGCTCGACATCGCCATGCCGGACAAGAGCGGCGTAGAAGTCCTCAAGCAGATCAAGCGGGAAAAGCCCGAGCTTCCGGTGCTCATGTTGAGCATGCACCCCGAGAGCAGGTATGCGGTGCAGATCCTGCGCAGCGGCGCATCGGGTTATGTGCAGAAGGAGGCACTGGCGACCGAGCTCGTCAATGCAATCAACACCATCGTGCGCGGACACAAGTACATCAGCCCGGCGGTTGCCGAGTTGCTGACCGCCGACCCGGCGAGCACCGACACCGAAAAACCACTGCATGAAATGCTGTCGGCGCGCGAGTACCAGATCTTCTACAAGCTGGGACAAGGGGAAGGCGTCACCAAGATTGCCGACGAGCTGTGCCTGAGCGTGAAGACAGTCAGCACTTACCGTTCGCGCGTGCTCGAGAAAATGAACATGACCAATAATGCCGACATCATTTACTACGCGATCAAACAGAATCTGATCGACTGATTGGCCTTGCAGGCGCGGTCGCTGCCGTGCCTGCCTTGCCTTGCCTCCTGGCGATGCTTTTCGCCAAAAGTCCCCGCAGTAATACGCCTCGCAACATTCCTACGAACAATGCTTATGGACTGACAAACCTGTCAGTGTAATCCCACAGCCAAATGGGATTTACACCGATGCTGGATTCCCGAACGCTATGCAATGATGCTTCCATGGAAACGTTGAACAAGAACACGGGGGAACACATCATGGCAAACGTAATGAATGCTTTCTGCACTGACACCGCGCAAGTACAGGCCAAGCCTGCCGCCACGCCGGTCGCCAGGAAAAGGTCGGAAGGCAAGCCTGCGCAGCCACGCTCGTCCGCCGTCGCACCGGTTCGCATCACTGCGCTCTACGGTCACAATCCAAAGCAAAACCAGTTGCTGGCATCCCTGCCCGAAGAAGACTTCGAGCGTATCCTGCCGCACCTCGAATTTATTTCCATGCCCTTCGACATGACGGTCTGCGAAGCGGATACCCAGATGAATCACGTGTATTTCCTCACAAGCAGCATCGTCTCGCTGCTGTATGAGACCCGCGATGGCGCATCGGCCGAGATCGCAGTGATCGGGAATGAAGGCATCGTCGGCGTAACCCTGTTCATGGGCGGCGGCGCCAGCCCCAACCGCGCGGTGGTAAAGAGCGCAGGCTATGGCTTCCGCCTCAAGGCCAGCGTGTTCATGGAAGAATTCCGCCGCGGCGGCGCATTGCAGCAGTCTCTGCTTCGCTACACCAATGCGCTGATTGCGCAGATGTCCCATACCGCCGTATGCAACCGTCATCACAACGTGATGCAGCAACTATGCCGCTGGCTGCTGCTGACGCTGGACCGCCTGCCATCCAACGAAATGGCCGTGTCCCAGGGCTTGATCGCCACCATGCTGGGCGTGCGCCGCGAGAGCGTGACCGAGGCAGCCGGCAAGCTGCAGGACGAAGGCATGATCCAGTACCGCCGTGGACATATCACCGTGATGAACCGTGCGGGCCTGGAAACGCGTGCTTGCGAATGCTACGCAGGCGTGAAGAAGGAATACGACAGGCTCCAGTGCAGCCACGCAAAACATAAGTAATCCGGCTTTCCTCGCCAAGGATGGCGCTGCCCGCACCAAGCGGCCAGCGCTTTTTTTCCGCGTGAATGTCCCGCTGTTGAACGTCCGGCGCATCGCTTAAGTGTGATAGCAGACAGAAGGCCGCCGACCGGGCTGCTATAGATGGACCCGTAGCACACGCCACGGAGAATCCAGCATGACCCCGGACCAGCAAAAGCCCATTGCCGAACTCAGCGCCGACGCCTACAGGAAATGCATGTGCCGTATCGATATCGGCATGGCGGCAACGGCGGACATGTCGCCAGAGCAGCAAATGCACCAGGCCATCGATTACGCAGTCGCCAGCGCGCGCTGCCTGGAGGCACGCCAGTTACTGGAACATGCACTGGAAAAGCTGGCGTATTACTGACCTTCGCCGCGAGCTGCGAGGCACTGGCGCAATGGTAGAATCCGCCCTTCCCGCCTTTCCGGACCCCGCGCATGCCCATACTCAGCCAGCTGGTTTTCTATCCGATCAAGTCTTGCGCCGGCATCCAGCTTTCTTCAGCCACGCTGACTGGCGCCGGCCTCATGCATGAACAGATCTACGACCGCGAATGGATGCTGGTCGACGACGAAGGCAACTTCCTGACCCAGCGCGAATACCCGAAAATGGCCCTTATTACGCCCCGCCTGCGCAGCGAAACCATGGAACTGCGGGCGCCCGGCATGCTGCGCCTGGAAATAAACCTGGACCTGCCCGACCCGGAAACAGCGCCAACCCGTGCAGTAAAACTTTGGCAGCACACGTTTGCCGCCTATGACGGCGACAGCGTGACCCGGCAATGGTTTTCGCAATACCTGGGCGTGTCCTGCCAGCTGGTGCGCTTTCACCCGGACGCGCACCATCCCGTCAACCCGGCGCGCACCGGCGGGAGGGACATCGGCACGCTGTTTTCGGATGGCTACCCGCTGCTATTGATAGGACAGGCGTCGCTGGACGACCTGAACCGTCGCCTGATGGCGCAAGGAAGCGCGGCATTGCCCATGGACCGGTTCCGTCCCAACCTCGTCATCGCCGGCGCCGAGGCCCATGATGAAGACCATGCGGCCCGGCTGACGACAGGCGGTGCAGCGATCAGCCCGGTCAAGCCATGCCCGCGCTGCCCCATCCCGTCGATAGACCAGCAAACCGGCCTGCCCGGCCCTGACCCGCTGGATATGCTGCGTACTTACCGTGCAGGGGTTGGGGGCATTACCGGCATCGGATTTGGCATGAATTGCATCGTGACCCAGGGCGAGGGCGAGGTGCTGCGCATCGGCCAGGAGGTCGAACTCGAGCTGGCGTTCTAGAGCAGTTTCGTGCCGACTCGCCTGAGCCGGCCTGTAAGCGATATTGCTTGTTGCGCGCAGCGACAGTTGCAGTTGCGGTTGCCCGCGCAGCAACAGTTGCTTTTGCTTTTGACGTGGCTTTGGACGCTGTTTTTGACGTGGATCCCCGTTAGACGGCGACGCGTCGCCAGGGACTGA
>CAUQYP010000193.1:0-8783 GCA_963522035.1 uncultured Noviherbaspirillum sp. | reverse complement strand
TTATCCGATTTCGGCACCAGCGACGTGGCGTCATCAACGGGGACCCACGTCAAAAACCGCGTCAAAATCAACGGCAACGGCAACTGTCGCTACGCGAAACGTCAAGAGCAACCGCGACTGTCGCTGCGCGGAACGGCAAATGTCGCTGCGCGGAAGCAGCGCATCTGGCGCAAGCCAGCATGGAAATGCTCTAGCGAGCCTGGCACGTTATAATTTTTGTCCAAACATCGGAGGCCTGATGAAAACGCCCGGCGAAATACTTACAACTGCCCATGACCGCGCCCGCGCCGCCAACCTGCCCTACGCCGGCGCGGTAACGCCGCAAGAAGCCTACGCGCTGATACAGGCAGACCCGGCAGCCCGGCTCATCGATGTCAGGACAAGTGCAGAAAGGGACTGGGTCGGCAAGGTGGCACTGCCAGAAGCGAAACAGGGCGCCGTACAGTGGGCGCTTTATCCTGGCGGCGCCCCCAATCCGGAATTCCTCGAGCAACTGGGACAACAGGCAGGAAAGGACGACGTGCTCCTCTTCCTGTGCCGCTCCGGAGTCCGCTCGCGCCATGCGGCCAAGCTCGCGACGGAAAACGGCTACCGTAATGCGTATGACATCCTGGAAGGCTTTGAAGGCGACAAGAATGCCGACGGCCACAGGAAGACCGTCGGCGGCTGGTGCAAGGCGGGCCTGCCCTGGACCGGCGCCTGATCCAGGCGCCTAGTCGCCGACCTTGACCGAGTGCTCCCGCGTTGCGTGGAAGGTTATTTTCGGCCAGCGTTCCTGCGTCAGTTTCAGGTTCACGCCTGACGAGGCCAGGTAAGCCATGTTGCCGGCCGCATCGTAGGCGATGTTATGGCCGGCCGCGGATTTCTCGAAATCCGCGAGAACCCGCTTGTCGTCGCAGGAAATCCAGCGCGCGCTGCTGATGCTGGTGCCCTCGAACACCGCGTCGACGCCGTATTCGTTCAACAGACGGCTCGCCACGACCTCGAACTGCAGCACGCCGACCGCGCCCAAAATCAGGTCGCCGCTGTTGACCGGCTTGAAAACCTGCACCGCGCCCTCTTCGCCCAACTGCTGCAGCCCTTTGTGCAATTGCTTGACCTTGAGCGGATTGCGTATGCGCACGGACCGGAAGAAGTCGGGGGCGAAATACGGTATGCCGGTGAACTGCAGCATCTCGCCTTCGGAAAAACTGTCGCCGATCTGCATGTTGCCATGATTGGGCAAGCCGATGATGTCGCCGGCATAAGCTTCCTCGACCTGCTCGCGCGACGACGCCATGAAGGTCACGACGCTGGAGAGCTTGATGTCCCGGTTCAGGCGCAAATGCCTGATCTTCATGCCGCGTTCGAAACGGCCCGAGCACACACGGAGGAAGGCAATCCGGTCGCGGTGCGCCGGGTCCATATTGGCCTGGATCTTGAACACGAAACCGGTGAACGGCACTTCCGACGGCGCTACTGCGCGAACGGTCGCATCGCGCTCGCGCGGCGGCTGCGCCCAGTCGAGCAGCGCGTTCAGGATTTCACGGACGCCGAAGTTGTTGATGGCCGAACCGAAGAATACCGGCGTCTGCTTGCCGGACAGGAAAGCGTCGAGGTCGAACGGATGGGACGCGCCATGCACCAGTTCGACTTCCATCTTCAACTGTTCGATCTCGAGCGGGAACATCTCGGCCAGGCGCGGATTATCGATGCCCTTGAGGACCTCGAAGGTCTGGTCGGCCTTCTCGCTGCCGGCGGCGAACAGCATGATTTCATCGCGCAGCAGGTGGTACACGCCGCGGAAGGACTTGCCCATGCCGATCGGCCAGGTGATCGGGGCGCACTGGATGTCGAGCACCGACTCGAGCTCGTCCAGCAGTTCGAGCGGATCGCGGGTCTCGCGGTCCATCTTGTTCATGAAGGTGATGATGGGCGTGTTGCGCATCCGGCAGACGTTGAGCAGCTTGATGGTTTGCGCTTCCACGCCCTTGGCGGCGTCGATCACCATCAGCGCCGAATCGACGGCAGTCAGCACCCGGTAGGTATCTTCGGAAAAATCCTGGTGGCCCGGCGTGTCGAGCAGGTTGACCACGTGGTCGCGGTACTCGAACTGCATGACCGAGCTGGCAACCGAGATGCCGCGCTGCTTTTCGATCTCCATCCAGTCCGAGGTCGCGTGCCGCCCGCTCTTGCGTGCTTTCACCGTACCGGCCAGCTGGATGGCGCCCGAGAACAGCAACAGCTTTTCGGTCAGCGTGGTCTTGCCGGCGTCCGGGTGGGAAATAATGCCAAAGGTGCGCCGCCGGGCTACCTCGCGGGCGATCAGCTCGCTCGACGCGTTGCGTGCTGCGGGAACTGCGGAGTCGCTGACGTCGTCGGTCGGCAGATCGGAAATGGAAGACATGGTGGGCGCTTGCGAAAAGCCGTAAAGTCTACCGGCTATTGAGCCTGAAGTCTAATGAGCTGCCATGGCCGCCGGGCGCTCAGCGCCCCATTTCGCGCAGCCTGACGGCCAGCCTTTGCTGCACGATGTCCATTTCGCGTTGCAGCGCGATCTGCCGGCCGCCCGTGTCCTGCTTGCGCTCTATCAGCCTTTCCATTTCACTTAGCAGCGAACCGCGCCGTTCGTTGTTCACATTCGGCCGGCGCAGTTCCTTGCGAATGTCCTCGATCCTGCCTTCGCGCCGGCGCATCTCGCGCCGCTCGTCTTCCATCGTGCTGCGCAAGCTGCCGATCTGGCTTTCCAGCGCGCTGATCTCGCGGCCCTGGCGATAGTTCTGCAAGAATGCAGCACGCACATGCGGTGGGCAATCGCCGGCGTTGTCTGCCGCGCCGCGGCGGCCAACGTCGAAGCCGTTTTCTGGCTGGCAATAACTGACCAGCCCTTCCATCCGGCCGGACAGGTAGGCTTCCATGTCCAGCTTTGCATCGATCTTCGCACACGCACTGGCATGCGCCTGGATACGGCTGCCGGGCGCGCCATTGGCGCCGTCGGCATAGCCTATCTGGCGCCAGTCGGCATTCCGGCATTGCTCAGGCGATAACGAAGCGCACGATGCCAGCAGGAAAAGGCCAAGGACGGAAAAAGGATGATTGCGCATGAACTGGTCTCCGGCAAAATAAGTCAGTAGACTTTTTTACAGGAAATATCCAGGGCAATAACGTATCGAGGCTTAAAAAAACCCGCGATGTTTCCATCGCGGGCAAGTCGCTGCCTGCATTTCGCACAGGAAGATCACTGAGATATCACTGAGCCACCTTAACGCAGGCGGTTCGACTTGCTTTGCGTGTCAGCAAAGGCCACTAAAAAAGTCCGCGGTCCATGCGGGCCACGGGCTTCCAGGTCGCAGCGGCAAGGAATTTAATTCGCGCGCGGCTTGAACTGCTTGTCGCTAATGCGGAACTTGTTGCGCCGGTCGCCCATCAGGCTGCGCAATTCGGCAATGCTGAGATCGGTGACTTCATGCATGCGAATCAGCAGGGAAGCGCCAACCGGCAGGCGGCGGTGGCGGATCTTGCTGATAACTGGCGGCGCAACTTCGAGTGCCCTGGATAGCGCTGCATCGTTTTTCAGTTTGAGTTTGCCGATGATCGATGCCAGCAGATGGTCCGGATCATATTTCACTGTGGTCGAATCACTATGTGCGTTCATTTCGTCTCGCTCGTTGTTTGTCGGGTACTTGCATTCTGGTCACATGAAACATTGCCATTTTGATATAACGCAAGCATCCATTTGGCAACCGGATCATGGGGGATAATTGCCGATGAGTGGTCGATCCAGCCTTGGACAACTCAATGCCCACTCCCAAATTCCACCTCTTCCTCCAGGTAGTCGTCACGGCAGTTGCTGCTGCAAAAGCGACGAATGCTGTCTACCGGCTGGTCGCAGTACCAGCAACTGCCCTTGGGCTGTAATGCCAGCAGCACGCCTGGCTTGCGCGGTCCGCCCGTCCCTGGCGCTGGCTGATGGAACTCCTGGTTGAAATGCGCTTCGATCATGATGTCCTCCTGAACTTTGCCGATAGATCCGATGGAACGACAAACCCTCACCTGCATAATTACATTTATGACAACTATTTATCGTGCGTAAAATCAAGCTTGTGCTATGGAATCTTTAGTTCACTGGTCGAAAATGCCTGTGAACCTGCTTAGCCGCATTGCAGATGCTCGCCGCTGCGGACGCAGCGACGGCCTTGCGGATCAAGGAAAACGCCGTTTTGCACGTCGTTGGCGCTGCTGTTATAACGTCTTCCGTCCGGATCGAGGCATCCGCCGGCGTCGCAGCTGTTGACTATTACAGGCGCACGGGAGTCGGGTGCAGGTGCCCGGGGCGCCCCTGCGCCTTGGCCAGGCAAGCCCTGACCGGCCTGGTAGGAACAACCGGACAACGAAAGACAGCCGCTCTCGGCCCATGCGGCTGAATCAGCCAGCAGTAGTGCGAGACCACAGGAGAAAAGCGTGCTGGAGAAATAACGTCGGCGCATCGCGCTCTCCCCGATTCAGCCAGGCTGTCGTGGCCCGGCAGCGACAAGCAGGCTGCAACGGATCTTTTCAAGCAGCACCGCATCGATCGAACCGCGCCACCAGCGCAATGCGAAAGCCTTCTGTCGCGAGTGCCCAACGATGACCAGGTCGGCATTGAGCTGGTTGGAGAGGGTCTGGATGATGTCGGCCGGTTCGCCGACTTCCAGATGGTCGATGACATGTAGGCCGGCGTCGGCCAGCAACGCGTGCCCGGCTGCGATTTCCTGTTCCATCTTCTGCTTTTCAGCTACCAGGCCTTCCTCGACGCTGAGCACCGCAGCGGCTGCGTATTCCCCAACGAGCAGGTATGGCGGCGGCGTGACGACCACGACCAGGTGCACCTCTGCGCCGGTGCCTGGCGCCAGCTTGATGCATTCGTGCAGTGCATAACGGCTTTCGGGACTTCCGTTATAAGCAACCAGGATCGTGCGGTACATGCAGGCCTCCTTCACGTGATGGTGCGGTAGTCGTGTCCGCGGGATGGTAACCTGCCAACAGCCACTCTAGCAATACTCGTGGAAATTTCGCGCCGATCAGGCAGATTCGCAGGCAGCCCGTTTCGACGCAGCCAGATCTCTGGCAGGAGAGGTGCTCTCCAGCATCCGTTCCTGGGTCCGGAAAAACAATTGGACCAGGTCCCGCACAAGACGGCGTTCGTCCGCCTCGAGCGCATGCAGCGCCTCGACCAGCCTCAAGTCCTCGCGGCTCATGGCTGCCAGCATCGCGTCCAGGGTATTGTCGATGGGTGAAGGAACGCCTTGGGCGTCGTTTGAAAGCTGGCCACCGAAGCGCAGCCATTCGGCCGGCACCTCCAGCCAATGCGCCAGGGTGCGCAACTTGTCCTGCGTTGGAATCGATTCCGCCATTAACCACTTTCGTGCCGCATGAACGGTGATCGGCCGACCTAGATATCGGCTGTTAAAGCCGCGCGCCAATGTGGTCGGGCTGTCCGCCGGCTGCCTGGCCTGACGGAGTGCGCTTTGCAACCTCCCGGCAAACTCTTTTCTTTCATCGGAAATAGTCATCGAATCTTTTTATCCTCCCAAGTGGTGAGCACGGTCGCAGGGAATAGGCGAAGCCGGGGCAACATGCTGCCAAAGTTGTTGCAATTACGGTGCCACCAATAGTAGAGGTGAATGAGGGCCCTATCTGTACGGCAACGAACATTCAGGCCTGGGTCCGGCACACGCGGTTGCAGATGTTCAACGGGCGTGTCATCCTTTGCCAATCTTGCTAGGAGTGATCGATGAGCGAACGGAAATCAGAAACGGGCAGAAATGTATTCAATCAGCCACTGGTCCCCTGCTCGTTCGACCCGCTGACGGGCTACTTTCGGGACGGATGCTGTCGTACCGACGAATCCGACGTGGGAACCCATGTGGTCTGTGCAATCATGACGGCCGAGTTTCTGACCTTCAGCAAGGCAATGGGCAACGACCTGATGTTGCCGCGTCCCGAATACGGGTTTCCCGGCCTGTTCGCAGGCGACCAGTGGTGCTTGTGCGCTTTGCGCTGGCAGCAGGCCTACCAGGCCGGCAAGGCGCCGCAAGTCGTGCTTGAAAGCACGAACATCCGCGTACTCGATGTCGTGGATCTTGCAGCGCTGAAGAAGCATGCGTGGGTGCCGGACCTTGCGTGAATCCGGTCAGCACCGTCTGCTGCCGGATTCTTATTGCTGGTCGTAGTTGCGGCGACGTGCAGGCTGGAGCAGGACCCGCAGGGCGACATCGATATCCACGCGGCGGTTGCGTAAAAAATTCGCTGCGTAACCGGTGCCATGGATGCTTTGCATCCGTATTCCCTGCTTGACGAAACGCGCGGTATGCCAATCCGGACGGGTGGGAGTGGAAGCAGGAAAATCCCACGGTTCATCGTTTCGTTGCGTCTGCATGATCGTCTTTTTTTAAAGAAGGGAATATAGGGAAAGGTTGCCTTCGGCAGGTTGCCGTTGCAAAAGGCATCATAAAAACCTGGACTTGCGTTGTCTGTGCGGAACCGCACAGAAAATCGCTGCTCCAAGTAATGACCCGGTGGAATTGTCCTGGCACGGTCCTGCCGAATCGTGTTTGCATTGTAGTGCGGTGCTCATCCGATTCAATTGCTCATACTCAATATCGCGATAATTTGTTGACGCCTTCGATTAAAACTGCGCTTAATGTTGTTAAATTATAAACTTAAAGAAACATTTATCTTGATGCGCGCTGCCTGATGACCGCCTAGGCCATGAATTCTGACGATCTGGAATGTTTTGCGAGGGTAGCCAATTGCGGCAGCATTTCGCGTGCCGCGCTGGAGTTGGGCAGCGACCAGTCCACCATCAGCCGGCAGATGCTGCGGCTGGAAGCGTCAACCTGCTCGCGCTTATTTCATCGGGGCGGCCGTGGCGTGGTATTGACCGATGCGGGACGCACCTTGCTGGAACATGCACGACGCGTAACCGAAACGGTCGAGGAAGCGCGGCGCGCCATTCATGCCTTATCCGGCCATGGCCCGACCGAACTGGTGATCGGCGCCCAGGCAACGATTGCCCGCACGATTTTTGGCCCGATCGGTTTCGCCTTGCGCAGCCGCTTTCCACGAACGCGCCTGCGCTTTGCCGAAGGCACCAGTGGCGACATGCTGTCCTGGCTGGCCTCGGGCAATATCGACCTGGCAGTGCTTTACCTGCCGTCCCAAACTGCGGGCCTGAAGATAGACACGCTTTTGCAGGAACAACTGCGACTGGTGGTGCCCGGCAACCAGGCCGATGTCGATGACGAATTCGCGGTTCGCCGCCTCGGGGAAGTGCCCCTGATACTGCCGAGCGCACGCCATGGCTTGCGCCTGCTGGCCGAGTCGCTTGCCAGCCGGGTTGGCATTTCCCTCCACGTTGCCATGGAATGCGATGCGTCGATCAGCGTTACCAAGCGCCTGGTGCAGAATGGCTGCGGCTTTACGCTGCTGCCGCTCGCCGCGGTTGCCGAAGAAGTCGCGAGCGGCACGCTGCGCACCGCACGACTGGTCGGTGCGGACGTGACCCGCGAAGTCGCGCTCGCCACAGTGCGCAACCGGCCCGGCGCTTCCGAGCTGTGGAGCGTCATCCAGGCCGTGCGCCAGCAGATCTGCAGCACGGTGTCCGACGGTGGATGGCCAGACGCTCAATTGCGTGGGTGAACCCCCGGGCCGGCAAGACTGCCGGTCGAAAATGCCGGCAAATAATTTACGACTGGAAACAATGTTTATTTAAAAACAGTTGCTCTGCGGGAACATTTTGGCTATAAATACGGTCTGTATCAACGTGCGGGCAATCCTGGATGCCCGCCGATAACAACCAATGGGAAATCATGAAGCAACCGAGCCTTGCCAAGCTTACTACCTACGATCCAAATCCCTTGCTGGACACGGTAACCGAACGTCTCAACGTCAAGAACGATGCCGCACTGTCCCGCGCGCTTGCCATTGCACCGCCTATCATCAGCAAGATACGGCACCGCAAGATGGTGGTGGGCGCTGCGCTGCTGATACGCATGCATGAAATCACCCATATCAGCATCAAGGAACTACGCGCCCTCATGGGCGACCGCCGCCCTATCTTCTGCTGATGTCCCTATAGCCAGGCCTGCCCATGGCCTGGCTCGCGCTGACCACGCTCCGCGCCAGGCGGGCGTACTCACACCGCCCTACCATGCAGCGATGCAACCAAGTAAGCCGGTTGCCGGTCTGATCTGCATCGCTGCAGGCCTGCCACGCAGGCGGCGCAGCCTTCTCGATACAACCAGATCAGGAGGATCACGATGGTCATGACCACTACCTATACCAAGCCTGAACCTGCACGCGCGGACATCGATAGCCTCAAAGGGGCGGCCGTGGTCGAATTCGGTACACCGTGGTGCGGCTACTGCATGGCCGCGCAAGCGCCGATAGCGCAGGCCATGGAAGCGCACGCTGATATCCGGCATATCAAGGTCGAGGACGGCAAGGGCCAGCCGCTCGGCCGCTCGTTCCGCGTCAAGTTGTGGCCGACACTTGTATTCCTGCGCGATGGCCGCGAGGTGGCGCGACTGGTGCGGCCGGCCGACGCCGAATCGATTTCCCGCGCGCTGGCGGAGCTTGCCGCGGCTGGGCGACCTGGAGCGCCAGGCACGGCAGGCTCCTAGACGAGTTTGCTTGTTGCGCGCAGCGACAGTTGCCGTTGCAGTTGCCCGCGCAGCGACAGTTGCCGTTGCAGTTGCAGTTGCCGTTGCAGTTGCAGTTGCAGTTGCAGTTGCTTTTGACGCTGTTTTTGACGTGGATCCCCG
>CAUQYP010000192.1:0-8804 GCA_963522035.1 uncultured Noviherbaspirillum sp. | reverse complement strand
TCCACGTCAAAGGCAGCGTCAAAAGCAACTGCAACTGCAACTGCAACTGCAACTGTCGCTGCGCGGGCAACGGCAACTGCAAATGTCGCTGCGCGCAACAAGAAATATCGCGTGTAGGCCGGCTTGGGCAAAACCGCGAAACTGCTTTAAGCTGGGCGACACCATTCACCGTAAGGACGCAGAATATGCCTAAAGCCAGCTGGAACAATGTTGTCATCGCCGACGCCACCGAACAGGACATCGTGGTCGTCGAAGGCAACAAGTATTTCCCTCCGTCGTCAGTCGCCAGCGACAAGCTGCGCCCGAGCGCAACCCACACCGTGTGCCCATGGAAAGGCACCGCCAGCTATTACGACGTGGTAGTGGACGGCCAGGTCAACAAGGACGCGGCCTGGTTTTACCCCGAGCCGAAGGACGCGGCGAAGGAGATCGCCGGGCGCATTGCGTTCTGGCGCGGGGTGAAGATCGAGGGCTGAGGTCCGACGCAGTAGTCGCCGCTCAGTTTTCGCCGTCGCGAAGTCTGACTGCGTTAGTCCAGCATCTCCCGATGTCTTCCTACAGCAAAACGCAACTTCGCTGCAGGCTGGGGCGCATTTCTGACCCGGGCATTGCTGTGCCTGGAGACTTCGAATCTTGCTAACGCTTCCCGGCAGATTATTTTCCTCAACAGTGCGTCCATTCCCGTTGGCGCCATTATCGCTTCATTGGCAAGTCTTCAGGACTTGGACACCGGGAGACCGCTTGCCCTCACTGCCGATACCCGGGCAGTTGCCGCGACGACTGTCCTGACCCGGAGGTGCTGCAGGAAAAATAAAGCAGTGCAACCGCGGCCGCTGAAAACATCCAGTAATCGAGCGGCGCGAACCATAGCCAATGCTTATGCCAAGGTATGGACGCTGCGTTGAACTGGCCAAGGCCAAACGCCGGATTGGTCGCGAACCACAGGAAATCCTCGACGATCCAGAAGATGATCAGGCAGGCCAGTACCAGGCACTCGCGGCGTAGTGTCCAGTTGCTCGCGAAACAAACCGGGAAATGAAAAAATACGGCAATAAAAGGCAGCACGAATGCGTGGTAACCCGTCATCGGCCGGCCACCAAAGAAGATGTCGAGCAGCCAGTGCTGCTCGATCCGCCAGGTGGGCAGGTTAACCGCCCATCCGGCGGGACCCTCGATCTGTATTTCTACCTGGGAAAACAATCCGGCCAGCAAGAGCGTGCAACCCAATGCTGCTGCTGCTTCACGTCGAGTAGGACCTTGCATTGTGTTTTTCATCAACGAAAGGCCAGTACCGTATCCACGACGTCGCGCGCTGCATTTGCCCTTCCCAGACCGAGTGCCCGGCTGCGCATCGCTGCCAGTCTTTCAGGATCTGCCAGCAGCTCGATCACGCGATATTCGAGTGTCGCCGCGTCGTTTGCTTTCAGCGCAACGCCTTGTTCGAGCAAATAGTCGGCATTGCGCTCTTCCTGGCCGGGAATCGGCCGGTAAAGGATCATGGGCAAACCCATTGCAAGGCACTCGGAGACGGTAAGGCCGCCTGGCTTGGTGATAGCCAAGTCGCTGCAGGCCATCAGTTTCGCTACGTGAGATGTATATCCGTAAGCAAACAGCCGGTCCGGAAATCGTTTTTCCAGCGTCCGAAGGCGTGCCAATGACGCGATATTGTGCCCAGCCATCACAATAAGCTGAAAATTCATATCTAATTGCATCAGCCGATCGGCCACTTCGTCCAGGCTGCCGAGACCCGCGCCGCCGCCCATGAGCAGCAAGGTCATACGTGCCGGGTCGATCCCGAGTTCGCCGGCGCACACGACGCGGTCCGGCGTGTGCCTGAACGCTTCCATGATGGGTATGCCAGTGACACGAATGGCATCGGCCGCAACACCCCGGTCGCGCAACCGGTAGGCGACCTCTTCGTTCCCGGCAAAATACCCGGCAACGCCGTTGTGCACCCACATCCGGTGCACGTCAAAGTCAGTAACCTGTACCCATACAGGGCAGTTCAGGCGTCCATTGCGCCGCATGCGCGCCAGAATTTCAGCTGGGAGAAAATGCGTACATATGATGGCATCAGGCTTGACCCGCTCGATTTCCTCCAACAGGCGCGCAACGGCGGCCTGTTCCAGGGCGCGCCGCATCCTTTCGAAAAACCCGTTGGACTGCTTACGATCGGTACGGTGGTAAATCTGGTGCCATAGCGATGGAAACTTGTTGACCAGGGCGATGTAGAGCCTGGTATAGACCTTGCGCAGGGCAAACGACGCCAGATCCATCACGTCGATATGGTGCGCAGCAACCTGGGCATTGCCGGCGTTGGCCTGGTTGCAAATAGCGTCGGCAGCCCGGCCATGGCCGGCGCCTGAAGACACGCTGAGCACCATCAGTTTGCGCGTTCCCACCCGCTGGGTAGGGGACTGAATGGCCTTGCCAGGCTGATGCGGTCGGAACAGGGCATGGTGGGACGGTGGAGCGAGATCGCGGAAAAAACCGTAGGTCATACCGCCTCCGTGCAAGGCGTGCTTTCCATTTCCTTGACCCGGGCCATAATTTCTGCCCAAGTCACCAGGCGCAGTTCGCCGGTATCATCTTCTATCAGCGCGGTCAGGCTTTCCACCCAGTCACCGTCATTGCAATAGGTGATGCCGTCGATGTCGCGGATTTCCGCCTTGTGAATATGGCCGCAGATGACGCCGTCCATGCCCCTCTTCTTCGCCTCCGCCGCGAGCGCTTCCTCGAACGACGAGATGTAACTGACCGCGTTCTTTACCTTGAGCTTCAGGTACTGGGACAGCGACCAGTAAGGAAGGCCGACCCTGGCCCGCCAGCTGTTGAAAATCTGATTGAACTTGAGGATGAGTGTGTACATGGTGTCTCCGATATAGGCAAGCCACTTGGCGCAGGCAATCACGCCGTCGAAGCGGTCGCCGTGGAGAACCAGCATCTTCTTTCCTTGTTCGGTGATATGCACGAGTTCGTCGCGGATCTTGATCTCGCCGAAGTTCAGGTCGATGAACTGCCGCACTACTTCGTCATGATTGCCCGGCACAAAAATAACCTCGGTGCCTTTCTGTGCCTTCTTCAATACCGACTGCACGACGTCGTTATGATCCTGGTCCCAATACCAGCGACGCCTCAGTTGCCACCCGTCGATGATGTCACCCACCAGGTACAGCGTTTCGGATTCGGTGGCACGCAGGAATTCGAGCAGCCGGGCCGCCTGGCAGCCGGTCGTGCCCAGATGTACATCGGAAATCCAGATGGTCCTGAAGCGCACGCGACGGGAACTCGCCTGGCTGTCCGGAAAAGAGAAACCAGGTTGCAGAAATTGATCGCGCAGTTTCATCGCTGTTTTTCCTTTATTCAGTGCATCGCTCGGTAAAAACCGGGACCCGGCGGCGCGCCGCAGGACGATTCGGGCAAGAGGCCGGCACTTGCTGAATTGACGGGAGTCGGGTGCACCATATCGACGAATTGCTTCGACACCATGACCTGCGAATGACGGTCCGGTGACATTCAAACGGCTGTTGGAGATGGCAGCTGAGCGGCATTGCAACGGCCCGTGACCTGCATCTCGCCCATCAATGGCGAAACGACGCCACAGGTCATGACCGCGTCATAAAATATGTTCAAAATGCACTATTTCTTTAAAGAAACTTAAGCAGATGATCAAGTTGGCTTCGCCCTCCCCGTCTGAAACCATGCCTGGAAACGCCAGGACAAGCACCCTGGGACCGCTGCTTCTCTGGCCTGTTGCCTGCCTCCTGCTTGCCTGCCTGGTGTGGGGAGTCACCCTGGTCAAGGCGCGCTCGGACCTGGAGCTGGTTGGCAAAACGGGCCTGAAGGATGCGGCTTCCTATGCGGAAGCGTATGAACACTACGTCGCGAGATCGCTGTCGCAGATCGACCAGATAACGATGCAACTCAAATATGGCTGGGAGAACTCGGAAAGGGTCATGCGACTGGAAGACCTGCGACGCAACGGCATGTTTACCGATCCGATGTTCGTATCGGTTGCATTCTATGACGCCAGCGGCGCCAGGCTTACGTCGACTGGGCACCGCGACGTGCCGACGTCGATCGCAAGCGAGCCTGTTTTCGCTTTTCACAGGAACAATAATTCCACGGCGCTTCGCATGGACGCGGCGAGCGCGCGCGAGAGCACACACGAGATCCGGTTTTCCAGGCGCCTTGAAACCGGTGGCGATTTCTTTTCCGGGGTGATCGTTTTGGTCGTTCGCTCAGACTACTTCACCTCGTTCTATAACGATAAGGTGCTTGGTCGCAAGGGCATGCTCATGATGATCGACAGCCAGCACAAGGTCAGGATGGAAAGAAACGGCGACCTCGTGCCAGCCCATCAGGGATCCCTGCTTACCGGCGATACCATGTTTTCAACACCTCTCGGGGCCGAACTGCAAAAGGGAGCAGAATGGTTTTCCGATGGAGCGGATCGCGTGCTGGCATGGCGTGAGTCGTCGGCCTATCCATTCACCGTCCTGATAGGCCTGGCGCGCGAGGAACTGGAGGCGTCTGCCAGAGAGGCTGCGCGGGAGCGGCGTCATCAGGCGCTGGTCCTGACGTGCACACTGCTGCTGGCAGCAGTTTTCGGCAGTGTCGTCGCGAGGCGACGGCGGCAGCATAGAAGCGAACAGGCAGCACTGCGCGAGTCCTACCGCATTGCGACCGAAGGCGCCGCCGACGGCTTCTACATGGCACGTGCGGTTCGCAACAATCATGGCGTCATCATCGACTTTGAAATCATCGACTGCAACGAGCGTGGCGCAAGTTTCTACAGCATGTCGCGTGAGGAGATGATCGGCACCCGGTTTACCGCATTCGTCAGCCATGCCCACGCGAGGGAGCTGATCGCAACGTACAGCCTGGCAATGGAAAGAGGCGTCCATGAAGACGAGGTGAGAATGCCTGTTCATAACCGGATCAAGATCGGCTGGGCGTACCGCCGTCTGGTTCGCACCAGCGTCGGCCTGGCGGTGACGCTGCAAGACATCAGCGAACGCAAGGCCCATGAACAGCAGTTGCAGCGCATGGCCAACGAAGACATGCTGACCGGGCTGCCGAATCGCCACTGGCTTGCGGATTTCCTGCCATCCGCGCTGGAACGGTCTGCCAAGGACGGCTCCCAGCTAGCCCTGCTGTTCATCGACCTTGATGATTTCAAGCACGTCAACGATACGCAAGGGCATGCGGTCGGCGATGAGCTGCTTGAAATCGTCGCCGCTCGGCTGAAATCAGTGCTCCGCAAGGATGACCGGGTCGTCCGGTTTGGCGGCGATGAGTTCATCGTCGTGCTTGCCCCCATCGAAAACCAGTCCCAGGCCCAGGAAACCGCCGAACGCATCGTCAAGACCTGCTGCGCGCCATTCGGTGTGTCGGACAAGACATTTGCGCTGGGCGCGTCTGTCGGCATCAGTGTCTATCCCCGTGATGGCACCGATGCGCAGACCCTGATCCGGCATAGCGACGTCGCCATGTATTCCAGCAAGAGCGAAGGCAAGGGCCAATATCGGTTCTATGATGCCTCGCTGCATGAAACCCTCAAGTCCAAAGCCGACCTGAAGCAGAGCCTGTTCGAAGCCATCGCTCAGGAGCAGTTCGTCCTGTATTACCAGCCCCGCGTCGATACGCAGACGGGAAGGCTTTGCAGCATGGAAGCCCTGGTGCGCTGGGTACATCCAAAGCGCGGGCTGGTGCCGCCGCTGGAATTCATTCCACTGGCCGAGGCAACGGGCTTGATCCAGCAATTGGGACGCCTGGTCATCGAGATGGCCTGCAACCAGCTTTCCGCCTGGAAGGCGCACGGCAAACCACTGGTCCCCATTTCGATCAATGTCTCACCGGGCCAGTTCGCCCACGGCGACATCCACTGCCACCTGGCCGAACAGATAGAAAAAGCGGGCATTTCGGCCGACTTGATCGAGGTGGAAATCACTGAATCGGCAATGATGGGCGACCAGGCGGAAATCATGGCGGAATTGTCGGCCATCCGGGATCTTGGCATCAAGCTTCACATAGACGATTTCGGCACCGGCTATTCTTCGCTTTCACAACTGCAGCGTCTGAAAATGGACGTGCTGAAAGTCGACAAGGCGTTCACTTCCGAGCTGACCAACTCCCGCGACGGCAAGGTCTTCTTCCAGGCCATCGTGTCGATGGCGCATGCACTGGGCATGACGGTGGTTGCAGAGGGCGTGGAGACGGCCGAGCAGCTGGCAATACTGCAGGCGCTGTCCTGTGACGAAGTGCAGGGATATTACATTGCGCGACCGATGGCTGCCCACGACATCGAGTCGTTGCTTTCACGGCCTATGTTGTTCGCGCCAGCACCACCGAAATGTTTGCTGGAAAGTCGCGATGCATTTACCCTGGCCGACTCGGTCTAGGCAAGCCGGCCATGCCGGGACTGCGCGTCGATACCGCGTGCGCAGGCATCAGTAAGGCAGCAAAGGCAGATGCGCCTCGCCGGCTTGCACGACCAGCCCGGCAGGTCTTCTCAAGACAAGCACCGTGCCATGGCCTTGCACATCGACCGCTGCCTGGCCCGACTCGCCCAGCATGACCGCAAGGTGCAAATGTCCATGCAGCAGATGGAAGCCGGCGTTGTCGTACACGATCAGGATATCCGGGATCATGGTGTTCCTTTTCTGGCGGGCGAACTGGAAGACTGGCCAGTCTGGATGACGTTCGTGACACCGCAGTGACAGGCAAGCCCGCCACGGTGCGCCATTCCAGCGGCAAAACGGAAGAACTGATCGGCTGGCTTCAAGCCATCGCGGCATCACGCATGCCTGCGCTCGCGTCGGCGACAGCGGCTTCTCCCGGCATCGTACTGGTCAAGGTGAATCGCGAAACGGTCAGGGCAAGCGCTGCGGCTTCGGCCTGCAAGCTGCCAGCGGCCGCCGCGGCCTGTTCGACCAGCGCCGCATTGCGCTGCGTCGCCTCGTCTATCTGGGCAACTGCCACGTTAGCCTGTGCGACGCCTGCGCTTTGCTCGTGGCTGGCTGCGGCAATGCGCGACACAATGGTGCTGACCTGTCCGACGCCGGATACGATTTCGTTCATTGTAATGCCGGCCTGGCGGACGAGGACACTGCCGTTCTCCGCTTGCTGGACCGAGTCGGCGACCAGCAGCCTGATCTCGCGCGCCGCCGCTGCCGAGCGCTGGGCAAGCAAACGCACTTCACTGGCGACGACCGCGAAGCCACGGCCCCGCTCCCCTGCCTGCGCTGCTTCTACCGCGGCATTCAACGCCAGGATATTGGTCTGCATGGCTATCCCGTCGATGGTGCCGACGATATCGGCCACTCTTTCCGACGACTGTCGGATCGTCGTCATCGTTTCGGTCACCTGCACCATCGCTGCGCCGCCGCGCAACGCCACGCTGGATGCCGCATCGACCAGCTTGCTTGCTGCGCACGCATCCTGCGCATTTTCCGTGACCATGGTCGCCAGTTGCGCCATGGATGCCGCCGTTTCCTCCAGCGAGGCAGCTTGCTCCTGCGTGCGTGCCGACAGGGACATATTTCCGTTCGCAATCCCCGTTGAGGCAGCGGTGATTGTCTCCGTCCCGGTTCGCACCTTGCCAACGATCTGCGCAAGGCTGGCTTCCATGGCGTTCAGCGCTTGCAGGAGACGGCCAATTTCATCCGTGCTGCCCTCTGTCGCAAGTTCCTGCCGCAGATCGCCTTGGGCGATTCGCGCCGCCTGGTACACTGCCAGCTGCAGCGGCCGCACGATGCCACGCGCAAGGCGCCAGGCGAGCAGCACGCTCAGGGCGATCGACAGTACGCCCAGGCTGACCAGAAGGACCATGCCGGACGCATACGCGTCATTGGATGCGGCCGAAATTGCCGCCGCCGATAGGGTCTGGTGATCGAGCAGTTTCTGGATCGCAAGGCGGTACTGCTCGAATCGCGGTTCCATCTGCGTGGAAAAAATTCGTTCGGCTTCAGGTATCCTGCCAGTCTGCTTCAGCTTGAAGACTTTTTTGCTGACGTCTTGATAAGCCGCTCGCTGCTGGTCTATTGCCTCCGCAAGAGCATGTTCATCGCGGTCCAGCTTCAAGGACCGCATGCGTTTGCCGATCTCGTTGACGCGCGCATCGCCCTCTTTCAACTGCGCCTCAAAATAATCGGAGAGTTCGAGACTGTCGCTTTTGGCGATCGAGGCCGCCCGCGCGCCATCGACCGCCGCCGCGCCTAGCCACTCGGAAGCAAGCTGCTGCTTGGCCAGCTTGTTTTCAACCAGGTACCGAGCCGTTTGATGGGCGGAATGCAGGCGGAAGACGGCAATGGTCGTCATTGCAATCATGACCGCCAAAACAATGGCAAAAGCGGCGAGAAGCCGGGCGCCTATGGATAGACTGAAAGTTTTCATCATGCAGGTGTCTTCTGTTGAAGCCTGCATTGTGTCGGGTCAATATGACAAGGTAATTACTACAAGGAAACATTCTTCTGTTTCCTCGCGTCCGACATGGCCTCGGTCATCGATGCAAATTCAACGGATCGCAGACAGATCGTTTCGATTGGCCTGCTGTCCCGGAAGCTGGCCGCCGGGTCGGCAGTCAGCCCGATAAATTCCCGCCAGGAACTGAAGGCCTGTAGTGACTTTTGCAACAGCGGGGCGAACCCGGCGCCAGCGCGACGTGGCGAGGATGTGCGCCTTGCCGAGCGATCGAACCGGTCGCCATGCTCGTTGCCGTTGCCGTTGCCGTTGTCGCTGCAGTTGACGCTGCAGTTGCAGTTGCAGTTGCAGTTGCAGTTGCAGTTGCAGTTGCAGTTGCA
>CAUQYP010000191.1:0-8891 GCA_963522035.1 uncultured Noviherbaspirillum sp. | reverse complement strand
GACGCGTCGCCGTCTAACGGGGATCCACGTCAAAGGCAGCGTCAAAAGCAAAAGCGAAAGCGAAAAACAGAAGCGCGCAACCGAAGGCAAGCGGGAATCGACGGGCGATTCCGTACCGCTGATGCACGGGTAAAGCTCAAATATCTTTATCCGAAAATTGAAGAGTGATGGCCTACGCATCCATTGCCCCACTATTAAGCGTCGCATCTTCCCCCCCAGTTTCCCACCCCCTCAAAATTTCTTTACAGAAACTTTAAAGTCAGTAAAATACGTAAAAGTGAAAGAAATGGAAGCCATGGTAAATGTTCACGCAAACCTCGCCAGTGGCGAACGCAGCCTCTCTATCCACTGAGCCAAAACCATGTAAAGCACGCTCCTGGCACAACATGCGACACCGCCAGACAGCCCATTCGTTCTCTGCCCACTCAATCCGCTTACCCTGCAAACACATCCCCACAACGCGACCTCACCAATGAAAATAATCAACAACAGTCCGCTTCGTTAGCGCCTGGGCGCAGGGTTCGGACTCCTCGCCATCTGCCTCATCGGCCTCCTCGCCTTCGCGCTCCTTCGCATGGGCGACATCGCCGATGCAGTCGCGTATCAAAACCGCATGCGCACCGAAAAGCTTGAACCGCTTTACGCTGCGCGCGAGGCCCTGGCGCAGACCGGGCTGGCGGCACGCAATGTCCTGGCCATCGGCAATCATGAAAAAGCCGCGCAGGAGCTTGGCAAGATGGATCTCGACCGGCGCACTTACCTGGCCCAGCTTGAAAAGATGCGCCCGGCCTTTGCCGGCGTGCCGGAGTTCGACAAGGTCAGCGCCGGCCTGCTGAAAATGGCTGCCGAACTGGACCGCGTCCGTGTGCTCAGCGGCCATGCCACGACCGGCCCGCTGGCTGCCTTCATCGCCGATGAATGCCGGCCGCTGCGCAACCAGATCGTCGCCGACATGGACCGCTTGCTGACCATGGTGCAAGCCGATGTCGACCATGCCAGCGACGCTGCACAGGGCAAGTTCAGGCAGGCTACGCTGCTCATGTGGGGCGCCGGCGGCCTGGCGCTGCTTGTGGCGGCAATCGTCGGGGTGCTGATTACCCGCTCCATCACGGTGCCGCTGGCAAAGGCAGTCGCGCTGGCGGAAACGGTCGCGGCCGGCGACCTGACCGGCCATATCGACAGCCGGGCCCAGGACGAAGTCGGACAGCTGCTGCGTGCATTGGGACGGATGAACGGCAACCTGTTGAACATCATCGGCGAAGTCCGTTCGGGAACGAACGTCGTCACGGAGGCATCGGGGAACATCGCCTGCGGCAACCGTGAACTGGCAGCGCGCACGGAGCGGCAAACTGCATCGCTGCAGGAAACCGCAGCCTTCCTGGAGCAGCTCACCACCACCGTGCGGCAGAATGCGGACGACGCCAATGAAGCCGGCCGCATCGCCGCGTCAGCGTCCGATGTCGCCCGCCAGGGTGGCGAAGTCATCGTCCGGGTCAACCAGACGATGGAACGCATCCGTGAATCCGCAGGACGAATCGGCGACATCATCGGCACCATCGATGGCATTGCATTCCAGACGAATATCCTGGCCTTGAATGCGTCGGTGGAAGCGGCGCGGGCCGGTGAGCAGGGCCGCGGCTTTGCGGTCGTCGCCAGTGAAGTACGCAGCCTGGCACAGCGCTCTTCCGCCGCAGCCAGGGAGATACGCTCGCTGATTGCCGACTCCATCGACAAGGTGCAGGACGGCAGCGCGCTGGTGCAGGAAGCCGGCGTCACCATGGCGGAAATCGTCGAGCGCGTGCATGGCGTAAGCGCCATCATGGAAAACACCATGACGGCGATCCGGGAGCAGCGGTCCGGCATTGAAAGGGTCAATGACGCGGTCGGGCAGATCGACCAGGTGACCCGTCAGAATGCCCTGCTCGTGGACGAGGCGGCGTCCACCGCCGACACATTGCAGCGGCAGGCCGGCGGCCTGGCGCAGTCGGTCAGCATCTTTCGTCTCAGCGAGCGCGCAATTGAAAACAAATTGTCTGGCCAGGCGCCATTGCCGCGCTTGCCATCCGCATCCTGAATCGATATCCGGCTTGGGCAGCCGGCATTATGACGACCTTTGACCGAGTACGGCGGGCAGATAAATAGCAATCCTGGTGCCCTGCCCTAATTCGGTTTCCACTTTAATCGAGCCGTTCTGCAATTTAACCAAGTCGTGCGTAATTGCCATTCCAAGGCCGCTTCCTTCGGCGGTGGGCAATTGCCTTGCCCGGTAAAACGGCTCGAAAATCCGATCCTTTTGCGCGGGGGTCATGCCGATACCGCGATCTTTCACGATTAATTCAACGCACCGCACGGCATTATTTTCCACGAGCCGGACAATGACGTCGATCTGGCCCCCATCCGGCGAATACTTGATGGCATTGCTAATAATGTTGGTCAGCGCCTGCTGCATCTTTCTTGCATCGATCGCGACGTCCGGAATCGCGTCTGGCTGACTAAAGCCGACGCTTTCTATTCCTTCCATTCCCCCCATCGATTGCAATGTCGTTTCAATTACCGGCACCAGTGACTGCACCTGGATATCGAAATCGGCTGTGCTACCAGTCTCTAATTTTGCAAAGTCGAGCAATTCATTAATCAGCTTCACCAGCCTGGTCGTCTCGACGCTCATGATATTGGCGACTTCGCGCACTGTTTCTTCGGGTATCTGGCGCTTGGCCAGCATATTGGCAAAGCCCAACAGGCTTCCCAACGGTGAACGAAGCTCGTGCGCGGCGCTGGCGTAATACTTTTGCTTGCGCTCGTCGATGACCCGCTTCTGCGCTTCGAGCGACCGTTTCGCCGATATGTCGCGCACCATGACCGCGAATTTTTTCCGGCCGCCAAGGTACATTGGGTTGACCGAAACCTCTATCGGAAACAGGCTGCCGTCGGTACGCCGGCCGATGGATTCCTGGCTGTAAGTCCCGGCACCATCGGGCGCCGGGCTGGTAAAAAGCGATAGTTCGTCCGTTGTCAGTGCGCTGGCGGCAGCGCCAAGCAGGCTCGAGCGCGACGCGCAGAACAAGCGCTCCGCAGCGGGATTATAGGATTCGACGATGCCGTTTTCATCGAACATGACCACGCCGTCCGGCAAGTGATTCAGCACCAGCCTCAGCCCTTTTTCATTACGGGACTGTTCCGCCACGGCCCGGGTAATGTCCACGGCAGCCAGTTCATTGCCCGCAATGGCGCTGAGGCTGACTAATGCATCAATGTCTTTTGCCGATAAACGCCTGGGCTTATGGTCCACCATGCACAATACGCCGACCGGATAACCGCCCGGCCCCATTATGGGCACACCGAAATAAGACCGGATATGGGGAATGCTGGTCACATAAGGATTATCCGAAAACCGTTCATCCTTTAACGTGTCGCAGACGATAACCATTTCGCCGGCCGCGATGACATGGGCGCAAAAAGACATTTCGCGGGGAATATCCAGGAATGGCGTGCCGATTCCCGATTTCAGCCAAACGCGATCCGCGTCGATCAAGCTCACTGCCGCAATCGGCATAGCATAGAAATGGACCAGCAGACGCGTAATACGATCGAACCGCTCTTCCGGCGGTGTATCGAGTATAAAAAGTTGTTTAAGAGACTCCAGCCGTGCTGTCTCATCAGGTGGAGTGGACGCTTTTAACATAATCACTCCAGGTTACTTCGTATTGTTATGTACGAATCTTACATTAATCTTTTTTTTTGCCAAGTTGATATTTGGTAATAATAATTAATGAGAAAACGGTATTTAATAAATCGTTATTCCACAATGACACGCAGTATTACGCTGCCGCTTGCGCCTGCGCCCAGCAGGCCGTTAATGGTCCATCGGACCAGGCCGCGCTGGTTTGCGGCTGGGTTGGCTGTAACAGAGCAGGCACTGGCACCGGCTGGCATTGCGCCGCAGGCGGCGTCGAGGAAAAGCGTGAAGGGAGGCACGTTGTCCTCAATCTTCAGGTTGTCGACGCTGGCCGCGCCGCCATTGCTGAAGCTTAAGGTGTAGGTGAGCACCTCGCCCGGCGCGGCAGTCGCCTTGTCCACCGTCTTTACCAGCGTGAAGTCCGTATTGTCGCCAAACAGGCCGAAGTTCTGGCCGCCCAGGTCGGCAGTGGAAATTGTCACGGCGCGCAGCAGCGTCGGCGCTTCGGTACCGGCCCAGCCTGGCGGGCCAGCGGGTACCGTGCCGGCGCCATTAGCGACATCGAGCAACAGGCTGTAGCTTCCCATCGGGACGCTGGGAAAACTGTACGCGCCGGTGGCCGGATCGACACTGACCGCCTCACTGATCTTGTTGCCGATTACCAGCTTGGCCCACAGCGGCAGGCGAAGCCCGCTCTCGCCGCCGTCGTAGCGGCTGTTGCGGTTGGCGTCGTTATAGACGGTGCCCGACACCGAGCAGCTTTGCGCAATGCCGTTGACCGTTACAACCGCTTCACCGATGCCGATGCCGAGCAGCTTCAGCAAGGGATCGAGCACCCCAGACAACACGTTCGACAGCACCGGCGACAGCGCGCCGGCAACCACGGTTTTCAGGACCGGCAGAACGACGGCATTGAGCAGGCCCGGCGACGGCGTCATGCGGATCTCCAGATTCGATACCAGGCTCGACACCACGCTGGAAAGGACCGCGGCGCTGCTGCCGAAGGTGCGGCTCTGGGGAAACGGGCCGGAAAATACCGTGCTGCCGCCAAGCGGCGCCTGGCCGATGACGGCGCTCTTCGCCTCCAGCGCGACGACGATGCCGTTGATGTTCACGCTGCCGATATTGCCGTAGCCGAGGTCGACGGCAGCGTTCAGCCGCCGGCTTCGGTTGAAGAAGACGCTGTCGCTGAAGCTGCCGAGATAGACGTCGGCCAGGCCAGGCGTGGCCTGCACGGTGACCAGCTTGCCCAGCACGTCGATGCCCGAAACGGTGCCTTCGGCGCGCGCGACGTCGGCATAGATGTCCAGGTTGGCAATGCGCACCGACGCCCCGAGCACGCCGGGAATGACGGTGAGCAGCCCGGTCGACGGCGCCAGCGCGACCAGGTCCAGCTTGAGCTTGATGCGGATGGCGGCCGAATGGAACTGGGTGCCGCCCGGCCCGCAGACCATGACCGGCGGTTCGATCACCTGCGAGTACAGCTGTATGCCGTTGAGCACGCCGCCCAGGCCGAGCGCGCTGGCGGACACGCCGATGGGCGCTGGCGTGGTCAGCATGTTGCGGTGGTTGAACAGCTGTAGCTGGCCGGCCAGCAGGTCCAGCGCATTGAGCCGGGTGCCGGCAAGCGACGCCGCCGGCACGCTGACCTGCAGCAGGTCGGCCATGCGTACGGTGCCGCCGGCGAAGGCCAGCTGCGAGGCCAGCGACGCATAGGCATTGGCCAGCGCAAGGTTGGCGTCGGCCTGCGCGCTCGCCTGCAGCGAGGCGGCCAGTTGCGCCAGCGTGGCGCCGGCGGTCAGGGCCTGGTCCGGCGTGCCGACGGCCGTGCGTGCCTGCAGGGCGGTGAGGAAATTGAGCAGGCTGACATCGCCCTGCGCCAGCGCGTTCCAGTCGGCCACGGTCAGCGACAGGTTGCCGCCGACCAGGTTGCCGTACAGCGCATTGAGCAAGGCGCTCCTGGCGGTGTCCACGCTGGCCAGGCGCGGCCCGGCCGACACGCAGGCGCCGGTGGTGCAGCTCCATGCCGGTTGCCAGCCGATGAGGCCGGCCATGACGGCCAGGAAGCCGAGCCAGTTTCGCAGCAGCCGCATCATTGCATCCCCGCATCGGCACTGAGCGCATCCGGCAAGGCGCGCTCGTCGAACTGGTAGCGCATGCGTACGTAGACGCCCTTGCTGGTGTAGTTGCCGGCCGACAGGTCGCGGTCGGAGAAGCCGGCGAAGTTATAGCCGGCCGACATCCACAGGTCGTCGCGCATCCGGTAGCCCGCTTCCAGGCCGGCGCCATACTGGCGGCTGCCGAAGCTGCCGGTGGCCAGCATTTGCCCCAGCAGGCTGCCGTCCCAGCGGCCGCCGAGGTTTTGTCCGACACGCCCGCCCAGCAAGTGCGCGCTGGACCGGCTGGACAAGCCGGCCGACTGGTCGTGGACCCGCTTGCCGGCATAGCGCAGCGTGTAGACGGTGTCGCGCGCCGCCTGGTAATTCACGTTGGCGGCAATGATGTGGACCGCGCGCCGCACGTTGGCGAAGCTGGAGTCGCGCTCCAGCCGGTATTCATATTTGGCGAGCGCATTCAACCCCAGCGATTCCAGCGAGCGGTAGGCCAGGCCCGTCTGCAGCAGGGCGTCGGCGCGTACGCCGCCGGACTGCCGGCCGTGCTGGAACGCGACCGTGCTCTTGCCCAGGAAGGTCAGGGTGTGGCTGAGCCGCGCGGCAATGCCGGCCGTGACGAGTGCGCCTTCGGTGGCGTCGGAGCGACGTACCTCGGCGCGGGCGGTGGCTTTCCAGTCCGGGTTCGTGGTCAGCTCCAGCGCGGCGGTGAGCGCGATGCCGGTGTTGCGGCTTTCGCCTTCCAGCGTCTGCACCCGCTCGAAGCTGGTCGACACGGCTACGCCCTCGTCCACCCGCCACAGGTTGCGCAGGCCGATCGCCGCTTCCGCCACCGGCCCGCCGAAGTCATTGCGCGCCCGGTATTCCGAAAACACCCGGCCGTCGTCCATGTAGCCGGCGTCGATGCCGACCACGGTCGCATTGCGCTGCTGGCTGTCGTTGAGCGCATAGTTCGAGCCGAGACTGGAAATCAGCTCATGCCTTGCATACGCCCGGCCGCCCTGCGCCAGCTGATAGTCGCCGCCCACGGCCACGGTCTTGCGGTCGGCGTTCGCCACGTCCTGCTCCAGTTCGGCGAAGACCGTGGCACCGGCCACGGCCGGCACCGGCGCCGTCACCTTGGCCCGTATGCTGTTGGTAGGGTTGTCAGCCAGCGTGACGTTGGCCGGTGCGGTCTCGCGTGCGTGGCGCACACCCGCCTCGACCTGCACGCCGTTGGCAAAGCGCGTCACGGTGCCGGCCAGCACGCCGTCGCGCGCGGCGCCGCTGGCGACGTCGGCAGAATGGATGGCTTCACCCACAACCTTGGTCGACTCGTCGACCCGGTAGGCCACGCGCGCGCCGGCCTCGGTGCGGCCGCGGCCCAGGCTGGCCGACAGGTTATCGAACTGGCTGTCGGCGCGGCCGGCGTGCACGCGCGCTTCGAGATTGCCGTCGGCATGCTGGAAGTCGACCCGTGCGGCCCGTCCCTTGCCCAGGCTGGCCTTGTCGCTCTGGGCGACTTCGGCAATCAGCGTGGTCTGTTCGGCCAGGCGCAGAGTGGCATTGGCGCTCTTGAGCGTGGCCGGGTCCTGCGGGTTGCGGTCGGTCGCATAGCTGCCGCCGACCTCGATGCGCTCGCTTACCCTGGCCTGCGCATTCACGCCGGCGACCCAGAACTGCGCACCGCCCTGGTCGACTTCATAGGTCACCCGGATCGACACCGGATTCAGGTTCGGATCCAGGCTGGCCAGCGGCGCACGCAGCAGCAGCGTGCCGCTGACGGGCTCGATCTCGTAGTCCTGCAGCCGCGCCAGCGGCGTCGCGCTCAGCACCAGGGCCGGCTGGTTGCGGTCACGCACGACCACCTCGACGCGCTCGCTGTTGGCCAGCATGGGCCGCTGCCTGATCAGGAAAGGGCCGGACACGCCATTGGCCGGGAACTCGTCGATGGCCTGGCGCGCGCTGGCCCGGCTGGCATAGGCGTCGACACTGACGCGGTCGGTCTCGTAGTGTTCGCGCACACCGGTCAGGCTGCGGTTGGTGACGCCGAGGTTGCGGGCCGGCGTCGCCGGCGGCGGCGTGAAGTCGCCGTACAGCATCCACGAACGGTCGCGGGCGATGCGCACATACAGCTTGCTGGTCGACTGCGCGTCGAAGCTGCGCACGGCGCCGTCGCCGTAGACCGGGTAGAAGGCGTTCGGGTCGATGTCGCGGAACAGCCTGGTGTCCGGCGCTTTTTCCGAGTCGTAGCCGAGCGTGAGCAGGTAGTCGCCGCGGATCTTGCCCTTGATGAACATGGCCGCGCGCGCTGTTGCTTCGGCGTTCCGTCCCAGCGTGCGCGAGACATTGCGCAGTTCGTCCTCGAAGCCGTCTTCCGGGCGGGCCGGCGCCAGCGCGTCGCGCCGGAAGTGGCGCACGTTGATCGCGCCCTCGACCAGGCCGGCGGCAATCAGCGGCTGCAGGTCCGGCACGAAATGCAACTTGATCTCGCGGCTCGCCGCGCCGCTGCGAACCCGCACCACGGCCACGCCCTCTTCCTGCGGCGCCTGCAGCAGGTAGTCGGCCTCGCCGCCTTCGAGCATGACCTGCAGGCCCGGCTCGCGCGGGTCGAGGTCGGTCGCCTGCCACGCGCCGCGGCTGGCTTCCAGCGTCAGCGGCGTGGCCGCCGTGACCCGGACGCCGTTCGCATCGGCCAGGCGCACGCGTATGCCGGCCATGGACTTGCCGTCGGCCGGCACGCTGGACGGCGGCGCCGCCAGTTCGATGACGGCGGCGCTGGCCGCGACGGTGACGGTAATGCGCTTCGTGCCGCGCGGATTGCCGAAAGCGTCATGCTGCGCCGCCTCGAGCACGTTCGCGCCCGGCTTCAGGTCGATGCCGATGTACTCCCACACCTCGGCCTGGCGCTCCGGCGCCGCAAGCTTGCGCCCGAGGCGCGTGTCCGGCACGGCGGCGCCGTTGACGGTCAGCCCGAAACGCGATCCGGCCGCGCCCTTGACCCGCACCGGGATCTGCTTCCCGCCCAGCACCGCGCCGTCCTGCAGGCCGACGAAGTCCAGCGTGTTTTCCAGCGTACCGACGTCGATGTCGGCCGGCGCCGCGGCAGCGCTGTTTGCCGGCGC
>CAUQYP010000190.1:0-8926 GCA_963522035.1 uncultured Noviherbaspirillum sp. | reverse complement strand
GGGCGGGTCAGGCGGCCCCAACAACTATTATTACTACAGCACTGGGCCGGCCGGCGCAAACGGCGCGACCGGCATGGCAGGCAGCGCGGCAGGCGCAGCAGGCAGCGCCGGCAACGGCGCAGCAGGCGGCGTCGGCATTCGCGCGCTCGGCAATGCAACGCTCAGCAATGCCGGCACGATCTCGGGTGGACTGGCAAATGGCGGTAACGGCGCACGCGCCGACGCCGTGCAGCTTTCCAACGGCGGCAACAAGCTGGTGCTGGAAGCCGGCTCGGTCATCAACGGCAACGTGGTCAGCGCGAGCGGCACGACCAACGGCGGCGATACCCTGGCGCTGGGCGGTGAAGTCACGGCTTCCGGCGGCAACCTGTTTGACCTTGCCAGCATAGGCAGCGCCGCGCAGTTCCGCGGATTCCAGAAATTCAGCAAGGAAGGCAGCAAGGAATGGACGCTTGCCGGCAACGGCACGTCCAGCTGGACGGTCGAGACCGGCACCCTGGGCCTGGCCGACAGCGCAGCCCTGGCCGGTTCGGTCAGCGTCGGCAGCAACGGCGCCTTCAAGGGCAGCAACGGTTCGATCACGGGCAACCTTACCAGCGCCGGCCTCGTCACCCTCCCGGCTGGTAAAACCCTGGTTGTCGGCGGCAACTTCGCCACCAGCGGCACGGTCAGGACCGCCGTCTCCGACAGCGCGGCCGGACGCCTGCAGGCAAGCGGCACAGTGAACCTCGGCGGCAGCCTGGTGGTCGACGCCGCCGGCGTCACCGCGGCCAACACGCATAACGGCAACGTCGCCGGCATCGTCACCGGCGCTGCCATGGCAGGCCAGTTCGCAAGCGCCTCCGACAACAGCGTGCTGTTCAACTTCGTCCCGGTCTACAGTGCAAACAGCGTGGACCTGAGGCTCGAGATGGCGCCGGTGCCAGTGGTGCCAGTGGTGCCGGTACTGCCTGTTTCACCCGTCGAGCCGGAAGCGCCGGTTGCGGTGGTGACGCCAGTCGCGCCGGCCCCGGTCGCTGTCGTCCCTGTCACGCCCGCAGCACCCGCACCGATGGGCGGCGTGTCGGCCGCGACCATTGCCAACAGCAATGCGCCAGGTCTCGCCGCCGCGCGCGTGCTGGACACCGCGCTGCTGGCCAATCCAGGCAGTGCGCTCTCGCTCCTGTTCGTGCCGCTGTCGACCCAGCAGCAAGTCTCGCAGGCAGTGACGCAAACCCTGCCGACGCTGGCTGCCAGCACCGTCAACGTCACTCGTGCCACGCTGACGAATGTCAACCAGATCGTGCAGTCGCGCATCGATGCCGCGCGTGGCATGTCGTCCGGCGACGCGCTGGCGACGGAGAAAGGCGCATGGATCAAGCCCTTCGGCTCCTGGGCAAACCAGTCTGACCGCAACGGCATGGCTGGCTACAAGTCCGACACTTTTGGCCTGGTCACCGGCGTCGATGCGGACCTGTCCAAAACCATGCGTGCCGGCGCCGCCTTCGCCTACTCGCGCAGCAACGTCGACAGCCGTTCGTCGGTGGCGCCGCAGGACGCGACTGTCGATTCCTACCAGGTCATGGCTTACGGCAGCGTCGACCTGGGCAACCGGACCGGCCTGAGCTGGCAGGCAGACATCGGCCACAACGCCAACAAGTCGCACCGGCAGATTTCATTTGCCAACCTGCGCGCGCAATCGGACTCGCGCAGCAATACCGCGCATGCCGGCGTGGCGCTCGGGCGCGACCTGCCATTGTCGGATCGCACCACGTTCACGCCGTCGGTACGCGCCGACTACACCTGGATACGCGACCGCGGCTATACCGAAACTGGCGCGGGCGCGCTGAACCTGGCGGTCGACGGCCGGACGACGAAGTCCTTCGTCATCGGTATCGACGGCAAGGTGCAGCAACGCGTTGGCCAGCGCGGCACGCTGGTCGGCAATATCGGCATCGGCTACGACACGATGGACCAGAACAACACTATCGTGTCCAGCTTTGCCGGTGCGCCAGGCGCTGCCTTCACGCTGACCGGCATCGAAGCCGGCCGCGTGGTCTCGCGTCTCGGGGTGGGCTACGTCGTCGAACTCGACAGCGGCGTCGACCTGACGGCGCGGTACGATGCCGAGCACCGTAGCGGCCTGAACAACCAGACCGCGTCGGTCAAGGTACGCTGGGCTTTCTAAACTGCCAAAGGTGAACAGGAGGCGCTACCGCGAGCAGGTAGCGCCTTTTTGCCATCCGGCGCCATTTTACAAAATTGCAAGATGCAAAAAAGAGCAGCCCTGTGCCGGCTATTATCGATACTGGTCGTTGCCGGTTGCAGCACGATGCCGGACCCCGGCGAGCGCCGAAAGAATGCACACGCGCTTGCAGCTGCCGCTGGCTGGACGATGCAGGCCATACCCGGCCGGCCATTCGCGCTGGCCGCGTTCCTGCCGGCCACGCCCCCACCCAGCGACCGCCTGACCATCTACCTGGAAGGCGACGGCATGGCCTGGGTCACGCCGTCGCGCATCTCCACCGACCCGACCCCGAGCGACCCGATTGCCTTGCGCCTGGCCCTGGCGCAGCCGGGCGGCGCAGCTGCTTATCTCGGACGGCCGTGCCAGTATCTATTTACAACCGAGGGCTGTAACCCGGCACTGTGGACGGCACGGCGCTTCGCGCCGGAGGTCGTCTCCGCAAGCAACGAGGCAATCGATCATTTGAAGCGGCGCTTCGACGCCCGCGAACTCACGCTCGTCGGCTACTCCGGCGGCGGCGCACTGGCCTTGCTGGTCGCCGCGCGCCGCGAGGATGTCGCGCGCGTCGTCACCGTCGCCGGCAACCTCGATCACCGGGCCTGGACCAGCCTGCACCGGATCGACGCGCTGCACGGCTCCCTGAATCCGGCGGATAATGCGTCCGCCCTGCAGCATTTTCGCCAATGGCATTTCGTCGGCGAGAACGATGCCGTCATACCGCCGCAGCTCGCGCTGGACTTTGCGAGCCGCCATGCCCGGCCTGCCAAGCCAACGCTACGCATCGTCCCCGGCTTCGATCACCATTGCTGCTGGGCCGAGGCCTGGCCGCGCCTGTGGAACACCTTGGACTCCCCACCATGACCGACAACGTTCGATACCAGCCTCCCTCCGTCACACAAACCGCGCGCGAAGCCATGAATGGACACCGCGCGATCGTTATCTGGTTCAGCGGCCTGTCCGGCGCCGGCAAATCCACGCTGGCCAACGCGGTGGAAGCCGCACTCCACAGGCAGGGCAGGCGCACCCTGGTGCTCGACGGCGACAACCTGCGGCAAGGGCTGTGCAGCGACCTCGGCTTCTCGGCGGAAGACCGCCACGAAAACCTGCGCCGGGTCGGGGAAATGGCGCGAATGACGATGGAGGCAGGCGTGATCACGCTTGCTGCGTTCATCTCGCCGTTCGAGGCAGACCGGGCCATGGTGCGGGACATCATCGGCGCGGAAAATTTGTTCGAGATTTATCTGCGCTGCCCGCTGGCGGTTTGCGAGGCGCGGGATGTGAAGGGGCTATATAAAAAAGCGCGGGATGGGAGGATCGGTGAATTTACGGGAGTGTCGGCGCCTTATGAAGTGCCGGCTGCGCCGGACCTGGTTGTCGATACGAGTGAATCGACTGCAAGGGATTGTGTCGGCTTGATTCTTGAGCGGGTTGGTGGGCAGCTCGTTATTCAGCGCCAGCCGGGAGATTTCTAGGATTATCCTGCCTTCAAGCCAGCCATGCTTGCGCCAGCGCGACCCAGTATGCAGCGCCGATGGGCAGGTTGGCGTCATTGAAATCGTATTTTGGGTTGTGCACCATGCACGCGCCGGCGGAATGCCCGTCACCGTTCCCGATCAGCAGATACGATCCCGGCACGCGCTCGAGCATGAAGGCAAAGTCTTCGCTTCCGGTCAGCGGTTCGCCTTGCGTCGTGACCTTGTCCTCGCCGAGCAGGTCGAGCGCAACCCGGCGCGCAAAGTCGGTCTCGGCAGGCGTGTTGACCAGCACCGGATAACCGCGTCGATAAGCGATGTCCGCCGTCACCCCGTAGCTTTGGGCCTGGGCATGCACAAGATCCCGGATTCTGGTCTCCAGCGCCTGCCTGACGCTGCGGTCGAGCGCACGCACACTTAATTCGAGCGTGGCGCCCTGGGGGATCACGTTGTTCGCAGAACCTGCATGCAGGGCGCCGACTGTAATAACCGCGGTCTGCTGTGGATCGATATTGCGGGACACGATGGATTGCAGGGCGATTACGATACCTGCGGCGGCGACCACCGGGTCCGCCGCCAAATGCGGCATGGCGCCATGTCCGCCGATGCCTTTCAAGGTAATCGTCACATAGTCCGACGACGCCATGAATGGACCATCACGCAGGACCAGGCGCCCTTGCGCATGCCCCGGCATGTTGTGCATGGCAAAGATGGCGTCGCACGGGTACTTCTCGAACAGGCCGTCTTCCATCATCCGCCTGGCGCCACCCAGGCCTTCTTCTGCCGGCTGGAAAACCAGATTGAGCGTGCCGTCGAAGTCGGCCTGCTCTGAAAGATAACGCGCCGCGGCAAGCAGCATGGTCGTGTGCCCGTCGTGGCCGCAGGCATGCATTACCCCGGCATGACAGCTTTGATGGGGAAGTCCGGTCTGTTCCTGCACGGGCAGCGCGTCCATGTCGGCGCGCAGGCCCAGCGTCCTGATCCCACTGCCCTTGCGCAGTTGCCCGACCACCCCGGTCCCGCCCAGCTTGCGCTCTACCGCATACCCCCAACCGGCCAGGGATTCGGCGACCAGCTCACTGGTGCGATGCTCTTCAAAGCCAAGCTCGGGATGCCGATGGATGTCACGCCGGATGGCGACAAATTCTGCCGACTGACTGTGCAGTCCTTCCAGTAATGCGTTCATGTCGGGCTCTGCCTTATTGCGGGGTCAGGTTGACGGACTTGGCAATCGCCCGGAACTGCGCGGCTCCATCGCGATACACGCTTTCCGCCTCGGCCAGGCTCAAGGGCTGGGCCACTTCCAGGCTGTTAGCCTCCAGCCCCTTGCGAACGGCCGGGTCGTTCAGCGTGTCGGTCAAGGCCTTATGCAGCTTGACTACAACCGCTTCGGGCGTCTCCTTCCTGACGAAATAACCGGTCCAGATCGTGAAGGTGAAATCTTTCAGGGTCTTGCCTTCGTTGATGCTGGGCAGGTGCTTCAACGCTTCCGGCCGGCCTTTCGAGAGCGTGCCGATCACCTTGATTCTGCCCTGCGCTGCGAGTTCATCGTGCGACTTGCCAAACGGCGCGAAGAACAGGTCGATCTGGCCGCCGATCAGGTCCTGGATGACGGGGGCAGCGCCCTTGTACGGAACATGGACCATGGGCGCATCGATCTTCATGGAGAAATCTTCGCCGAGCAGGTGATAAAAGGACCCGACGCCGACGCTGCCATAGGTCAGGTTCCTGTTCTTCTGCGCCAGCGCAATCAGTTCATCGATATTATTTGCCGAAAGCTCCTTGCGTGCCAGCAGCACGACATTGGCTACGCCTATCATCTGTATCAAGCGAAAATCCTCGCTCCTGAACTTGACCGCGGCATTGGCCAGCGGCGACAGGATGAGTTCGTTCGGGGAACCCTGGAACAGGTAATAGCCATCGGCTGGTGCGCCCAATACCTTTTGCGCGCCGATGGCGCCACTGGCGCCGCCCAGGTTTTCAACCACGACTGGCTTGCCCAGGCGCGTCGCAAGCGGCGTATTCACGACCCGGGCAATGACATCGGACAGGCCACCCGCGGGATAGGGAACCATGATGTTGACTGGCTTGACGGGGAAGGGATCGGCTGCCGTTGCGGCGGCTGCGAGGAGCAGCCCGGCAATCGCGAGCATTGCTCGTTGCCGCCTGGCGACCAGGCAGTGGGTTAGTTTGAACATGGCTGTCTCCTGTATGGATGAATGGTTCGTTATTTTTTGCTTATTTGTTAATCATCATAGGAAACTGCCGACCATGTGTCCAATGCATTATTATTAAGATAATCATGATAATAAATCATACAAAAGCGTGAACATCCAGCACTTGAGGCATTTCATTGCCCTGGCCGCGACAGGCTCGTTCAGTCGTGCCGCGGAACAGCTTCATCTGACCCAGCCGGCCTTGAGCCGCAGCGTCAAGGGCCTTGAGGATGAACTGGGCAGCCTGCTGGTGGACCGTATCGGCAAGAAGATCGAGCTCACGCCTTTCGGCGTGCTGGTGCTGGAGCGAGCGCACCGCATCGTGATGGAAGTGGCCGAACTCGAATCCAGCGCCAGCCAGCACGTGGCAGGCGGCTTTGGCTCGCTACGCGTCGGGCTGGGGTCTGGCCCGGGAGCACTGTTGATGACGCAGTTCCTGACATTCATCGCAAACCACCATTCGACCGGAAAGGCGACTATTGCGCGTGGAGCGACCGACCTGTTGTTGATGCAGTTGCGCCAGAGGCTGCTGGACGTATTAGTCATCGATCTCCGCCGTATTTCCCCTGCCCCCGATTTAAGCATCGAAACCCTGCCCGAAATGCGGGCCGGATTCCTGGCGCGGGCCGGCCACCCCCTGTGTGCACGCAAGCGACCTTGCACCATCAAGGATTTGCGTAAATACCCGATCGCATCGACGCCGTTGAGCCGTGAAGTGGCGCATATATTGGTGGAACGCTACGGCCCGGAAGGCGATCCGGAACAATGCGTTACCCTCCAGTGCGAGGATGTCGGCAGCCTCGTGAAAGTGGTGATGCAGTCGGATACCGTATTTCTTGGCATTGTTGCTGCAGCGCGCGAGGAAATCGCTCACGGCGCCATGAAGGAAATTGAAATGGCGCCGCCTCTTGCAAGTGGCGCGCGTTATGCCTTCGTCACGTTGGCGGGCCGGACCCAGCCGCCGGCAATAGACGTTTTCAGGAACTTCGCTATTGATGCGATGCGGGATTGAGTCCGTGTTCCCCACCGTATAAGGCACCTTCACCCCGAAAGAAACTGGCCCACTAATTTATAAGTTATCAAAATTGAGTTCTTAAATCTCAAATCTGCACTTAATAACTCATTTTTGATAACTTATATCACGCTGCCACACCGAATTTGCTAGACTTCCGAAAAGGGGGTTCACTATGCTGGAGTTCGCGCTTGCAACTGAGAAAGAAATTCGCACGGAGCTTGCAACACGATTGCGAAAACAGCGCTTGGCCAAGGGGGTTTCCCTGACGCTTTTGGCAAAACGTGCCGGCGTGGGGCGGGCCACACTGCAAAGACTGGAAACAACGGGTGACTGCACGTTTGCAAACTTCGTCCACGTCGTCCAGGCACTTGGACTTGTTCAGGAATTGCAAGGACTTTTCGCTTTAAAGACCTTGTCGATTGCGCAGATGGAGCAGCAGGCTGAGCAGGCGAAGCGTGTTCGGGCACCTCGGAAAACCACTGTAAAAGCCGACTGATGCAAAAAATTCAGATTCAATTTCGCGGGTGGGGGCAGTCCTGGCCTTTGGGAACGGTCGCCAGTAATGGCGCTGACGTGCTTTTCGAGTACGCACCCGAGGCGTGCGCGAAGGGCGTGGAGTTCTCCAGCATACGGATGCCGCTCAGGGCCGAAGCTTACCGTGACTATCCGCGAGAGCAGCTTCAATTGCCAGGCTTGATTGCCGACGCCCTGCCCGATGGTTGGGGCCTAAATCTTATGGACCGGTTTTTCCGTAAGCACTTCGATAAGCGCCCCCACGAAATATCAGCGCTCGACAGGCTTGCTTTCATCGGCGACCGCGCCATGGGCGCTTTCAGCTTCGCGCCTGCAACGAAGGTCAGCCTGGCTCCGGAGGACATAAAACTCGTTGAACTTGCTGAACAGGTACAACAAGTTGTCGCTGACAAGGACACCGCCGCGTTGAAGCAACTCGTTTTGGTCGGCGGCTCTCCTCACGGTGCCCGGCCCAAGGCATTGGTCCGGTACGACCAACAGTCCGAGTCCATCAGTACGCTTGTCGACGCCCCGGGAGCGCCGTGGCTGGTCAAATTTCCTGGAGCAAGAGAACACAAGGAAGTAAGTGCTATCGAACACGTTTATTCGGAAATGGCGCGCAAGTGCGGCCTGGATATACCGGCGACCAGGCATTTCGAGCTGGGGAAAACCATGGCGGCTTTTGGCATCGAGCGTTTTGACCGGTTCAAAGACATGCGGGTGCCCATTCATACCCTTGCCGGGGCTTTAAATAGCAATTTCAGGGTGCCCAATACCGATTACGCAACCTTGCTTAGAACAACGCGCGCTCTGACGCATAGCGAAGTCGAGGTGTTCAAGGCTTATGAGCGCTGCGTGTTTAATGTCATATTTAACAATCGCGATGACCACACCAAAAATTTTTCGTTCAGGATGGACGAATCATTGACTTGGGAGCTCTCGCCTTGTTACGACTTGACCTATTGCCCAGGGCCTGGTGGCGAACATCAAATGACTGTTGCAGGAGAAGGCCGCAACCCATCCAAAAACCATCTTCTACAGCTGGCGCGTACGAATGGCGTCGACCCGGCATCGGCCCGGGATGCCATTGAAAAAATAGCAGGCATCGCTGTTCAATTTAAAAGCATCGCCAGGAATTACCCAATCCGGGGTGCTACGCGTACCGAGATTACCCGTGTAATTAATGGAAACTGTGACCGCATGGCGTGATTGAGCAGGGACGCTGCCCAGCGTCCCTATATGGTGGACGCCAACTCACTGCTGTCAAGCGAGAGCGGCGCGCTATCCTCCGGCAGGTCAGGGAGAAATTGGCGGGGCTTTCCGCGGCCGCCATGAGGGCGGTGTGCGCGCACTGTGCGCAAGCGTAGCTTCTTGCTGCATAGCCGCCTTTGCCGTGGCTTTGCAGCGCTGCACAACGCAAGACGCCACTGCAGCGCGTGCTGGACGGGTGAAGCGTCGAATCGCTCACTGCCGTGGGGAGTAG
>CAUQYP010000189.1:0-8977 GCA_963522035.1 uncultured Noviherbaspirillum sp. | reverse complement strand
TAGAAAACCCCCGACACCATATGGTGCCGGGGGTTTTTGCTTTGGGGGTGGGAAAAGGCTGCTTGTCGGTAAGTGCGCGGCCAACCCATCTTGACGATGAAATTGAGTTCGGGTGAGACGCGTTTTTACGCTGGCGACCAGCGATGCTGGAACAGTTCATCAACACGGCTCGCCGGTTGCAATGGCAGCCGTTCCAGAACGTCTTTCAGATAGGCGTAGACTTCATGGCCGTTGAGCCGCGCCGAGTGAATCGGCTCATGATGGCCGCAGCCCGTTTGCCGGCACGCAGGCTGCCGGCAAATAGCAAGTTGTTACGGCCGATGGCAAGCGGCTGGATCTGGTTCTCGACCCACTTGTTGCCGATCGACAGATGGCCACCACCGAAATAGCGCTTGAGCAGTGGCTGCGGCTGCAGGCCGCAGGCGCCGACCCAGTGCGCCAGGGTCGATGTGGGGAGTGCCAGGCCGGCCCGCTCGAAGATGCCTTGCTGCCGGTATAGGGGCAAGCGGTCCGCGTACTTGGCTACCAGCACCTGAGCCAGCGAACCAGCAGTGGGTCCACTGTTGGCGTCGTGGTCATCATGGAACCGTCTCCTGTCACAGCAGGAATCGGGTTACAAACGCGACCCCAGCGTTTGCCAGATCACCGTAATGACGCCTGCCTGGCCAGGACGATGCCATGGCTGGCCGGCAACGCCTGCGAAAGCGCCAGCTTGGCTTGGTCTTGCTCACTGGGGAGGCAGAGCCGCTTTCTGTGTTTCATGCTCTGCCACCCAACGCCATAGCAGTTTGGGCCGCACGATAGTCGCGGCACCAGTACCAAGCAAGATTGAATTGAATTTATTAGCTGAAACGCCACTGCTGATTGGCACATCGGCGCGCAAAACTTGTTTGACTACCTTCCATTGGAAGAACGCGTTTGACGCCTCCCCATGCGGCTGATTGATGAAACTGCAACCGTAGTTGCTTGTTATTTACTTTTCGCGCCTTCGGACGTAGAGATACATGGAAAAATGTTTTGCAAATGTTGGCAGCAGCTTGCCGACCTTGTTTCAAAACGAAACCAGCGTCGCCTTTTTGAGACTCTACCTTTAGAATTTTTCCTAAGTTGTTGACTGGAATAACGAATTTCCTATAATGGTATATTGGAAATAATTCTAATGGGTAATAATTTCATCATGCATACGAATGACCATACCGGAACAAAATTTCGTCTTCAGAAAAAATCTTTGGGCTTGCATATGAATAAATTGCAGGCAAGCCTTTGCCTGGCTGCATCTGCCGCTATTAGTGTTGGTCTTATCGTATGGGGCGTCGAAGCGTTTATTTAGGACGCTAGACTGCGCCCAGCAAAAATACCTTGGTCAGCGGACCAGTGGTGCCTTGAAGTTGCAAGGAAACCTCTAGTCCTTTCAAAGGACTTGCATTGCGTGTCGTAGAAGTGCCTGCCGCTGCCGACGAGCTTGTTGCCGTAATCATTTGTGGCGCATTGATATCCACTGCGCGCCAGGTTACGGCGTTTTGTACCCAGATTCTGACGGTAAATGCACTGACGTTGGCCTCCAGCCCGACTTCTTCGGCTATGACACTGTCATTATTGAGAAGCCACGCGGATTCCAGTTCACTCAGGTCTCTGGTCGGCCTCGATTCTCTCCGCGACAGCACGCCATCGCGGACCCGGTAGGCAACGACCTGCAACCGTACCGGCTGATTGTCAGTAAACACTTTGCGTATCAATAGCAAGCGCTGCTGTTCGGCAACGAGCGGTGGCCTGTTCGGGAACATTTCCGGGCTGATGATGTTGGCGCAATCTCGTTCGAGTTGTGCAAATGCCAGTTGAACGCCGCGAGTGCGTTCCATATCCGCCGTCAGCGCGATCCTGCTTCGAACGATGCTGTCGAGACCGCGCCAGCCTAAGACTGCAACGACCGCAAGCACGGTTATTGCGATAAGCAGTTCTATCAGGGTCAAGCCTTTTTGGCGCTGATGTCGTGCGGCACAACGAAAAAGCATGGCTGGGGCCACCTTACATTATCAAATGAACATGGAGGGCCATGAGTCCGGCCAGTTTTATCCGGTTCGCCTAGCGCATGCATTCTACATCAAACGCTTTTTGGCCTACGCCGCGAGCAATGCCAATCCGTTTCCAGGCACGATGAGGCGCTTGCAGCGAATAGTCCGACGCTACCTCGAAATGGTTGCAAAACGCTGCCATGCCTCCTATACAACCCGGTACCATTGCCGCTCGCGGAACCCGCGTTTTACAGGTAACCATGCAAACACCGTATCCAATAATTCGCTGGACCGAATCCGGTTCCGAACTTGCCATGCGTTGGCGTTCGGAAAGCGGTTTTTCCGTGCCCCAAAAGGTCATAATTTGTGATGACCGCCTGACTGCCGATACCGCAGTGCGGCTAACTTCGGAAGGATCATCCATACTGTGGCGCGGCGATTATCACAATGGGCGTCAACTTCTACAGGCGATGGCGCGCCGGTTCGACCGCAAGGCGCGCAAGCCTGCGACGACGCTACGCGATGCCTTCAATCTGCATCGCCAGGCCCAGTCACAAAAGGCCCGCATCCTGGGCATGCTGCTCATTCCTGTGGAAAGCGGCCACGTGATTCCGCTTCGACGTGCACCTGACGTGCGGGACGCATGCATCGAGGCTTATGGCCCTGCAGACGAAGCCTATGTACTCTCTTTGCGGGAGTTGCTCGGGCTTATCGGTGCCCACGAATGGCGGCGCAATGGCGTACCGATCGCTGCGCTCGGCGGGGACCGCATCCACCCACACTATGGCGTATTTTCACCGGTGCGCGGAGAGTATCTCGACCTGGTTGCCCAGGCGCCATTACCGTCGAATCAGCTGGCGTTCGATATCGGCACGGGCACCGGCGTGCTGGCCGCGATCCTTGCGCGACGTGGCGTGAAAAAGGTCGTTGCGACCGATATGCAGCCGAGAGCGCTGGCCTGCGCGCAAGATAATGTCGAGCGCCTGGGCATGACGCAGCAAATATCCCTGCTCCAGGCTGATCTTTATCCGCCGGGCCAGGCGCCGCTAATCGTATGCAACCCGCCATGGCTGCCCGGAAGACCCAGTTCGACCCTGGAACAGGCAGTGTATGATCCCGACAGTCGCATGCTGAAGGGGTTCCTGGATGGCCTGTCCGCCCATTTGACGCCCAATGGCGAAGGATGGCTGATCCTGTCCGACTTCGCCGAGCATCTTGGCCTGCGTTCGCGCGAGGATCTGCTTGACTGGATTAATCAGGCGGGGCTTGAAGTGCTTGGGCGGAGCGATATCCGACCGAAGCATCCGAAGTCTACTGACGTCTCCGACCCCCTGCATAATGCAAGGCGCCAGGAAGTCACTTCACTGTGGCGGCTAGCCGGAAAGTAGGCTGCCTCGAAAACAAGTGTCGTCTTGCTTCCTCCAACTCTTTTCTGAACATTAGACCAATGCCAGCCAAGCCAGCCCGTTTCCTTACGTTCAAATGCAAATCGTGCGCCAAGCCAGTCCAGGTTTTTCTGCAAAAAGTCTCAGCCTGCTCGCACATCCAGCCTTATCAGGGTATCTGCAAATGCGGAGAAGTGCTGCGTCACGCAACTGGTCAGAAAGACGCAGTAGAGTCTTATATCGCTTCCGGAGGCGTTGACTGGACGCATCACCATTAAGCCAAGGCAAGATGTAAGCAAGCGTAAGGCCGCGACACTTTTATCGCGTTGTGTAATCCAAGAAGCATGGAAAATCCCGTTAAACGCGCTGCGAAACGTTTGTTGATGTCGCTGACGATCATTGCGTCGATCGGCGGTTGCGCGGTATATGACGCCGGTTACGGTGGCTACGGCACGTATGGCGGCGCCAGCGGCTACGAGTATTACGGCAGCCCCGCCTATCCGGTAGCGCCTGTTTATGGCTATGGCCCTGGTCCGTACTATTCGGGACCGGCCTATGTACCTGGGCCTGTGCTGCAGTTTAATTACCGTTCGGGTGGCGGTTATCGGCGGCACGACGGGCATGGCTGGCGCGGCGATGGGCATCGCTGGCGTGGTGACGGGCATCGCTTCCATGAAAGGGGAGACCGAGGCCAGCACCGTTCACAGGGCGGCGCTTTTCGTGGCCGCGGCCCTGGCGGGGAAGGGCACGGGCGGCGTTGATCGGGGTACGGGACGCGGGTTCGTGCCCTAGCGACTGTTCCGGCGCGCTTCCAGTCCGATGGCGGCAATCCGGTCTACTCCCTTGTACGCAGGTTGCAATAACTCTTCGCCAAACACATCCGGATCGATTTCCTCGTAATGCCAGCTCAGGCCAGCCAGTTCCAGTACTGGCATGAGTTCCTCCAGCAGGGGATCCTTGCCGTCGACAATCGCAACGCCGGTGTAGAACAGTAGCCGTCCCCCAGGCGCCAGCCGGCGTGCCGCTTCCGTAGCCATGCGCAGGCCCAGCGAGCGTCCCAGATCATCGCCGCCATGGCGGTAGATACGAGCTTCGCTGTCCACGAGGTAAGGCGGGTTTGCAACAATCAGGTCGAATTCTCCGTCGACGGCAGCAAGACTGTCTGCCTGAAGCAGGGTCGCATCCAGCCCAAGGCCGGCGGCATTGACAGCGCAATATCGCAGGGCAAGCGGGTTGATATCGTTCAGCACCAGGTCGGCATCCTCGCATTGCCGCGCCAGCATCAAGCCGCCGGCGCCGGACCCGCAGCCTATATCGAGGATGCGCGCGTGGCGGCGCAGCGGGGCAGCGGCAAGGGCCTGGCGCATGAAGCGCACGAAACGGTAAGTGTCCGGACCGAAGAACACGGAATCTTCCTGCTCGGTCGGATAACCGGAGTGCAGGAACAAGGCATCGTCGATGCTCGATACTCTTACCTTGCTCCGCCATTGCTGCCCTAGCGCTTCAAGCACGTTGGCCTCGTGCATCAGGTTCACCAATTCCGTCGGAAATGCCTGCCTGTCGAATGGCAGGTTCCAGCCAAACAGGTCGCGCAACGTGGAGCCGCCTGCGCCGGCGCGGTTTGCCAGCACATGCGCGTGGGTCAGCGGAGTAATGGTGGTGTGGCGGTAACCCTGCGTGCGCAGGTAAGCGAGCAGGCCCGGCAAGGCGTCGTCGCCGGTGTGAATGGAGGATGCGGTCATGGGCAAGTTGTCGAAGGTTTGCCAGCATGATGCCAGAGGCTGGCGCGGTCAAGTTGCGCCTGCTCTAGCGGCCGATGATCGCGTGCAATGCGCTGGAATGAAATTCCCTGAGATAAAGGACTGCGACCACCACGGTGGTGGCGATCATGAAAAGAACAGGCTGGACGAACCAGGTCATTGCTGCGATCGCGAAATAAAAGCCGCGCAGGCCGTCATTGAAGCTTTCACCGGCCAGCGCGACGAGTTTGCCGCTGCGCCTGGCAAATTCATCGCGGTCGGCATCGGCGCCATCCTGGTAATCCGCCACGTTAGGCGCCGCGCCGATCAGGATGGAGCAGAAATTGAATTGCCTTAACGCCCAGGTAAAACGGAAAAAAGCGAAGACAAACACGCAGATCAGCACGATGATTTTAAAGTTCCAGACTTCTTCCGGCACATGCGCCGAGAAAGGAATTTCCTGGATCACGTTGACGACCTTGCTAGTGCCGCCCAGCAGCGCGAACAAGCCGCCGATAATGATGATGGTGGTCGATGCGAAAAAAGTTGGCGAGGAGGAAAGGTTGGCCATAAGCGCCACATCGGGAATGCGGTTTTCCCGGTAGGTCAGCCGCAGCATCCAGTCGCGCCGCGCTTCATTGACGTGCCGCAGCAAGCTGGCGTGCGATTGCGACCAGTAGTCGGCAAAGCGGTCATAGCCTATCCACATCAGGAGGAACCAGGCCAGCGCGGCCAAATCGACTAGTGGCAGGATCATCGCGCATCAACCATGCGTGCGTTCGAATTCCTTCATATAGGCAACCAGCGCCTGCACGCCTTCGATCGGCATGGCGTTGTAGATCGATGCGCGCATGCCGCCGACCACCCGGTGACCCTTCAGCTGCACCATATTGTTCTGCTGCGCGCCTGCAAGGAAAGCGTCGTCGAGCGCCGGGTCGGCAAGGCGGAACGGGATGTTCATCCGCGAACGATCGCCTTTCGCTACCGGGTTGCTGTAGAAACGCGACTGGTCCAGGTAGTCGTACAGCAATGCAGCCTTAGCGATGTTCCTCTGCTCGATGGCTTCGATGCCGCCCTGTTCCAGCAGCCACTCGAATACCAGGCCGGCAACGTAGATGCTGTAGGTAGGTGGCGTATTGAGCATCGAATCATTGTCTGCCTGCTCTTTCCAGTTAAAGGCAGAGGGCGTGATCGGCAGCGCATGCCCGAGCAGGTCATCGCGCACGACCACCAGCGTCAGGCCGGCCGGGCCGATATTCTTTTGCGCGCCGCCATAAATGACACCGTATTTCGACACGTCGACTGCGCGCGACAGCAAGTGCGAAGACATGTCGGCCACCAGCGGCACGCCATGCGTGTCGGGCACAAAGTTATATTCGACGCCGCCTATGGTTTCGTTGGTGCAGACATGAACGTAGGCAGCCTCGGGGTCGAGATGCCAGGTTTCCTGTGCCGGCACATAAGTGAAGTCACGGTCGGCAGCGCTGGCCGCCACATTGGCCTGGCAATATTTGCCGGCTTCCTTGATTGACTTTTTCGACCATTCCCCGGTGTTGACATAGTCGGCAGACGTTTTCCGGCCCAGGAGATTCATTGGGATCAGCGCATTTTCAGCCATCGCGCCGCCTTGCAGGAACAGCACCCGGTAATTGTCGGGAATAGCCAGCAACGTGCGGAAATCCGCTTCGGCTTTCTTGGCGATACTAATGAATTCCTTGCCCCGATGGCTCATCTCCATCACCGACATGCCGCTGCCATGCCAGTCCAGCATCTCGTCGGCGGCGCGTCGCAGAACCGGTTCCGGCAGCACCGCCGGGCCGGCGCTGAAATTAAATGTTCGCATGGTATTCCAAGCTGGTTTGATGATGGATGGAGGCAAACATTATGACGGAACTGGCGCGGCGCGTGCAAGGCGACAAGAAACGCCGAATGCCAGCGTCTGGCCGGCCTGGATGACTGCGCTACGGGCCTCGGCCCGATAAAGCAGGAACTGTGCTTAGCTGGACTTGGCGTCGCGCTTCGTCTTGGCCTGCTTCTCTTTCTTGTCGATCGCGGTGCTCCCGGATTTGGTGTCGAGCGAACGATTCTGATGGTCCTCGCTTGCATCCACTTTTTCCGGCGCTTTCTCGATGCGCGTAATACTGTTTGCATCCACCGACACCGGGTCGCTGGCCGGGAAAGTCATTTCCACCGCATCGTCGAGCAACTGCTCTTCTGCTTCTTCCTTTTCGCTCGGCTTCTCGTTCACGGGCAATTCTGCTACCGGGTCGCTTGCAGGAAACGTGTCCTTCAATGCATGGTCGAGCATCTTTTCGTCATGGGATTCTCTCGACGGCGACTTTCCTTCATCGACATTTTTACGGCGGTTCGCCGAATGCATTTCATCCGGCGTCTTCTTGCTGTTCGGCATGCGTATTCTCCTTGACCGGCCACAATGTGCCAGGACGTCGATGTTACTGAAGTTGGCCGCGGCCATCGCTTGTGATGTGCGCGCTTGTTAATCGTACACAAGGAGGAGGGCAACTGTCCGGAATGCGTGCGATAGCGAACAGAGACGCAGCGGGCTTTGACCTATTGTGGGCTTGCGCGGTACGTCATGCTGCAAGTTGGTTTGCCACGGACGAAAGAAGCCTGGATGCCGCCACCGTTCCATGCAGGCGCAGTACCCTTGCCACCTTCCTCCTGCGTACTCATACTCAATCGATTTACGGACTGGCATGAATATCGTTTCACCTCAGGCACAGTACGTTCTCACGCATCCCGGCGCGTTTGCATTGCAGACTCTGAAGGCCTTCAAGGCCAACCAGGGCCTGCTGCTGGCCGGGGCAGTGGCTTACTACGCACTGCTCTCCATCGTGCCCCTGCTGATCCTGATCGTGATTGCGCTGTCACGGGTGATCGACGAGCGCGAACTCCTGGAAACGATTTCGCGTTACCTCGAATGGTTGTTGCCCAGCCAGTCGACGACGATCGTGGGGGAGCTCTCCAACTTCACCCAGCACCGCGACGTGATCGGCTGGCTGCTGCTGGTGACCATGCTGTTCTTCAGTTCGCTTGCGTTCACGGTGCTGGAGAACGCGATGTCGGTCATCTTCACGCATCGCGTGGCGATTCGACGCCGGCATTTCCTGGTGTCGGCATTAATGCCCTACTGCTATATCTTCTTCCTTGGACTGGGCCTGCTGCTCGTTACGCTGGTGTCGGGCGTGCTGCAGGTGGTTGGCGAGGAAAGCGTCGAATTTCTCGGCTATAGCTGGTCGCTGCACGGCATTTCCGGGATGCTGCTTTACCTGGTTGGCGTGCTGGGCGAAATCTTTATTCTGACATCCATCTATTTTGTGATGCCGGTCGGCCGCCTGTCGCTAGCACACGCGCTGATGGGTGGCGTGACTGCCACGATCTTGTGGGAAATAACGCGGCACGCCCTGTTCTGGTACCTGTCCACGCTCTCGCAGGTTGCCGTGGTCTATGGCTCGCTCACTACATCGATCGTGGTGCTGCTGAGCCTCGAGCTGGGGGCGACGCTGCTGTTGTTCGGCGGCCAGGTCATTGCCGAATACGAGCGCCTGGAAAAGCCCGGCGCGACGGTGGCGCCGACGCCGATGCATACCGACTGACATGCAGCGCCGCGGCGCATAGCGCAGTTTCGTGCTGACTTGTCGAAACCGGCCTGTAAGCGAAATTTCGTCCTTCGCGTTGCGAAAGTTGCTGTTACCGTTGCCCGCGCAGCGACAGTTGCAGTTGCTTTTGACGTGGCCTTTGACGCTGCTTTTGACGCTGTCTTTGGCGTGGATCCCCGTTAGACGGCGACGCGTCGCCAGGGACTGAAACGGATAAAGAA
>CAUQYP010000188.1:0-9086 GCA_963522035.1 uncultured Noviherbaspirillum sp. | reverse complement strand
CTGTCGCTGCGCGGGGCTTAATGCAACGGCAACTGTCGCTACGCGGAAGTGGCGCATCTGGCGCAAGCCAGCGTGAAAATGCTATAACCATCACCACAAAAAAACCAGGAGACAAACCATGCTCATCAAAAGCCTTTTCGCCGCACTGCTGATGGTGCAGGCGGTCAGCGCCGCCGCCACCGACTATCCATCGAAGCCGATCAAGTTCGTCGTGCCCTATCCGCCCGGCGGCCCGACCGATGCAATGGCCAGGCTGATCCAGACACCGCTGCAAGCCAAGCTCAAGACGCCGGTCATCATCGAGAACCGCGGCGGCGCCGGCGGCAATATCGGCACCGACTTCGTCGCCAAGTCCGCAGCCGACGGCTACACCATCGTGCTCGCGGCCAGCGGCCCGATGGCGGTCAACAGCACGCTGTACCGGTCCATGCCGTTCGACCCGCTCAAGGACCTGGCGCCGGTGATCCAGATCTCCGCCTTTCCGCTGGTGCTGGAAGTGCATCCATCGGTGAAGGCGGCCAACCTGAAGGAATTCCTCGCGCTGGCAAAGGCCAACCCGTCCGACCTCGGCTTCGCGTCCGCCGGCAACGGCACGCCGCAGCACCTTGCCGGCGAACTGTTCAACACCGCCACCGGGCTGAAACTGCAGCACATTCCGTACAAGGGCGCCGGGCCGGCGCTGATCGACGTGCTGGGCGGCCACGTCAAGGTCATGTTCGACATCCTCGGCAGTTCGGTCCAGTACATCAAGTCCGACAAGCTGCGTCCGCTGGCCGTGACCACCGCGAAACGCAGCCCGGCGCTGCCGGACGTGCCGACCATGGCCGAAGCGGGCCTGCCCGGCTACGACATCTCTGGCTGGCACGGCATTGCGGCGCCGGCGGCCACGCCCAAGCCGGTCATCATGCAGCTGAATAAGGCGATCAACGAAATCTTCGCCGACCCTGACTTCAAGAAACGCTGGGAAGAACTCGGCACGCCCATTGTGGGCGGCACGCCGGAAGCGTTCGGCTCCCTGGTAAAGTCGGAGTCGGTGAAACTGGGCAAGCTGGTGAAGGATGCTGGCGTAACCGTGGACTGACCCGCCCCGGCTGCGATGCCGGGCATTTCCTGCAAACCTGCGGCGCGGCATGGAAAATGCCGCGCCGTTTTTCGTTTACCGCGACGCCGCTGCCGCCGGCATTACTCGACAATGACTGATTCATGTCAAAGGACCGCACGCCGCGGCGCGCAGCATGGTGCCCGGCACTGCGCAAGCGTGCCGGGGCACAGCCATGGCGCTGCGTTGCTTCCCCTGTCGCTTTTCCACGCACTTCGCAGGAGGTGATTCATGTTCGCAAAACTTTTGGCCGAGTTCATCGGCACGTTCTGGCTCGTACTCGGTGGCTGCGGCAGCGCAGTGATCGCCGCAGCGTTCCCGCAACTGGGCATCGGCCTGCTCGGCGTGTCGCTGGCATTCGGCCTGACCGTGTTGACCGCCGCCTACGCGCTGGGTCCGATCTCGGGCGGGCATTTCAACCCGGCGGTGTCGGTCGGCCTGTGGGCCGGCGGACGTTTCCCGGCGGCCAACCTGCCGACCTACATCCTCGCGCAGGTGGCCGGCGGCATCGCCGGCGCCGGGGTGCTGTACCTGATCGCCAGCGGCAAGGCCGGTTTCAGCCTGGCCGACGGCCTGGCCTCGAACGGCTACGGCGACCATTCGCCGGGCAAGTACAACATGGTTTCCGGTCTTGTCGCGGAAGTGGTCATGACCTTCATGTTCCTGATCGTCATCCTCGGCGCCACCCACAAGCGCGCGCCGGTCGGGTTCGCCGGCGTGGCGATCGGCCTCGCGCTGACGCTGATCCACCTGATCAGCATCCCTGTCACCAACACCTCGGTCAATCCGGCGCGCAGCACCGGCCCCGCCATCCTCGTCGGCGGCTGGGCGCTGCAGCAGCTCTGGCTGTTCTGGCTGGCGCCCCTGGCCGGCGCGGCGCTGGCCGGCTTCACCTACAAGGCCGTGCTGGAAGCGGAATCTGCGGAAGCGCCGCCGGTGACAGGGCGGGTGGAGATCGCCGGCCCATGACGCGCTGGCAGCAGCCGGGCCGGAACTTTGTCGTCCGGCACAAGTCTTTTCTTCCTGACATCGAGGAGCGACTTATGGCGGACACATTCCGGGTTGGAGACAAGGTGCAATGGCAGTCGTCGCAAGGCACCGTGCATGGCACCATCAAGAAGAAGCTGACTTCGCACACCAGCATCAAGGGTCATGAGGTGGCGGCCTCGCCCGAGCACCCCGAGTACCTGGTGGTGAGCGACAAGACCGGCGCCGAGGCGGCGCACAAGGCGACTGCGCTCAAGAAAGCGTAACGGAGCGCCCGCGCCGCCTCAGTGTGAATGCGTCGGCAAGGCCGTCGTGGCCGGGGCCTGGTCTACCTTGAACACGCTGACCGAGTCGGCGAGTGCGGCCGACATGTGCTGCAGCGAATGCGCCGCGGCGGCTGCCTGCTCGACCAGCGCGGCGTTTTGCTGGGTGACCTGGTCCATCGACAGCAAGGCCTGGTTGACTTCCTGGATGCCGGTGCTCTGCTCCTGGGATGCCGCCACGATGTCCGCCATGATGTCCGACACCTTTTGAACGCTCTGCACGACGTCGTCCATGGTCTTCCCGGCCGCGCCGACCAGGCTGCTCCCGGTTTTTACCTTGCTGACCGAGTCGTCGATCAGCGCCTTGATTTCCTTCGCCGCGCCGGCAGAACGCTGCGCCAGCGAACGCACTTCGGCCGCCACCACCGCGAAACCGCGACCCTGCTCCCCGGCCCTGGCTGCTTCGACCGCCGCATTCAGCGCCAGGATATTGGTCTGGAACGCGATGCCGTCGATGACGGTGATGATGTCCACGATCTTCCGCGACGCGACGTTGATGTCTTCCATCGTCGACACCACCTGCTACACCACCTCGCCGCCTTTCGTCGCCACCTGCGACGCCGAAACGACCAGCTGGTTGGCCTGCCGCGCATTGTCCGCGTTCTGTTTCACCGCCGAAGTCAGCGCGTCCATCGAGGACGCTGTTTCCTCCAGAGCGCCCGCCTGGTGTTCAGTCCGCGACGACAGGTCCTGGTTGCCGGCGGCGATTTCGGACGAGGCGGTTGCGACCTGGGCCGTGCCCTGCCGGATCGATGCCACCATGGTGGCCAGGCCGCGGCTGATGCCGTTCATCGCCACCATCAGCTTGCCGATCTCGTCCTGGCTGGCCGGCGCCAGCTGAACGGTCAGGTCCCCTTGCGCCAGTCGTTCGGCAGCCGACGTTGCCTCGCCCAGCGGCTTCGACACCACGCGGCGCACCAGGAAGAACAGCGCCAGAGCGAAGCCTGCCATCGCCAGCGCGCCGGACAGGAACAGGGCGGTGCGCATGCTGGTGACTTCCTGCCGGACTTCGTCCACCAGGGCCATGCCGACGATGGTCCAGTTCCAGTCCTTGTTGGTCTGGTACGCCAGGATCTGTTCGGGCTGCGGCTTCCCGTCTGCACCGACCGGCGCCACGCGCAGGCTGCCGGCGCCGGACTGGAGCATCTGCCTGATGTATTCCCTTCCCTGGCTGTCGCGCAGCGCCAGCCCGTTCTCGCCTTCCCGCTGCGGGTGGACGATGAAGTTGCCGAGTCCGTCTCCCTCCTTCGCGTCAAGGACGTAGAAATGGCCCGATGCGCCTACCTTGAGCGACCTGATGCGTTCCTTGAGCGCCGCGACGTCGGATGAAATATCCACGCCGACATACAGGATGCCGATAACGGCATTGGCCGCATCCTTGACCGGTACGTACTCGGTGGCATGCGGCTTGCCGAACAGGACCGCCATCCCGCGATAAGGTTTTCCCTGCATCAGCGTGGCATAGGCGGGATGCGTCTTGCCGAGCGAGGTGCCGACTGCACGATGGCCATCGGCCTTCTTGACCGACGTGGCGACCCGCACGAAGTCGTCGCCGGTCTTGATGAACACGGTGGCGTTCCCGCCTGTCATTGCCGAGAAACGGTCGACCGCGGCGAAGTTCAGGTTGAGGTCGGTCTCTTCGTTCTTCAGCACCGGCACGACGGCGCCGCCGGTGTCGAGGGTGCGTCCGGCGTCGACCGAAAAGCTGCCGGGCAGCAGGCTGGCGAACACGCGGGAAAACTTTTCAACCGTGCCCAGTTGCGTATGGTTGAAGGTGTCGATCATGGAACCGATGCCTTGGGCCTGCGTGTTCACCATCTCGGCTGCGCGCTTTTCCAGCGCCGCTGCCATGCTCGTTGCGACGAAAAAGATGAAGCCGAGAAAAATGCTGGCAGCCAGGGAGAACGTGAAGAACGTCAGTTTCGCGCCGACGGTCAGGCTGGCGGCGTTTTTGCGGGATAAGGTCATATAGGAAACTCGGTAAGGCTGTAAATTCGCAGTCCCTCAAAAGGACATGGACGGGACGGCGACACCTTAACCAATAATTTTCCTGAAGGCAACTTAAAGTAGTTGATTTTTGGAAATGCTACCAAAAGTATGCAACAAAGCGCGTTAACGGATCGCCCGAGTTTAATCAGCTAGGCCGGGCGAGTTACTCTTTCCCGCGCTGTAGCTTGCGCCTCGCTTCTTGTCATCCTGCACCGTTTCCGATATTGTACAAATGTTCATCTAGGATGAGCATTTGTGCAGACCAGTACCACGACTTCGGATGCTGCGTTTGCAGCAGCCAACAAAGCACACCCATGCAGGCATTAGCCCTGGCGTGGTGACGACAATAAATGCGGGGACCATGGCAATGGCGGCAATTTCGCTGCAGGGCATTACAAAAAAATGGGGCGACGTGCATGCGGTCAAGGACATCGCCTTCCAGGTGAAGTCCGGCGACTTCACCGTGCTGCTGGGGCCGTCCGGCTGCGGCAAGTCGACGACGCTGAGGCTGATTGCCGGCCTCGACAGCGCGTCATCCGGCAGCATCGAGATTGCCGGCCGCGACGTCACGAACCTGTCACCGGCGCAGCGCAAGATCTCGATGGTGTTCCAGTCCTATGCCCTTTTTCCCCACCTGACGGTCCGCGAAAACATCCTGTTCGGCGTCCGGGTGCGCAAGGAGCCGGCCAAAAATTTCGAGGCCAGGCTCAAGCGCGTCTCGGACATCCTCGGCCTGGACCACCTGCTGATGCGCCGGCCCGGCCAGTTGTCCGGCGGCCAGCAGCAGCGGGTAGCGCTGGGGCGGGCGCTGATCGCGGAAACGCCGGTGTGTTTGATGGACGAGCCGCTGTCCAACCTGGACGCGCAGCTGCGCCAGGAGATGCGGCGCGAAATACGCGCGCTGCAGCAGCAGCTGGGCATCACGATGATTTACGTGACCCATGACCAAACCGAGGCGATGAGCATGGCGGACCAGGTCATCCTGCTGCGCAACGGCAGCATCGAGCAGGATGCCGCGCCGGCCGAACTGTATGCGCAGCCGGCGTCGGTGTTCGCCGCGCGCTTCATCGGCACGCCGCCCATGAACGTGATGCCGCTGGTGGATGGCACGGCGGGCGCGGCGGGCCCGGCAGGCATGGTGATCGAAGGCAGCGACGGGCCGGCCATCCTGCCGCGCGGCAGCGGCCAGCGGCTCCAGCTGGGCGTGCGGCCGGAGCATATCGCGTTGGTGGAGCGCGGCCTGCCAGCCGTGGTCGAGTCGGTCGAATACTTTGGCGCCGACACCATCGTCGGCGCCCGCATCGGCGCTTCGCCCCTGCTGGTGCGGGTGCCGGGGCAACTGTCGCTGGCGGCAGGAGACCGCATACAGCTCGGCTGGGATGCGAGCCGCCAGTATTTTTTCGACAGCGACAGCGGACTGCGCCGCCACATCGGGTAGCTGGCACGCCGACCCATCACGAATAAGCCGTCAACCAAGGAGAGCATCATGCGTAGAGCCGTACTCAAGTATGCAGTCGTCGCCGCCGCGCTGGCCGCCGCTGGCCTGGGCACTGTGCCCGCGCTGGCCGCCGACCCGGTCGAAGTCACCATGTACTACCCGGTCGCAGTCGGCGGGCCGGTGACCAAGACCATCGACGCCATGGCGGCCGAGTTCGAGAAGCAGAACCCGGACGTCAGGATCAAGGCGATCTACGCCGGCACCTACCAGGAAAGCCTGGTCAAGGCGCTGACGGCGCACAAGGGCGGCACGCCGCCGACCATGGCCGTGCTGCTGTCGACCGACCTCTTCACGCTGATCGACGAGAACGCCATCGTGCCGATCGACAACCTGGCCTCGGGGGAGGAAGACAAGAAGTGGATAGGTGGCTTCTACCCGGCCTTCATGCAGAACAGCCAGACCGGCGGCAAGACCTGGGGCATTCCTTTCCAGCGTTCCACCATCGTCATGTTCTGGAACAAGAAATTGTTCAAGGAAGCCGGGCTGGACCCGGAGAAGGCGCCAGCCACCTGGGCCGAAACCGCGGAAGTGGCGAAGAAGCTGACGAAGGCCGACGCCAGCGGCAACGTCTCGCAATGGGGCATCAAGATTCCCTCGACCGGCTTCACCTACTGGATCTTCCAGGGCATGACTACGCCGAACGACACCGTGCTGATGAACAGCGCCGGCACCGAAACCTACTTCGACAAGCCCGGCGCGGTCGAGGCGCTGCGCTACTGGGTCGACCTGTCGGCCAAGCACAAGGCCATGCCGTCCGGCGTGATCGAATGGGGCACCACGCCCAAGGACTTCCTGGAACAGAAGGCGGCCATGGTCTGGACCACGACCGGCAACCTGACCAACCTGCGCGCCAACGCCACCTTCCCGTTCGGCGTGGCGATGCTGCCCGCGGCCAAGCACCCGGGCAGCCCGACCGGCGGCGGCAACTTCTATGTGTTCAGCAAGACCACGCCGGAACAGCAGAAGGCCGCGATGAAGTTCATCCGCTGGGCCAGCGAGCCGCAGCGCGCCGCGCAGTGGAGCATCGCGACCGGCTATGTCGCCACTCGCCCGGACGCATGGGAAACGCCCGAGATGAAGAAATACCTGCAGGAAGTCCCGGCCGCCGGCGTCGCGCGCGACCAGTTGAAGCACAGCGTCGCCGAGCTGTCCACCCATGACAACCAGCGCGTGACCAAGGCCCTGAACGACAACCTGCAGGCGGCGCTGTCGGGCACCAAAACGCCCGAGGCCGCGCTGAAGGACGCGCAACGCGAATCGGACCGCATCCTGCGGACCTGGCGCCGCTAGCCGGTCATTGCCTACCCGCCAGCGCCGTTCCCGGGTCGCTGGCGGGGACGGCGCAGCCGCATTGCCAACAAGGTTTCCATGAACAGAACCCATTCCTCCATCACGCCCTGGCTGCTGCTTGCGCCGGCCATGGTGCTGCTGGTCGGCTTCACGCACTACCCGGCCGTAGCGACGATCTGGCACAGCTTTTTCTCCACCGCCAAGGCGTCCAACCCCTCGGTCTTCGTCGGCCTCGAGAACTACGCGCTGGCGGCCGACGACCCGGTTTTCTGGCGCGCGCTGCTGAACAATCTCTGGTTCGCCCTCGGCACCATACCGGCGTCCATTGCGCTGGCCATCATGATGGCGCTGTGGATCAATGACCGGGTAGCCGGCCGCGGCCTGGTGCGCCTGGCCTACTTCACGCCGACCGTACTGCCCATGATCGCGGTAGCCAACATCTGGCTGTTTTTCTACACGCCGCAATACGGCCTGCTGGAGCAGGTGACGCAGGCGCTCGGCCTGCCTTCGCATAACTGGCTGGGCAATCCGGACACGGTGCTGGCCTGCCTGATCGTGGTGGCGATCTGGAAGGAAGCCGGCTTCTTCATGATCTTCTACCTGGCTGCGCTGCAGCAGATCTCGCCGGTGCTGGCCGAAGCCGCCAGCCTGGAAGGCGCGTCGCGCTGGCAGTACTTCTGGCGCGTGCAGTTCCCGCTGCTGATGCCGACCACGCTGTTCGTGCTGATCAATGCGCTGATCAACTCCTTCCGCCTGGTCGACCATATCGTCGTGATGACCAAGGGCGGCCCCGACAATGCCAGCTCGCTGCTGCTCTACTACATCTATGAAGTCGGCTTCTCGTTCTGGGACTCGGCCTATGCCGCTGCGCTGACCGTGGTGCTGCTGGCAGTGCTCGCCGTCGTCGCCTTCCTGAAGTTCCGCTTCCTCGACCGCAGGACACATTACCAATGACAACCCCGACCGCCATCGACCCTTTTGGCCGGCGCAGCCCGGTGCTGGAAACGCTGGCGGCCTGGCTGCTGGGCCTGCTGTGGGTGCTGCCGCTGCTGTACGCGGTCTGGACCGCCTTCCACCCGGCGGAGTTTGCCACGCGTTTCTCGCTGTCCGCGCCGCTGACCATGCAGAACTTCATCAATGCCTGGCAGGCCGCGCCCTTCCCCCGCTATTTCTTCAACACCTTCGTGCTGGTGACCATGATCCTGGCCGCGCAGATGGTGCTCTCCACCATGGCCGCCTATGCATTCGCGCGCTTCACCTTCCGCGGGTCCAACCTGGTATTCATGCTGGTGCTGATGCAGCTGATGGTGATGCCGGACATCCTCATCGTCGAGAACTATGCCACGATGAACAAGCTGGGCCTGCGCGACACCATCCTGTCGATCGGCCTGCCCTACTTCGCCTCGGCCTTCGGCATCTTCCTGCTGCGGCAGACCTTCAAGTCGGTGCCGCGCGAACTGGACGAAGCCGCCACCGTAGAAGGCGCCAGCGCGCTGCAGGTGCTGACCAAGGTCTACATGCCGCTGGCCAAACCCATTTACCTGGCCTTCGGCCTGGTGTCGGTCAGCACTCACTGGAACAACTTCCTGTGGCCCCTGATCGTCACCAACTCGGTCGAGTCGCGCCCGCTGACGGTGGGCCTGCAGGTGTTCTCGTCTACCGACCAGGGCGTCGACTGGTCCATCATCACCGCGGCAACGCTGATGACCTCGGCGCCGCTGCTGCTGGCCTTTTTGCTGTTCCAGCGGCAGTTCGTGCAGTCGTTCATGCGGGCAGGGATACGGTAGACGAAGCGGAAGCGCGGGCAGCGCTTCTGGTTCGCCCACAAGGTTGAGTTTCCGACCGTTGCCGTTGCAGTTGCCCGCGCAGCGACAGTTGCTTTTGCTTTTGCTTTTGCTTT
>CAUQYP010000187.1:0-9135 GCA_963522035.1 uncultured Noviherbaspirillum sp. | reverse complement strand
GTCGCTGCGCGGGGCTTAATGCAACGGCAACTGTCGCTGCACGGAAGTGGCGCTTCCGGTCCAAGCCGGGATGAAGATGCTCCAAGCGTTGTCGTATCGTTAAAATCCCGCAGCCTTGAGGGCTCCGGGATTTTTTTCATTCATTGACATTGCTGCCTGCGCTTGACCCGGACCGGTTTGCAGCCAAGAAACGCACCCCGGTTCGGCCATCGCCGGTGTACCATACCGTTTTTTCCGTGCAGCCAGCCCGATGAGTTTTCCGCCTTTTACGCCGCGCCGCTTGCGCCTCCCGCAGTTGACCTTGCTGACCATGCTGCTTGCCGCGCTGGGCGCATCGCCCGCGCAGGCCGACGACGCCGCCGACATCGCCCGCCTGGCGCAGAGCGGCAATGGGGAGGAAGCGCTGAAGCGTATCGACGCCATTCTGAGCCGCCAGCCTGCCGACGTGCAGATGCGCTTCATGAAGGGCGTGATGCTGTCCGAGACCCGGCCGGCGGAGGCAATCGCCATCTTTACCCGGCTGACCCGGGATTACCCCAAGCTCCCGGAACCGTACAACAACCTGGCGGTTCTCCATGCCGCGGCGGGCCAGTATGACAAGGCCAAGGCCGCGCTGGACAAGGCGCTGCGCACCAGCCCGGCCTATGCAACCGCCTTTGAAAACCTCGGCGATGTGCATGCCAGGCTGGCGAGCCAGGCCTACGACAAGGCATTGCAGATCGATCCGGCTTCGACCGGCACGGCAGGCCCGGTAGCAAAGCTCGCGCTGGTGCGCAGCCTGGCCGTTCCGGCAGGCCAGGCCACCGCGCTTGCCGTCGCGCCGCTGCCTGTGCAGAAGCCGGCTGACCCGGCGCCCGTGGTGGTGGCGTCCGCCAGGCCGGCTGCCGCGGTCGACCAGCCGGTGGCGAAGCCCGCGCCGGAGCCGCCCAGGACGGTGGTGGTCGAAACGCCCCGGACGGTCGTGACGGAGGCGCCGAAGATCGCCGAAGCGCCGCGGCCAGCCAAGCCGGCGCCGGTCGTGAAGGCGGAGCCAAAACTGCCGCCCGCGAAGGTCGAAGTGGCCAAGGCGGAGCCGCCAAAAGCCGCCCCGGCGCCGGCCGAGCCGCGCCCGGTGCGGCTGGTCAAGGCCGACAAGGCCGACAAGCCCGATCCGAAAGCCCGTGCCGCGCAGGAAGCCGCGGCGGAGAAGGCGTCCGTGCTCGATGCGGTCGAAAGCTGGGCGAAGGCCTGGAGCGCGCAGGACGTTGCCGCCTACCTCGCGCACTATGCGAGCGACTTCAATCCGCCCGGCAGCCAGAGCCGCAAGGAATGGGTGGAGGAACGCCAGGCGCGTATTGCCGGCAAGGGCCGCATCAAGGTCAGCGTGGATGCGCCGCAGGTCAGCATCGAAGGCAATGCCGCGACCGTGCGGTTTCATCAGAAATACGTGTCGGACCGCTTGAACGCAAGCGGCCGCAAGACCCTGGAGTTCGAGCGCCAGCGCAACAAGTGGCTGATCAAGCAGGAACGCACGGGCTGATGAACGTGCGCTTTCGACAACCGGCTGCCGTGCGGGCACTGGCCTGCGCATTGCTGCTCGCGTGGAGCCCGCTGGCGCCGGCTGCGCCGGCCCGCGTGATGGACCCGGACCAGATGCTCATCGAAGTCTACAAGGACCTCGGGGCGCGCCACCTGCGCGACGCGCTGGCCAAGGCGGACCGGCTGGTGGCGACCTACCTGAACTTCCAGTTGGGCCACCTGCTGCGCGGCGACCTGCTGCTGATGCAGACCCATGAAGTGGACCGTTTCGGCGCCGTCGACGGCGCTGCACCGCAGGCGCTGTCCGACTTGCGGCAGGAGGCAATCGCCCGCATGAGGGCGCTGCTGGAGCGGCCGGACCCGGCTAAGGTGCCGCGCGCCGTGCTGCAGCTGCGTCCCGACCAGAAACGCGTGCTGGTGGTCGACGCCCGCCGCTCGCGCCTCTACCTGTACGAGAACCGCCAGGGCGAGCTGCATTTTCAGCGCGATTACTACATCAGCCAGGGCAAGCTGGGCGTCAACAAGGAAAAGGAAGGCGACCAGAAGACGCCGCTGGGCGTGTATTACATTACCGGCCGGCTGGCGGGCCACCGCTTGCCCGACCTGTATGGCGTGGGCGCGTTGCCGATCAACTATCCGAACGAATGGGACAAGCTGCATGGCCGTGACGGCTCCGGCATCTGGCTGCATGGCACGCCGGCCCGCAACTACAGCCGCCCGCCGCTGTCCTCGGACGGTTGCGTGGTGCTGACCAATCCCGACCTGCGCGAAGTGGTTGGCAGCATCGAGGTCGGCAAGACGCCGGTCGTGATTGCCAGTGAAACCGATTTCGTCACGCGAACGCAGCTAAGCCAGGAACGCGCGCAGGCGCAGGCGATGGTGGAAAGCTGGCGCGCCGCGCTGGAAGACCCCGACCCGCAGCAGCTGCGGTCGAAGTACTCGTCGCGCTTTCGCACCGAGCAGGGCGAAGAGGTCGACGACTGGCTGGCCCGGCAGCGCAAGCAGACCGAAGCGCTGGTCAAGCCGTCGATGGCGCTGCGTTCGCTGAGCCTGTTCCGCTATCCCGGCCGCGAGGAAGTCATGGTCGCCACTTTTACCGTCGATGCCGTCGCCGGAGTGAAACGGGTGTCGAGCCGCAAGCGCCAGTACTGGGCGCGCGAGGGCGGCGCCTGGAAGGTCGTTTCCGAAAGCAGCTGGCAGGGCTGACCCGGCTGCGCGTTCATTACAAAGAGATCGGAGGGAGCGTCATGGCACGCAGTGAATTTTCCTTTTTCCACACGCTCAGGGTGCGCTGGGCCGAGGTCGACATGCAGGCCATCGTGTTCAATGGCCATTACCTGACTTATTTCGACGTGGCGTTCACCGAATACTGGCGGGCGACCGGGCTGCCGGGCGTGGTGCAGCAGGCGGCGGCCGGGCAGGAAATGTTCGCCCGGAAAGCCACGGTCGAATACCACGCGCCGGCCCGCTTCGACGACATGCTCGACATCGGCGTGCGCTGCGCGGCGCTGGGCCGCAGTTCGATGCGCTACCTGCTGGAGATCTACCGCGGCGACGACCTGCTGGTGTCCGGCGAACTGGTGTATGTCTACGCAGACGCTGTCGCCCGCAAGGGTGTGGCAGTGCCGGAAGACTGGCGCGGCCGGCTGTGCGCGCTGGAAACCGTGGCGCCGTCTGTGCAATGAGTGTCACGGTCGTCACCGGCACCTGGGCGCAGCTGGGCGCCGCAGCCAGCGCAATAAGGCATGCCGTGTTCGTCGACGAGCAGGGCGTGCCGGCGGAACTGGAACTCGACGCATTCGACGCCGTCTCGCTGCATGCGCTAGCCTGCGACGGCGACACGGCGGTCGGAACCGGCCGCTTGCTCCCGGATGGCCATATCGGCCGCATGGCAGTCAGCCGCAGTGCACGGGGCGCTGGCGTCGGCAGCTTGCTGCTGACCGAGTTGATGCAGCAGGCGCAGCAGCGCGGAGACGCTTCCGTCGTGCTGCATGCGCAGCTGTCTGCGCGCGGTTTCTACGAGCGGCATGGTTTCACGCCCGAGGGCGCGGTGTTCATGGACGCCGGGATCGAACACATCGCAATGCGCCGGCCATTTTTTCCTGGATGACCGGTGTTTCCCCTTCGGCCGGCGCCTCGGCCAGTCGTTCAGTCAGCTGCGCGCTGCCGTCCTGCAGCAACTGCACGACGGTCGAGCAGCGGGTGCCATAGCCGGGTGACTCGATGAACACCGGCGACAGCGTGCGTTCCCACTCGATCGGCACGCCGGTCTGCGGCAGCCGGCAGTCGTTGGCGCGGGTCTTGTCGCTGAGCATGTCGAAATAGGCGTCGGCCGAGGCGCCGGTGCACATCAGGCTGGCAAACTCGGCCTTGCTGCGCACCACCTTGGGCCATGGCGTGTCCAGGAAAGCGTTCGACACGCCGTAGATGCCATGGGGAAGCGGCATGCCGTTGCGTGGATCGTCGCAGTCGGCGTTGGTATACCAGATCAGTTCGGCGCCGTCGCAGACCAGCAGGTTGAAACCGTTGAAACGGCCGGCATCCGCCGAGATCGCCTCGATGTAGTCCGACGCGCTGTCGCTGCCGGCCAGGAAGTCGGAGACCAGCGAACCGCGCGATGGCGCGTCGCTGCGTTGCCGCTGCGGGTCGCGCACGTTGGTCAGCGCGGCGAACCGGCCGCCGCGGGTAATGCCCAGCCAGGTGCCGTTCCCGCGCAGGTCGCGTCCGGCATAGACGTCGGGCTGGTCGGGCCACCATTGCGCCGGCAGTGCCGGGCGCTCGTAGAATTCGTCCCGGTTCGCTGCGGCCAGCAAGGAAAGGCCGGGGATGACCTGCCAGGCGAAAACGATCAGGCACATGCTTGGAGTTCCACGAAAATTTCGGTGTGACGCGGGCCGCTGACAAGCGCTTCGATGCCGCTGTCGCTGACGGCTTGCGCCAGGGCGGCGTCAAAACCGGGCGGCACGTCCGGATAGACTTCCATCCAGGTCTGCTTGCCCTGCTGTTCGCCGGGCCGGCGACGCAGCACCGCCACGACGCCCAGGCGGTTGGCGAGCTCCGACTGCATTACCGCGATCCGGGCCGCCAGGTCGGGCGCCGCGCAGGCGTCCACCTTGTAGTAGATATAAAGATCCATCTTCAGGTCGGGTCGGTCAATGCATATGGCAGCGCGCCGATCCGCAACGGCGGTCCGTCGGCCGAACCAAGGTGGATACTCGCACCGTCGTCCAGCACGGCAGTCTTGAGTTCGACCAGGCAATGCGTCTGGCCGTCACGGGCTTCCGCATTGACGATCTGGCCGCAGGGCTGGGCCGGGTCCGTGCTGGCATAGACCTCGGCGCCGGGCGTAACGCCAGTTGCGTCCACCGTCGCCGGCAGCATCCGCCGCTTGAGCTTGCCCAGGTACTGGCTGCGGGCGACGATTTCCTGGCCGGGGTAACAGCCCTTCCGGAAATTGACGCCGCCCAGCACTTCGAAATTGATCATTTGCGGCACGAACTGCTCCTGCGTGGCTTGCACCACGACCGGAATTGCCGCCTGGATGTCGAGCAGGCGCCAGGCGGGCGCGCCGGCCGGCTGCAGTGTCTCGGCAAGACGCGGCCAAGCCTGCTGCGCTATTTCCGGCGAGGCCAGCCACTGGAAGCGCGGCAGGTCGCCGGCGTCCTGCAGGCGAATAAGAATGCCGGCCTCGGCATGGACCACTGCCAGCGGCGCGGACGGCATTACCGGAAACCATGGCGCCAGCGCGGCCGCCGCAGCCGGACCGGCCAGGCCCAGCGCCACGATGTCGCCGCTGGCGTCCGCCAGTTTGGCCTTGGCGCGCAGGATGAACATTTGCAGCCGCTTCTGCACTGCCGGCTGTATCTCGCGCGGCAGTTGCAGGAAGATTGCGTCCGCCGATTTCCACACCAGCATGGTCGCCAGCAGCCGCCCCTTGGGCGTGCAGTAGCCGGCAAGCCTGGCCTCGCCGGTGCCCAGTTTCTCGACGTCATTGGTCAACTGATTGTGCAGGAAGGTCGCAGCGTCTTCGCCGCTTGCAGCGATCAGGCCCAGGTGCACCAGCGGTGCGACGAAGTTCGTGGCCGGTGCAGGCGCGTCGTGGAAACCGATTACGTCGGGCGTGGTCGATGCAGAAAGCCGGGCACCTTGGGAGCCCAGGAAGTCGAGCCAGGCGGTAGTGGTTGCGTTCATCGAGTTAGTGATTGGAAGTTCCAACGATTATCATGACGGCTCGATTATAGTGGCGTCAGAAAATCGCGTTCGATTGACCCGGATTTGGACAGGCTAAGTGTGGTGAAAAAGTTTCTGACAGGAATAATCGTTTTGATGGTGGCGGTCGCGGCCGGCTTCTTCTACTGGTCGCAACAACCCATCGTCAAGGCCGGCGACAACATACCGTTCACTGTAACGGCGGGCAGCGGCGTACGCGGCGCGGTACAGGAAGTCGCCAGGTCGGGCGTGCCGGTGCAGCCGGTCCTGCTCGAAGCGCTCGCGCGGCTGACCGGCAACGGCACGCGCATCAAGGCCGGCAGCTATGAGCTGGCGCCAGGCACGACGCCGCAACGGTTGGTCGACCAGCTGGTCCGCGGCGAATTCGCCCAGCACTCGCTGGTGGTCATCGAAGGATGGACCTTCCGCCAGATGCGGCAGGCCATCGCCGACAATACCGCGCTGAAGCATGACACGGCAAACCTGTCCGACGCCGAGCTCCTGGCGAAGGTCGCGCCCAATTACCAGCAGGCCGAAGGGCTCTTCTTCCCGGACACCTACCTGTTTGCGAAAGGCGCCAGCGACCTGCAGATCTACAAGCGCGCGCATGCGCTGATGCAGAAGAAGCTGGACGAGGGCTGGGCCAACCGGGCGCCGGACCTGCCGTACAAGGCGCCCTATGAAGCGCTGGTGATGGCTTCCATTATAGAAAAGGAAACCGGGCAGAAGGCGGACCGTGACCTGATCGCGGGTGTGTTCGTAAACCGGCTGCGTAAAGGGATGCTGTTGCAGACCGACCCAACCGTAATCTATGGCATGGGCGAACGCTACCAGGGCAATATCCGCAAGCGCGATCTGCAGACGGACACGCCTTACAACACCTATACCCGTGCCGGGCTGCCGCCGACGCCCATCGCGCTGCCCGGCGCGGCGGCGCTGGCCGCTGCGCTCAATCCCGCCCGTACCGAAGCGCTTTATTTCGTTGCGCGCGGTGACGGCACCAGTCATTTTTCCGGCAGCCTCAGTGAACATAACCAGGCCGTCAACAAGTACCAACGCTAGTTTTTTCAAAAAAATCCATGAAACCGGGAAAATTCATTACCTTCGAGGGCATCGACGGCGCGGGCAAGTCGACCCATATTTCCTTCGTCGCCAGCCTGCTGCACGACCGTGGGCATACGGTGATCACGACCAGGGAGCCGGGCGGAACGCCGCTCGGGGAGCAACTGCGCAATCTGTTGCTGCATGAAAAAATGCACCTGGAAACGGAGGCGCTGCTGATGTTCGCCGCCCGGCGCGAACATCTGGCGCAAGTCATCGAACCGGCGCTGGCGCGGGGCGACTGGGTAATTTCCGACCGGTTCACCGATGCCACTTTTGCCTACCAGGGAGGAGGCCGGCAATTGCCGCTGGATAAACTCGAGACGCTGGAGCAGTGGGTGCATCCGCATCTGCAGCCCGACTTGACCTTGTTATTCGACGTTCCGCTCGATGTTGCTCGTGCCCGGCTGGACCGGACACGCGACCTGGACAAGTTCGAACAGGAAAAAGCTGCGTTTTTTGCTGCGACGCAGGCAGAGTATCGACGACGTGCAGAGCAGTTCTCCGGCCGTTTTCGTATTATTGACTCAAGTATGCCAATAAGCGATGTGAATCAAAGACTTATAAGAGTATTTGAAGAGTTTTAATTAACTTTATGTATTTCGTATAAGTGACTGTTTTTGAAGACATTTTTTGAATAAATTAATGTAGTTTCTCAATATGATTATTTTTGCAACTATCCAATGAGCGACGCTTTATTGCCATGGCAGCCAGCAAGCTGGGCCGAGGTCATGGAAATGCGTGGCCGTTTCCCGCATGCGCTGCTGCTGCATGGGCCGGAAGGCATAGGCAAGACCCGTTTCGGCGAACGGCTGGCGCAAAGCCTGCTGTGCGAACAGCCGCTGGCGGACGGGCAGGCCTGTGGCGTCTGCCTGGCCTGCGGCTGGTTCAGCCAGTATGCCCATCCCGACTACCGCCGTGTCAGGCCGGAGAACTTGGATGAGTCGGCCTCGGAAGAAGCGGACGCCGAGCCGGTAAAGACGGCCAAGGCGGCCAAGACACCGTCGAAGGAAATCCGGGTCGAGCAGATCAGGACGCTGGCCGACTTCATGAACGTGTCGACGCACCGCCGCGGCCGCCGTGTTGTCCTGCTGCACCCGGCCGAAGCCTTGAATGCGATCGCGTCCAACGCCTTGCTGAAAACCCTGGAAGAGCCGCCGCCGGACACGGTTTTCATCCTGGTCAGCCACAATATCGACCGTCTCTTGCCGACTATACTGTCGCGTTGCCGCAAGCTGCCGATGTCGCTTCCCCCGGCTGAGCAGGCACTGGCATGGTTGAAGGCGCAAGGCATCGATGACGCGGAAAGCTGGCTGGCTGAACAGGGCGGTGCACCGCTAGCGGCCCTGGAGGAAGCGCAAGGCGGGTCGAGGGAGGCAATCGACGCCTTGTTATCGCATCTGGCAAAACCCTCATCGGACGCCGCACTGAAAACAGCCGACATCTTGCAGAAAACAGCCCCGGCTGACGTGACAGGCTGGTTGCAACGCTGGCTATACGACCTGTTTTCGGTCAAGTTTTCCGGGAGGATCCGTTATTATCCAAAATACCGCCGGGAAATAGAGGCACTGGCTTTGCGTGCGGACGCACGTCAACTGCTGGCCGCGTTGAAACAAATGAACGACCGGCGGGCAATAGCAGACCATCCGCTGGCCGCGAAGCTGTTCATCGAGGACATGCTGCTGGATTACTCCAACGTTTTTGCTTAGGGTCCACCATGGCTGAAGTTAGCGGCGCCGCGCCGCCCCGTCCGTCGGTTCTTTCGTTGGCCGTGAAGGAAAAGTCGGCACTGTATGCCGCGTATATGCCGTTCCTGGCAAACGGCGGCATTTTCGTCCCCACCACGCGCGGCCATGCGCTGGGCGACGAGATCTACCTGATCCTGTCGCTGATGGAGGATGCCAGCAAATATCCGATTGCCGGAAAGGTGGTCTGGGTGACGCCGGCCGGTGCGCACAATAACAAGGTACAAGGCGTGGGCGTGCATTTTCCGGCCGACGAAAGCGGTCAGCGGGTGCGCCAGCGCATCGAGGAAATCCTGGGCGCCGCGATGAGTTCGTCCCGGGCGACGCATACGCTCTAGCAGTCGCATCGTACGCACCGGCAAGTCGGCGGCGTGGAATATTCGGCATGCCCACGTGTTTTCGATGCCGACTTTGCATGCCGGATGGCGCGAATGCCGGAAGTGTATTGCTGGCCGTACGGGGCACGCCGTCCGGCCATTTGCATGAATAAACAGCCCAGCAGTTGCCGTTGCCGTTGCCGTTGCCGTTGCCGTTGCCGTTCCGCGCAGCGACAGTTGCAGTT
>CAUQYP010000186.1:0-9168 GCA_963522035.1 uncultured Noviherbaspirillum sp. | reverse complement strand
GTCTAACGGGGATCCACGTCAAAGGCAGCGTCAAAAGCAACGGCAACGGCAACTGCAACGGCAACGGCAACCGCAACTGTCGCTGCGCGGGCAAGAGCAACGAGCCTGGCGCCCGTATCCAGCAGAACTCGCCGGACCACCGGCACGTTGACGGGATGGCTCATCCCCCCTGCCAATCGCGTCAAACGGCGACCGGAACACGCCGCACCATCTGCTTCAGCTCCGGCACGCATGAGCCGCAATTGGTGCCGCACCTGAGCTTGGCCTGCAGAGAGCACAAGGCCTCGTCCGGCGACGCCGACACCTGCGCAGCCAACATGTCCGCAATCTCGGTTTCGGCCACGTTGAAACAATTGCAGACAATCCGCCCCCGCGCCTTGAAGCCCTGCGGCGCCCTGGACGAAGGCGACAGCAGCAACCGGCCCAATGCCGCAACCGGCTGCTCGCCTTCCAGGTAATCGCGCAGCCAGCGTTCGGCAGCGATGTCGCCAGCCATCGACATCGCCTCGAGCCTGCCGTCGACGATGCGGATATGGCGCGCATTGCCGCGCCGCGTATCGTCATAGCGCAGCACCTGCGCGCCGGCTATGCCGAAAAGGGCCTCGATCTCCTTCACCAGCGCCTCGTCCGCCGGATAATCGTCCGCTGCGCGAAACAGCACGCCGGCCCGGTCGCGCCCGAACAGCGTGCAGGACGCGTAGGCAAAGCGCTTCATGTACGGTCGCATGGCCGCTTGCAGGTTCAGCACCTCGGACGCCCCGGCCCAGCCGGCCACGAGGAAGCGCCATGGCAGCTCGGCCTTCAGGATCTTGACAGCAGCATGCTTGAGTTCGGGCTGGAATGAGTGCGGGTCGACCGTGGACAGCGTCAGTGCATTGACGCCATGGCTGCCGCGGCCGTCCGCGCCGCGCCCCGACACGTATTCCTCGCCCCAGTGCATCGCAACGAAAGCCTGGCCGCTGCGCATGTCGTCGCCGGCCAGCGCAGGCAGCAATTGCGAGCCGCGCCGGCTGGTCACGTGGACCAGGTCGCCGTCCTTCAGGAAGCGCCGTTCCATGTCGTTCGCCGCCAGCACCACGGCCGGCTCGGACGCATGCGAGAACAGCTGGGCCACCGTGCCGGTGCGGCTCATGCCGTGCCACTGGTCGCGCAGGCGGCCGGTGGTCATGCGAAACGGATAGCGGGCATCGACCGGCTCGGACACCGGCTTGTATGGCGCGACGACGAACTTCGCGCGGCCGCTTTCGGTCGGGAAAACGCCATCCTCATACAAGCGCTTTCTGCCAGTTGACGCGCCTTCAGGGAACGGCCATTGCTGCGGGCCCTGCTCCTCCAATATGCGGTAGGACAGTCCGGTAATGTCGAGGTCGCGGCCACGCGTGCTCTCGCGGTGCTCGTTCCAGATCTGCTCCGGCGTGTCGTAAGGGAACAGCGTGTGCGGGCGGCCCATGATCAGTTCCAGCCTCCTGGCCAGGTCGACCACGATGCGCCAGTCGTGCCGCGCTTCGCCCGGCGCCGGCAGCACCGGCTTGAAGCGCGTGATGCGGCGCTCGGAATTGGTGACCGTGCCTTCCTTCTCGCTCCAGGTGGTGGCCGGCAGCAGCACGTCGGCATAGGCCACGGTGGCGGTGCCGCGATACGCTTCCTGCACGATGACCAGCTCGGCGTTTTCCAGCGCCTCGCGCACCAGGTTCTGGTCGGGCATTGATTGCGCGGGGTTGGTGCAGGCGATCCAGAGGATCTTGATCTCGCCCTTGCGCACTGCCTCGAACATCGGCACCGCGGTCTTGCCCGGTATGGCCGGCACATCGTCCACGCCCCACAGCCGCGCGACTTCGGCGCGATGTGCCGGGTTCGCCATGTCGCGGTGGCCGGACAGCAGGTTGGCCATGCCGCCCACCTCGCGACCGCCCATTGCATTGGGCTGGCCGGTCAGCGAGAACGGCCCGGCGCCGGGCTTGCCGATCTGGCCGGTCGCCAAGTGCAGGTTGATCAGCGAGGCATTCTTGGCGGTGCCCGACGACGACTGGTTCAGTCCCTGGCAATACAGCGACAGCGCCGCCTTCGCTTCGCCGAACCAACGGGCCGCCTTGAACAGGTCTTCCTCGCTGATGCCGCAGATGGCGGCCACGTGCTTCGGCGTGTATTCGCGCACCGTGCGCTTGAGTTCGGGGAAACGCTCGGTATGGGCGGCGATGAACGCCAGGTCGACCAGGTCTTCCCACAGGCAGATGTGCAGCATGCCGTTATAGAGCGCGACGTCGGTGCCCGGCAGGATCTGCAGGAACAGGTCGGCGTCGCGCGCGGTGTCGGTGCGGCGCGGGTCGGCGACGATCATGCGCATGGCCGGGTTGGCCCGCCGCGCATCCTCGATGCGGCGGTAGAGTATCGGATGCGCATAGGCCGTGTTGGAGCCGCTGATGAACAGCAGGTCCGCATGGTCGATGTCTTCATAGCAGGCTGGCGGCGCGTCTGCGCCCAGCGTCTGCTTGTAGCCTGCGACCGCGCTCGACATGCACAAGCGCGAGTTGGTGTCGACATTGTTGGTGCCGATGAGGCCCTTGGCCAGCTTGTTGAAGACGTAATAGTCCTCGGTCAGCAGCTGGCCGGAAATATAGAATGCGACGCTGTCGGGGCCATGCTTTTCAACCGTCTCGACGATGCGGCGGGCAATGAAGTCCTGCGTCTCGTCCCAGGATGCCTGTTGCCGTTCACTGTTGCGCGATGCGCGCATTTCCGGGTACAGCGCCCGCGCCTGCTGCTGGAGAAGGGGGCTGGCCGTCAAATGCAGCGTGCTGCCCTTGGTGCAGAGGCGGCCAAAGTTGGCCGGGTGGTCCGGGTCGCCGCGCACGCCGGTCACCTGCACGCCGTCGCTTTGCACGATCACGCCGCAACCGACGCCGCAGTAGCAGCAGGTGGTCCTGGTCTCGCTTATGGGACCAGGAATACCGCCGGCGACGAATGGGGCAAGGACGGGCGCATTCATGCCGCCTCGACGGTTGCCGCAGTCAGTTCGGCGGCATCGAGATACACCTGGCCTTCTTCCACCTTGACGCTGAATTTCTGCGTGCAGCCTTCGTCGGGCGCCACCGCACAGCCCGTCTGCAGCTCGATGCTCCAGTTATGCAGCGGGCAGGCGACGCGCTCGCCGAACACGATGCCCTGCGACAGCGGGCCGCCCCGGTGCGGGCAGCGGTCCAGCAGCGCAAATACGTGGTCCTGGCTGTTACGGAAAATCGCCACGTCGGGCAGCGCTGCCCGCTTGACGACCCGTGCGCCGAGCACGGGGATATCTGCGACGTTGCAGATGGCTTTCCATTGGTTCGACATGCTTGATCCTTTTACTTGATACGGAATGCAACGGCACTCAAACGGTGAGCGGCGTAAACTGGCGCGCATCGACCATGGCGCGGTCGAACTCATGCCACGGGTCGGGCAAGCCGTCGAGCGAGAACAGCAGGCGCTCGTACAATGCACGGCGGTTATCGTGGTCTTCCAGCACCATTTTCTTCACATGCTCAAGCCCGACGCGCGCCAGGTAATGCACGGTGCGCTCCAGGTACCAGCCTTCCTCGCGGTAGATCTGCAGGAAGGCGCCGGTGTACTCCATGACCTCCTCGTGGGTTTTCAGCTTGGTGAAGAAGTGCGCGACCTCGGTCTTGATGCCGCCATTGCCGCCGACGTAGATTTCCCAGCCGGAGTCGACGCCGATCACGCCGACGTCCTTGATGCCGGACTCGGCGCAGTTGCGCGGGCAGCCCGATACCGCGATCTTGACCTTGTGCGGCGCGTACATGCGGGCCAGCGCCTTTTCCAGCTGTTGCCCGAGCAGCGTCGAGTTCTGGGTGCCGAAGCGGCACCACTCGGAGCCGACGCAGGTCTTTACCGTGCGCAGGCCTTTTGCATAGGCCAGCCCGGACGGCATGCCAAGGTCTTTCCAGACCGCCGGCAGGTCTTCCTTCTTCACGCCCAGCAGGTCGATGCGCTGGCCGCCTGTCACCTTGACCGTGGGAATCGCATACTTGTCGACGACATCGGCAATGCGGCGCAGGTCGGCCGAGTTGGTCTCGCCGCCCCACATCCGCGGGATCACCGAGTAGGTGCCGTCCTTCTGGATATTGGCATGCGAGCGCTCGTTGATGAAGCGCGACTGCGGGTCGTCCACCGCTTCGTGCGGCCAGGTCGAGATCAGGTAGTAGTTGAGCGCCGGGCGGCAGCTGGCGCAGCCGTTGGGCGTCTGCCAGTCCATGAAACGCATCGTGTCGGCCACGGTCAGCAGCTTGTTATGGCGGATCGCGTCGCGCGCTTCCTGGTGGGTATGGTCGGTGCAGCCGCACATGGGCTTGGCCTTGGCCGCCGACGAGTAGTCCCCGCCTGCGGTGAACATGATGATCTGCTCGACGAGACCGGTGCAGGAGCCGCAGGAAGCCGACGCCTTGGTGTGCTTGCGCACGTCTTCCAGCGTGAACAGGCCTTTCTCCTTGATCGCCTTGACGATGGCGCCCTTGCAGACGCCGTTGCAGCCGCAGACCTCGGCCGTGTCCGGCATCGCGGCGGCCATGGTGAAGCCTTCGTGGCCGGTGTCGCCGGGGCGGCCGGTATTGGCCTCGCCGAACATCAGCGTGTCGCGGATCTCGGCGATGTCGCGGCCCTCGCGCAGCAGCTTGAAGTACCAGCTGCCGTCGACCGTGTCGCCATACAGGCAGGCGCCGACCAGCTTGTCGTCCTTCAGCACCAGCTTCTTGTAGACGCCGCCTATCGGGTCCGACAGGATAATTTCCTCGGTGCCCTCGCCGCCCATGAATTCACCGGCCGAGAACAGGTCGATGCCGGTGACCTTCAGCTTGGTCGACGTCACCGAACCCTGGTAGCGGCCGATGCCGAAGCTGGCCAGGTGGTTGGCCGCCACCTTGGCCATCTCGAACAGCGGCGCGACCAGGCCGTAGGCCGTGCCGCGGTGGTTCACGCATTCGCCCACTGCGTAGATGCGCGGGTCGTAGGTCTGCATCGTGTCGTTGACCACGATGCCGCGGCTGCAATGGATGCCGCTGGCTTCGGCCAGCGCAGTGTTGGGCCGGATCCCGACCGCCATCACCACCAGCTGCGCCGGCACTTCGAGGCCGTCGTTGAAGCGGATCGCCTGCACCTGGCCGTGTTCGTCGCCGACCAGTTCCTGCGTATTCCTGGCCAGCAGGAATTTGAGGCCGCGGTCTTCCAGCGACTGCTGCAGCATCTTGCCGGCGACCGGGTCGAGCTGGCGTTCCATCAGCCAGCCCGGCAGGTGCACGACGGTGACATCCATGCCGCGCAGCTTCAGGCCATTGGCTGCTTCCAGCCCCAGCAGGCCGCCGCCGATCACCACCGCGTGGGTATGGGTGCTGGCGGCCGCGATCATCGCATTGGTGTCGTGGATGTCGCGATAGGAAATGACGCCCTTCAAGTCTTTGCCGGGCACCGGCAGCATGAACGGCGTCGAGCCGGTCGCCAGCAGCAGCCGGTCGTACTGCGCCTCGGTGCCGTCCTCCGCGACCACGGTGCGCCGCAGCCGGTCGATCCGGTTGATGGTCTTGCCGAGGTGCAGCGTGATGTTGTTGTCCGCATACCAGTCGACATCGTTGAGCATGATGTCCTGGATGGTCTGCTCGCCAGCCAGCACCGGCGAGAGCAGGATGCGATTGTAGTTTGCATAGGGCTCGGCCCCGAACACCGTGATGTCGTAGACATCGGGAGCGATCCTGATCAGCTCTTCCAGGGTACGTACGCCTGCCATGCCGTTGCCGACCATGACCAGTTTCAGCTTCTTCATTAAAGCCCTTTCCGTTAATGGCTTCGCCATTAAAGCCATGTCGTTTGCGATGTAAATGCAATGCAAGAGCGGTGCCAGCGGCAGGCGCGCCAGCATGCGACATGGGGATGCACATTGCGCACTGCGACTGTGCATCGCGGCGGCCTTCATGGTGCAGGCGCACATCGAGGCTGCAATTTGCATAGCCCATGTCGGGCCCGGTGCACGCGTTCGTTTGGCATAGCCCTTGCATGGTGCATCACGCTCGCCTATCGCCGATCGGACTCATCATGCAAAGCACCTCATTCTGGAAAGCAGGCCATACGCCTACCCTGCTTGCCTCCTTCTTCTACTTCGACCTGAGCTTCATGGTCTGGGTCATCCTCGGCCCTCTGGCGGTCCAGATCTCCGCCGATCTCGGCTTGACGCCAGCGCAGAAGGGACTGATGGTGGCCACGCCGCTGCTGGCCGGCGCGCTGCTGCGCATCGTGATGGGCGTGCTGGTCGACCACCTGAAGCCGAAGAAAGCAGGACTGGTCGGCCAGCTGGTCGTGATCGCCGGCCTGACATGGGCATGGCTGGGCGACCTGCAGAGCTACCAGAGCCTGCTGATACTGGGCATCCTGCTCGGCATGGCCGGTGCTGCTTTCGCGGTGGCGCTGCCGCTGGCCTCGCGCTGGTATCCGCCCGAGCACCAGGGAACCGCGCTGGGCATTGCCGGCGCCGGCAATTCGGGCACCGCATTCGCCGCGCTGTTTGCGCCTGCGCTGGCCATCGCCTACGGCTGGCAAAACGTGTTCGGCCTGTGCCTGATACCGCTGGGCGTGGCCCTGGCGGTCTACCTGGTCTTCGCCAAGGACGCGCCGTCGGCGCCGCCGCCGAAGTCCCTGGTCGAATACCTGCATGTGCTGAGAGACAAGGATGCCTGGTGGTTCATGTTCTTCTACAGCGTGACTTTCGGCGGCTTTTCCGGGCTGGCGTCGTCGCTGGCCATCTACTTCAACGGCGAATACGGCCTGTCCCCGGTGACTGCCGGCTACTTTACCGCCGCCTGCGTGTTTGCCGGCTCGCTGGTGCGGCCGCTCGGGGGGCGCATGGCGGACCGCATCGGCGGCATCAAGACCCTGTCCGTCATGTACCTGCTGGCAGCGACTTTCCTCTTCATCGCCAGCTTCGGCCTGCCGTCGGCTGCCATGGCGGTGGTGGTCTTCGTGCTGGCCATGCTGGCGCTGGGCACCGGCAATGGCGCCGTATTCCAGCTGGTGCCGCAGCGCTTTCGCAAGGAGATCGGCGTGATGACCGGCCTGGTCGGCATGGCCGGGGGCATCGGCGGCTTTTATCTGGCGTCCAGCCTGGGCTTTTCCAGGCAGGCGACCGGCAGCTACCAGCTGGGCCTGTGCCTGTTTGCGTCACTGGCCCTGCTGGCGCTGGTCGGGCTGACCGTGGTCAAGGGCCGCTGGCGCACCACCTGGGGCAGTGCTGCGATGACGACCGCGAAGATCTGAGCGCTGCTGCCCTAGAATGGCGGATGCGCAATTTGCCCGCTGCCTTCCAACGCCATCGATGCCACTGATCATCTCTTCCGGGCACGCCACCCTGGCCGGGCCGCGCGAGCGCAATGAAGACTTTGTCGGCATGGTGACGCCAGCCGAACCGGAACTTTCCAGCAAGGGCGTGATTGCCGCCATCGCCGACGGCGTGTCCGGCAACGACGGCGGCCGCGAGGCGGCCGAGTACGCGGTGCGCGGCTTGCTGGCCGACTATTACGCGACGCCGGACACCTGGCCCGTCACGCAGTCGCTGGACCGGGTGCTCAAGGCGATGAATGGCTGGGTCCAGCAGCAGGGCACCGCCCGCCCCGAACTGGCCGGCATGGCAACCACGCTGACGGCGCTGGTGCTGCGCGGCGGCTTCTATCACTTTTCCCACGTCGGCGACACCCGGCTGTACCTGCTGCGCAACGGCGTGCTGCAGCGGCTGACGACCGACCATGTATGGGACCGGCCCGAGATGCAGCACGTGCTGACCCGCGCGATCGGCCTCGACACCCGGCTGGCCATCGACCATGGCATGGGCGAACTGAAGCAGGGCGATGTATTCCTGCTGGCCAGCGACGGCGTCTGGGCCGCGATGACCGAGTACGACCTGACCCGCCAGTTATCCGAAGTCATCCTTGGCGGGTCGGACGCCGGCCAGGCCGCGCAGTCGCTGGTCGACGCCGCGCTCGGCGCCGGTTCCAGCGACAATGCCAGCGCGCTGGTGCTGAAGGTCGAGTCGCTGCCCGAAGCCAGCCTGCGCGACGCCGTCTCCGGCTCGCACCAGCTGCCGCTGCCGCCGCGGCTGAAACCGGGCCAGAGCATCGATGGCTACCGGGTCGAGGCGCTGATTCATTCGTCGCAGAACACCGCGTTATACAAGGTGCTGGACCCGCAGGGCGGCAAGCCGCTGGTGCTGAAGACCCTGCAGCCCGAACGCGACGGCGACATGCAGGAGCGTGCGGCATTTGCGCATGAGGAGTGGCTGGCGCGGCGCGCGGTAGCCCGGTTTTTCCCGCAGGTGATCACGCCGGCGCAGCGCAATTACCTGTATTACCTGAGCACATGGCACGACGGCCACACGCTGCAGCAGCACCTGGACGCCGGCCGCCATTTCACGATACCCGAGGCGGTTGCGGAAGGCACGCGGCTGGTCCGTGCGCTGGGCGCGCTGCATCGGCGCAGCATCATCCACCGCGACATCAAGCCGGCCAACGTGCACCTGGGCGACGACGGCGAACTGCGCGTGCTGGACCTGGGCGTCGCCCAGTCCGGCCTTGAAGCCGGCGACGGCAACCACGCGCCCCACGCCGGCACCCCGTCGTTCCTCGCGCCCGAGCAGTATGCGAACGCCGTGCCGTCGCGCCAGACCGATGTCTATGCCGCCGGCGTGACCTTGTACCAGATGCTGACCCGGCATTATCCATACGGAGAAATAGAACCCTTCCAGCGCCCCCGTTTCGGCGACCCGGTTCCGCCCAGCCGCTATCGTCCGGACGTGCCGCTATGGCTGGAGAACGTTTTGCTCAGGGCTGTCGCCCGCGAGCCTGCCGACCGCTTCGAAACCGCCGAGGAATTTTTGCTGGCGCTGGAACGCGGCGCCAGCCGCCCGCTGCAAGCTCCCGCGCCGACCCCATTGGCCAGGCGCGACCCGGCGGCAATGTGGCGCGCGGTGGCGGCGATCTCTATTGTGATTAATCTGTTGCTGCTGTACCTGGTGGCGGTAGGCTAAGGCTAGCCGGTAAATTCGCGCAGCGACCATCGCAGTTGCCCGCGCAGCGACCGTTGCCGTTCCGCGCAGCGACCGTTGCCGTTCCGCGCAGCGACCGTTGCCGTTCCGCGCAGCGA